>NZ_CP081149.1:975043-1300057 GCF_019665785.1 Deefgea piscis
TGGTGTTGCTGCGGGCCGAGCAGGGTGAGTTTGTCGTTAAATTTTCTCGGCAAGCTGGGCGCTTGGCCTCTGAAATCATCGCCCTGAATCGCTTACGAGTGCATAGCGTATTACCAATGTCCGAGGTTTTAGAGCATCGCGAAATTTTGGGTGAACATGGCAAGCTCGATACCTTTCTGATGCCGCGTTTATTGGGCGTTCCTGCATGGGAATTACCCAATCCTTTGCCTAATCCGGTACAAACGGCGCAGCGGATTGTTGAGCAAATGTTGGCGTGGCATGCGGTAAGTGATGCGCGAGGTTTTGAACATGCCAATGGTGAGTTCACACCGGAATTTTTACCCGCATTTGAATCGTGGACGCGGCCGTTGCTGGATGGTTTGAATACTGCAAATTCGCCGTTTTCTGCGCCATTACGCAGCGCGTTTGCCAAGCTGTGGGCTGAGCGTGAACGCATGTTGGCGCCCATTACGGGGCCATCGTCACTGTGCCACGATGACCCCCACGCGTGTAATTTTTTATATGACGCAAGTAGCGGCTTGCCGCTTGCTGCCATTGATCCGTGTGATGTGGCATTTCGCCATCGTGAGCAGGATATTTTTCATTTGGCAGATGCATTTGCCGATTGGCGCTTATTGGAAAGCTATATCGAGCAGCATCCTTTAGCGGATGGCTTTGCGGCGCGGCGTTGGTTTTTTTCTTTGTGGGACGATGTAAAGCATAGCCAGAATGTGGCTTGGTACGATGCGGCGTGGTTCGCGAATAAATTCGCGCAATTGGCGCAGCTAGATGCTGATTTTCAAAGCGTGGCCAATGCCGCCAGCGCCGCGCATCCAGCCTCGAATTAAGTGCAAATTGTGGGGAATTGCTGCGTCTGCGTAGTGATGGGCTGCTCGGTCTTTCATTTGCTTGGGTACAAATGAGAGCAGTATTTGCCAGCTTGGGTGCTGATGCGGTGTGGCAGGGCATTTATCTATAGGTATTTAGCTATCGGCATTGAATTAAATAGCTTGTATCGATATACCCTTTGAATATGGCCAGTCTGGATAGGGATGTGCTGCAGGTATTCTTAATCAATCATAAAGCAAACACTGCCATCCTGAGGCTGAGCTGTTAAAATCGCCCATCCTTTTGTTGATGTGGCTGCTGATGTCTGTTTCTCCTACTATGTCGGCGTTAGAATTGCGCGCCGCAAGCAGCCTAGCTGGGCTGTATGCACTTCGCATGCTGGGCATGTTTTTGATCTTGCCAGTGTTTGCGGTTTACGCGGGGCATTTGCCCGGCGGTGAAAATCACACCATGGTCGGTTTGGCCTTTGGTGCTTATGGCTTAACGCAAGCTTTGCTGCAATTGCCATTTGGCATGTGGTCTGATCATGTTGGCCGCAAAAAAGTCATTTATATCGGCTTGGCGCTGTTTGCCATTGGCTCGATTATGTGTGCCATGGCGGACCATATTGCGTGGTTGATTGTGGGCCGTGCAGTGCAGGGCGCGGGGGCGATTTCGGCGGCAGTGACCGCGTTATTGGCTGACTTAACCCGCGAAGAGCATCGCACTAAAGCGATGGCGATGATTGGCGCGTCAATTGCGTCAACCTTTGCTATTTCTCTGGTGGCCGCGCCCAAACTCGCCGAATGGATAGGCTTGCCGGGGATTTTCTTACTCACCGCTGGTCTTACTATTGCCGCTTTGATCGGCGTGTGGAAAGTGGTGCCTAATCCCGCAGTATCGCGTTTTCATTCCGATGCTGAAGCCAATGCCAGCCGCTTGCCGCAAGTGTTAAAAGACCCGCAATTACTGCGTTTGAATTACGGTGTTTTTGCGCTACACGCTTCGCAAATGGCCATGTTTACCGTGATGCCCTTGCTACTCAAGCAAATTGGTGGCATTGATGTGGCTCATCATTGGTGGGTGTATTTGCCGGTCGTGTTGGTCGGTTTTGTGTTGATGGTGCCGGCAATTATTTATGGTGAGAAAAAAAACCACCTTAAAGAAGTGTTTTTATTTGCCATCGCGCTGATGTTTGCCGCGCAACTGGGCATGACTTTATGGATGCCCAGCCTCACGTGGATTGTGGCTTGGCTAGGGGTGTATTTTATTGCCTTTAATATTTTAGAAGCCACCCAACCGTCGTTGATTTCTAAAATCGCTCCCACCGCCGCCAAAGGCACCGCGATGGGTGTTTACAACACCTGCCAAGCGGCGAGTATGTTTATGGGCTCGGCATTAGCGGGGTATTTATACCAAGAGTTTCAAAGCCCTATGCCGGTGTTTGCGCTGTGCGCATTACTGATGGCCGTGTGGCTTTTAGTCTCATGGGGAATGCAAGCGCCACTGCCGGTCAAAACCAAAATGTTCCACATTGGTGAGGAATGGTCAGGCGATGTAGGCCGACTGTCTGCTAAACTAGGCGCCATTGATGGTGTAAAAGAAGCCGTGGTTTTGATCGACGAGCGCGTCGCCCTGCTCAAAGTGATGCAAGCGGGCTATGACGAAGCTGAAGTCGATCGACTCATCGCTGAAACCAATATCGCTACGACATAAATTGTGCGGTGCTAGGCGCCGTAAAAATTGAATTGATTTAAAAAAACTGGAGCAAATGAATGGCCTCATTAAATAAAGTATTGCTAATTGGTAATTTGGGTAGAGACCCAGAAACGCGCTTTATGCCTAATGGCAATGCAGTATGTAATTTTTCGATTGCGACCACTGAGAGCTGGAAAGACAAGCAATCTGGCCAAAAGCAAGAAAAAACCGAATGGCATAACATCAGCATGTATGGCCGCTTGGCTGAAATTGCCGGCCAATACTTAAAAAAAGGCAGCAGCGTGTATATCGAAGGTCGTTTGCAAACTCGCAAATGGCAAGATAAGCAAACGGGTGCTGATCGCTACACCACTGAAATTATCGCTGATGAAATGAAAATGCTCGGCGGGCGTGGTGATACCGGTGGTAACGCCGGCGGTGGTTACAACCAGCAAGGCGGTGGTGATGATTTCAACCAAGAATACAGCGCCCCAGTGCAACAGCAACAACAAGCACCACGCCAAGCACCACCACAAGCTGCGGCAAAACCGGCGCGTAATTTTGACGACTTTGAAGACGATATTCCTTTCTGAACCGAGTCGGTTTAGCGAGTCGTTAATTTAGCTGTAAAAAAACCCTCAATTGTTTTGAGGGTTTTTTTATGGCCTATCGATCGGTATCGGCAAAATTCTGCGCCAGCCATCCGACGTTTGTGTATGTATATGGCTGTAATATTTATAAATAAAAGTTTACAGCCATATACCTATCGACAATGCCTAAAGCTTAAGTGTTCGACATCCCCGCTGCGGTTGCGCGTGCGGTGTGCAGTTTTTGGTAGCTATCGATGATGCGCTGGTGGCGATCAAGTCCTTCTAGTTGCATGCTGGTTGGCGTCAAGCCATAAAAGCGGATGGTATCGTTGATTGAGCCGATCACCGCGTCGATCCTTTCGTTGCCAAACATGCGACGGAAGTTGACCTCGTAGTCGGCCAGTTCCATCTCATCATCCATCTCAACTTCAAGTACCACATTCATCGCTTGATAAAACAATACGCGATCAAGGGTGTTGTCGTTGTACTGCAAGAAAGCACCGACGAGCTCATGCGCTTCAGGATATTGATGCAAGGCCAGATGAATCAATAGTTTGAGTTCGAGTACGGTGAGTTGACCCCAAACGGTATTTTCATCAAAGGCAATGCCAATTAAGTCGGTGATGGTTGAGTAATCACCCAGCTCGTTGTCTTCTAAACGATCGAGCAGGGCCACTAGACGCACATCACTTAGGCGGTGCAAGTTCAAAATATCTTCGCGGAACAATAGCGCTTTATTGGTGTTATCCCAGACCAAGTCGTCGATCGGGTAAATTTCCGAATAGCCAGGTACCACAATGCGGCAGGCGATAGCACCGAGTTGATCGTACACCGCCATATAGGCTTGTTTGCCCATGTCGGCCAAAATGCCAAATAGGGTAGCCGCTTCGTCGGCATTGGCGTTGTCGCCTTGGCTGGAGAAATCCCACTCAACAAATTCGTACTGCGCTTTGGCACTGAAAAAGCGCCAAGACACAATGCCGCTTGAATCAATAAAATGCTCGACAAAGTTATTCGGTTCAGTCAAAGCTTGGCTCTCAAAGGTTGGCCGAGGCAAATCATTTAAGCCTTCAAAACTACGCCCTTGCAGCAACTCGGTTAGGCTGCGCTCTAAGGCGACTTCTAAGCTCGGGTGCGCGCCGAATGAGGCAAATACGCCGCCGGTACGTGGGTTCATCAGCGTAACGCACATGACCGGATATACACCGCCAAGCGATGCGTCTTTTACGATGACTGGGAAGCCTTGCTCTTCTAAGCCTTGAATGCCCGCTAAAATGCTCGGGTATTTCTCCAGTACGGCTTGCGGTACATCGGGCAGCGTGATTTCGCCCTCGAGAATTTCGCGTTTCACTGCGCGCTCGAAGATTTCTGATAGGCATTGCACTTGCGCTTCGGCCAAGGTATTGCCGGCGCTCATGCCGTTACTCACAAACAGGTTTTCGAGCAAATTGCTTGGGAAATACACCGTTTCGCCGTCTGATTGACGCACAAACGGTAAGCAGCAGATGCCGCGCGCCGCATTACCTGAATTGGTGTCAATCAAATGCGAGCCAAGTAGCTCGTCATCGGGGTTGAAAATTGGCAGGCAATAGTCATCGAGGATTTCAGTCGGTAGCGCATTGTTTGGGCCCGGCTTAAACCAGCGCTCATTCGGGTAATGCACAAACTCGGCATTGGCAATGTCGGTGCCCCAAAACTGGCCGGCATAAAAGAAATTGCAGTTGAGTCGCTCGATAAATTCGCCCAAGGCCGATGCCAATGCGCTTTCTTTGCTCGCGCCTTTGCCATTGGTAAAACACATTGGTGAGTGCGCGTCGCGAATATGTAGCGACCAAACATTGGGGATGATATTGCGCCACGAAGCGATTTCAATCTTCATGCCCAAGTTGGCCAATAGGCCAGACATATTGGCGATGGTTTGCTCGAGCGGTAGATCTTTACCAACGATATAGGTGGCGGCGTCCGCATCGGGGTTTAAGGTCAACAAAGCCTGCGCATCGGCATCTAAATTATCGACTTCTTCAATGATAAATTCAGGCCCCGTTTGCACGACTTTTTTGACTGTGCAGCGCTCAATCGAGCGCAAAATGCCTTGTCGATCTTTGTCCGAGATTTCTTTGGGTAATTCCACCTGAATTTTGAATATTTGCTGATAGCGGTTTTCTGGATCAACAATATTGTTTTGCGATAGACGAATATGCTCGGTTGAAATACCGCGCGTATCGCAATACAACTTCACAAAATACGCCGCGCACAATGCCGATGACGCTAAAAAATAGTCGAACGGCCCGGGTGCCGAGCCATCGCCTTTGTAGCGGATCGGCTGATCGGCCACCACCGTGAAATCATCGAACTTGGCTTCAAGACGAAGCTTGTCGAGAAAATTAACCTTAATTTCCATGGCAGAATTCCTTAAATAGCACGCATATTGAGTTAGCGCGCATTATCCGGATTTTTGCCGCTGTAGTCCTGCGCTTTGCAGTAATACCGCCAACGAGCTAGTAGTCTCAAGTGCGTTGCGCTTCATTTTGCTACTGATCGATGATGGCGCATTGCCGTGCTTGGCTTCAGAGCACTGGCGTAATGATGGTCGTGTTTTTGTTGATGAGTAAGTTATAGTATTGTTTTATGTAATTATTGATGGTTGAATACCTTATCTTTGTTTTAACAATGCAGTATTTCTTGATTTATCGCTGTGCATTGCAAAATTATGCAGCGCCATTTTTTTTGGCAGGCGTTGACCGAGTTATCATTCTTTATCAATTAATTTAGTTTTGGAGTACGCATGTTACCGGCCCCCATCCCGAGCAATGAAGACGAAAGAATGGCCTCATTGCGTAAGATGTTATTGCTGTCTACGCCCGACGAAGAGGTATTCGATCGCGTCGTTCGCATGACCAAGCGGGTGTTTAATGTGCCGATTGTTTTGGTGTCGCTCATTGATGAAAACCGGCAGTGGTTTAAATCCTGCATGGGTTTACCGGTGAGAGAGACTGGGCGGGACATTTCTTTTTGTGGCCATGCCATTCTGGGCGATGATTTATTCGTGATTCCCGATGCGCGCCAAGATATTCGCTTTGCCGATAATCCGCTGGTGCTGGATGCGCCTTATGTGATTTTTTATGCCGGTCGGCCATTAAAAAATGCCGATGGGCATAATGTTGGCACTTTATGCATTATTGATCACATGCCTCGTGAACTGTCTGATGAAGAACGCAATTGTTTGCATGATTTGGGTAGCTGGGTAGAACAAGTTTTTTTAACCCGAGAATTGAGCGAATCGCAGCAAATGATGTTTGCTGAATTGTGCGAAGTGAAGCGTGCTTCTGTCCTTGATCCTTTACTGAATATTTGGCATCGCGGCGCCATTATGGATTTGCTGCAGCGTGAAATGGCACGCGCTGGGCGTAGCCATATGCCTTTGGCTTTGATGATGGTGGATGTGGATTATTTCAAGCAAGTTAATGATGAGTACGGTCATCCGGTTGGCGATCAGTTATTGATTGAATTTGTGCGGATGATTAAGTTGTGCTTACGCTCTTATGATCATTTAGGTCGCTATGGCGGCGATGAATTTATTATTGTTTTGCCTGATATTCAACATGAGCATGCGGTTGAAAAAGCCAATGCGATTTTACTCGCGATTCAAAACACACCATTATTAATCAATCAGCAAGCCATTACGATGTCCGCGAGTATCGGTGTGGCCACCATACCGGCTGAGATGTCATGCAGTGTCAGTGACATGATTCAGCGGGCGGACGATGCTTTATTAGTGGCCAAAAAGAAGGGGCGAGGGCGAGTTGAAGTCGCTCCTGCAGTCGCGAATCACTAAAGCATAAATCCTGACATTAGTATTGTGATGAATGGTCGCGGCAAAATACCGCAATGCCGTGTCTTTTCTTATGTTCATAAATATGTATAATAAATACATCTTTATGAACTGATGTAGGAATAACCATGCTTAATTTGACTGATCGTGACTTAGTTCGCGCCACCGCGCCGATTCTTAAACAGCATGGTGTGGCGTTAACTACGCATTTTTATGCGCGAATGTTTCAGCATAATCCAGAACTCAAACAGATTTTTAACGAAGGCAATCAGCAGTCAGGCGCCCAGCAACAAGCGCTGGCGATGGCGGTTGCGGCGTATGCAGAACACATTGATAACCCCAGCGTATTGGCGCCGGTATTAACGCGCATTGCCAATAAACACATCAGCTTGGGCATCCGCCCCGAGCATTACCCGATTGTTGGTCATCATTTATTGGCTTCGATTCGAGAAGTGCTGGGTGCTGCCGCTACGGATGAATTGATTGCTGCTTGGGCCGCAGCTTATGGCCAACTGGCGGATGTATTGATAGCCGAAGAAGCGCAATTGTATGCTGCTGCCGCATTCAAAAGCGGTGGCTGGACGGGCTGGCGTGGTTTTGTGGTGGCAAAAAAAGTAGTCGAAAGCAGTGAAATTACGTCGTTTTATTTACGCCCAGCCGATGGCGGCGCGGTCCCGGATTATTTGCCAGGGCAATATATTTCGGTGCGAATGTTTGTGCCTGAATGGCAATTGATGCAGCCGCGGCAGTACAGTTTGTCGGATGCGCCGGGGCAAGATTATTTGCGCATTTCAGTTAAGCGTGAGCAAAACCAGCAAATCATCGGTCAAGTCTCGAACCTATTGCATAGCACGATTGAAGTGGGTGACGTGATTGATGTTGCACCACCAGCTGGTGATTTTGTCTTGCATACCGATCGCAGTAGTCCCGTGGTGTTGATCAGTGGTGGCGTTGGGATTACCCCGATGATGGCGATGCTGCAGCATTTGCATGCCACAGGCACTGAGCGCCAAGTGAACTCAATTCATGCTTGCCGCAATCCTGAGGTGCATGCATTTAAACAGCAGGTGCAGCAATTGACTGCTGCCAAGGCTAATTTCGCTGCGACGGTTTTTTATGATCAAGCCGATCCCGCAGCCAGCCATCACCTTGGCCCAATTGATTTGGCCAAGCTGGCTGATCGGGTGATTTTGCCGGATGCGGATTATTATTTGTGCGGCCCTTTGGCGTTTATGCAGGCACAGATTAAATCGCTGCAGGCTTTGGGCGTGAGTGGTGAGCGAATTCATGCCGAAGCATTTGGCACCGGTGGCGTGAGCGTTTAATTGACGCAGCGCTAAAGCCGTATTTTCCCAGCGTATGGTGCAAAACGCCATGCGCTGCGGCTTGTGTGGGTATATTAATGTTGACTATATTTTGTATGATCTAGATGAATATACCCTGTAACATCAGCAGCAAATCTAAACGGCTGTGATGCAATGCTGAGGTGGCTGGATCTAGCATTTATTGCGGTAAACCGTATTACGCGAAATACCCAGAGCGCGTGCAGTGGCAGAGACGTTGCCATGATGCGCAGCGAGCGCCGCTTGAATCGCTTGTGTCGATAGCGTGTGTAAGTGCGTTGCTTGCTCAGGATTGACCGCAATCGCATCGATAAACTCATCAGGAAAATGCACAATATCCAGCTGCTTTGCATCGCCAGCCAAGACAGCAGCGGTGCGTAATACCGTATATAACTGCCTAAAGTTGCCCGGCCAATCGTAGTTCAAACACAGCGCCAGCGCCGCTGATGACAATTGTTTTTGGCCTAAGTTATGCAAGATTTTGCCAATGACAACCGCTAAATCGCTGCGTTCGCGCACTGGTGGTAGTTTCACCATGAGCCCTTGAATTCGATAATACAAGTCTTCGCGAAACAAGCCTTGCGCCACTTGCGTGGCTAAATCACGGTGGGTGGCACAAATGAGCGCCATATCAATCGCAATTGAGCGATCGCTGCCCAGCGGCGTGATTTCTCTTTCTTGTAACACCCGCAGTAAACGCGCTTGCAAAGCCAAAGGCATATCGCCAATTTCATCCAAAAATAAAGTTCCACCATGCGCTTGAATGATTTTGCCATTGTTCCCGCTGCGTTTGGCACCAGTAAATGCGCCTTCCGCGTAGCCAAATAATTCAGATTCAATGAGCGATTCTGGAATCGAAGCGCAATTGACTGCGACAAAGTTTTTGCTCGCTTGGGGCGAATCTTTATGAATCGCTTGCGCCAGTAGCTCTTTGCCGCTGCCGGTTTCGCCGGTAATTAAAATCGGAATCCCATGCCCTAATACTTTGCTAACACGCTCAATCATCCGCGCAACTTGAGTGTCGCCGGTATTGAGGTAATTTAAATGTGAAAACCGCTTGCTTTGCTGCGTTTGCGGCGCGCTACCAAAGCGGGCGATGGCCGCAATACGCATGCCATTGTGCAAAGTCAGCGTCAGCTGCGCTGGGCTAAAGCGGCAGGCGCTAAGGATGTCGTTGATCGATTGATGGCGCGTATCAAAACAGTGAGCAAATGACGCTGGTGCCGCAGCATTGAGCTGAAATAGCGCGCTTTGATTGGCCGCTAAGCATTGCCCATCGAGATCAAACACCAATATGCCTTCCATCGCAGTTGCAATTAATTCAGCTCGACTATGAAAGCTGATATAGAGGGCGTCATGAAAGGCATTGCAGAGGATTTTATTTTCTAATTCTTGTGCCGACATTTTGATCAACGAAAGCGTTGACGCATGGTAACTACGGTAATCACCCGTTACATCAATCACGCCAAGCAAGCTTGAATTAGGGCTAAAAATCGGCACGCTGGCGCAAGTGAGGCCTTGATTGGCGCGTAAAAAATGTTGTTCGGCATGTACGGTGATGGCGCGTTGCTCGGCCAAAGCCGTGCCAATGGCGTTGGTGCCCTGATATTGCTCGCTCCAGATGGCACCGGGCTTGAGGGCAACCTTGTGGTTTTTAGCTAAAAATTGATCGTCACCTAAGGCATGCAGCACCAATCCATTGGCGTCAGTGAGCACAATCGTGCTGTGACTTTTGGCGATTTGTTGATATAGCGTGCTCAGTACTGGCAACGCTTGCAGATAAAACCCGCGCTGCTCGTCTTGCTGCGCTTGCAGTTGCTTGGCCGATAAAATGACATAGTCAGCTTGCTGCACGGCATCGAGACCATATTGCGCTGAGCGTTGATGCGCTGCCAATAATTGCGTCGATTGCAATTGAAATTGATCCACAATCGCTCCTTATTCAGTGAGTTTTTTTGCCGGCTGAGGGCTGATTTTTATTGTGTATCTGCGTGCGGTAAAAAGGCAAATTGAGCCTACATCACACTATGCCAACGGTTGTTCATCGGTGTTCAACTGTTCGGTGTCAGTGTTCAAAATTGACACACTTACGCTATTGTGTTCAATCCTGGGTTTGAAATATATCTAATAAAATCAAGGCTTAATCTAGTTTTTAAAACTAGGCATGGCTTTTGCAAATAGCTTGATGAGCAAAAAGAGTTCGCCCAAAAAAACCAAGTCAAACGCGCGTTACAGCGTGGGTTTGAGTAATAGGGCGATGATTGTTGCCGCCAAGTTGGAGTGTCATTTTTTGATTAAATCTAAGGAGTGAACGCAAATGAACCATGCCCAGATGCAGTTTTTGAATATTGCATTTCCCTATCGTCAGCAGTATGGCAATTTTATTAATGGCACATGGCAAGCACCGATCGATGGCGAATATTTTGACAATATCACGCCGATTACCGGACAAGTTTTTTGCCAAGTGGCTCGATCGAAAGCGGCCGATGTTGAATTGGCGCTCGACGCCGCGCATGCCGCTAAAGGGGCATGGGGCCGCACCAGCGCAGCGGAGCGCGCACGGATTTTGAATCAGATTGCCGATCGGATGGAGGTCAATTTAGAAATGCTGGCCGTGGCCGAAACCATCGACAATGGCAAACCGATCCGTGAAACACGGGCGGCCGATATCCCGCTGGCGATTGATCATTTTCGTTATTTTGCTGGCGCCATTCGCGCGCAAGAAGGCGGTATTTCAGAAATTGATCATGATACGGTGGCGTATCATTTTCATGAGCCGCTGGGCGTGGTCGGGCAGATTATTCCGTGGAATTTCCCGATTCTAATGGCCACTTGGAAGCTCGCTCCGGCATTAGCCGCTGGCAATTGTGTAGTGTTAAAACCTGCCGAGCAAACGCCAGCTTCGATCTTGGTGTTGGCGGAGTTGATTGCTGATTTATTACCACCGGGCGTACTCAATATCGTCAATGGCTACGGTCTAGAGGCGGGTAAACCGCTAGCCAGTAGCAAACGCATTGCCAAAATTGCCTTTACTGGAGAAACCACCACCGGGCGTTTGATTATGCAATACGCCGGTCAAAACTTGATTCCGGCGACGCTCGAATTGGGCGGTAAAAGCCCAAATATTTTCTTTGCCAGTGTGATGCAAGCCGATGACGCATATTTTGATAAAGCACTCGAAGGCTTTGCAATGTTTGCACTCAACCAAGGCGAGGTGTGTACCTGCCCATCGCGCGCTTTGATTCAAGAGTCGATTTACGAGCAATTTATGGAGCGGGCGGTGCAGCGGGTGAAAGCCATTCGCCAAGGTCATCCACTCGATGGCAATACCATGATTGGTGCCCAAGCATCGCAAGAACAGTTTGAAAAAATCTTGTCGTATTTAGATTTAGGCAAACAAGAAGGCGCCAAATGCTTAACTGGCGGTGAGGCCACACGGCTAGATGGCGAGTTGGGCCAAGGGTTTTACATCCAGCCGACGATTTTTGTTGGGCATAACAAAATGCGCATTTTCCAAGAAGAAATTTTTGGCCCAGTGGTCTCGGTCACCACCTTTAAAACCGAAGCCGAAGCGCTAGAAATCGCCAACGACACCTTATACGGTTTGGGTGCCGGTGTTTGGAGCCGAGATATCAATCAAGCGTATCGCTTTGGCCGTGAGATTCAAGCGGGCCGAGTTTGGACCAATTGCTATCATGCGTATCCGGCGCACGCGGCTTTTGGTGGTTATAAGCAATCGGGCATCGGTCGAGAAAATCACAAAATGATGCTCGATCATTATCAACAAACTAAAAACTTACTCGTGAGCTATTCCAACCAAGCGCTGGGTTTTTTCTAAAATCCGCTGGGCGATGCGGTTTGCTGTTTGCGGATCGCGGATCGCGGATCGCGGATCGCCCAGGAGAATGTCAATGACGAATCTAGATCTGGTCGTACCGCGAGTGATCGCCACCGAGGCTGCATTGCAGTTAATTGATTCGCTAGCACTGCGGTATGGTGCTTTGCTGTTTCATCAATCGGGTGGCTGCTGTGATGGCAGCGCGCCGATGTGTTTCTCACGCACGGAGTTTCACATTGGCGCTGGCGATGTATATCTGGGCGATATTGGCGGTGCGCCGTTTTATATGAGTGCCTCACAGTTTGAATATTGGCAACACACGCAATTAAACATCGATGTGGTGGCTGGAATGGGTGGGATGTTTTCATTAGAAAGTGGCACCGGCCGCCGATTTTTAACGCGCTCTCGATTGTTTACTGATGATGAATGGCAATGGCTGACTGCGCATCCAGTGACATTCGCTGCGGGTTGACTCAAAGAAAAAACCATCAGGGCTTGCTTACCCTGATGGTTTTTTTTGGGTCAATTTAAGCGGTTTGGATCGATTTACAGCCCCGCAATACACAGATACTTTAATTCAACATAATCATCGATACCAAAGCGCGAGCCTTCTCGGCCTAGACCGGATTGTTTGATGCCGCCAAATGGGCCGACTTCATTCGAGATTAGGCCGGTATTGATGCCCACCATGCCGGACTCAAGTGCTTCGGCTACGCGGAAAATTCGGCCAATATCGTGGCTATAAAAATACGCCGCTAAGCCAAACTCGGTGTCATTGGCCAAATCAATC
The DNA here is from genome assembly GCF_019665785.1 of Deefgea piscis. NCBI lineage: Bacteria > Pseudomonadati > Pseudomonadota > Betaproteobacteria > Neisseriales > Chitinibacteraceae > Deefgea > Deefgea piscis. The sequence continues at coordinate 987,963 of NZ_CP081149.1, forward strand.
GCTTCGTGCTCGTTGTAAAAACGAAATAGCGGCGCCACCGGACCAAAGGTTTCCTCGTGGGCGATTTTCATTGCGGTGGTGACATGGCTGAGCAAAGTAGGCTGGAAAAAACGGCCACCTAAAGCATCCAGACCGCCGCCGAGCAAGAGCTTTGCGCCATGCTCGAGTGCATCGCTCAGGTGCTCTTGGACTTTGGCGATGGCTTTATCGTCAATCAAAGGACCAAGTATCACCTCTGAATCCATGCCATTGCCGACTTTGAGGGCTTGCATCGCGATACGCAGCTTGTGGCTAAATTCGTCATACACCGCGTCATGCACCAAAATCCGGTTGGCGCACACGCAGGTTTGTCCGGCATTTCTAAATTTGGCAATCATTGCGCCAGCCACGGCGGCATCCAGATCAGCATCTTCAAACACAATAAATGGTGCATTGCCGCCCAGCTCTAAAGACACTTTTTTAATGGTATCGGCGCATTGCGCCATTAAGGCTTTGCCAACGGCGGTACTGCCAGTGAAGCTGAGTTTGCGCACAATTGGATTACGCGTGAGCTCGCCACCGATTTCGCTGGCGTTGCCGGTGATGACATTAAAAACCCCGGCCGGAATGCCGGCGCGCAATGAGAGCTCGGCCATGGCCAAAGCGGTCAGTGGTGTTTGGCTGGCGGGTTTAACCACCATGCTGCAGCCCGCAGCGAGCGCAGGCCCGGCTTTACGCGCAATCATGGCCGCTGGGAAATTCCACGGCGTAATCGCTGCAGTCACGCCAATGGCTTGGCGGATGACCAAAATGCGTTTATCCGCTTGTGGATGCTGTAATACATGGCCATCAAGCCGTTTGGCTTCTTCGGCAAACCATTCAATAAAGCTGGCGGCATAAGCGATTTCGCCTTTGGCTTCGGCCAAGGGTTTACCTTGCTCGGCGGTCATGATTTTGGCCAGATCGGTTTGATGCTGCATGAGTAAATCAAACCAGCGGCGTAAAATAATCGATCGCTCTTTGCCTGACCGCGCGCGCCATTCGATTTGCGCCGCTTGTGCGGCAAAAATGGCGCGTTGCGTCTCAGCAACGCCCATGCGCGGCACCACGGCGACTGGCGAATTATCCGCCGGATTAGTCACCGCTAGCGTTGCGCCGTCGTCGGCCGATTGCCAAAGCCCGTCGATTAGTGCGTGTTCGCGTAGCAGGGTTGGATCATCAAGTTGCAGCATCTGCATTCCCCTTTAGTGCCGCCTCTAAAATATCCAGCGCTTCAGCAAAGACCGTGTCTTCGATGGTCAGTGGAAATAAAAAGCGGATTACATTGGCGTAAGTACCACAGCTTAGCAGAATTAAACCCTGAGCTAAGGCGTGCGCTTGAATGGCCTTGGTTTTGGCCACATCAGCCTCACCCGTAGTGGGGTCAATCAATTCAATGGCGACCATCGCGCCCAAGCCACGGATTTGCGCGATGTGCGGCACGGTGGTGGCGATGGTTTGCAAGCGCGCTTTGAGTCGATCACCGAGTTGATTGGCGCGTAGATTGAGTTGCTCGGCGTCGATCACATCCAAGACCGCGTGTGCGGCGGCAATGGCCAGCGGATTGCCAGCATACGTGCCGCCCAGGCCACCCGGATTCGGTGCGTCCATGATTTCGGCGCGGCCACACACGGCGGATAATGGATAGCCGCCGGCTAATGATTTGGCTAGCGTTATTAAATCGGGCAATACATCGTAGTGCTGCATCGCAAACCATTGTCCGGTGCGGGCAAAGCCAGTTTGGATTTCATCGGCAATCAGCAAAATACCGTGTTGATCGCACAATTGCCGCAGCGCGCGTAGCCATTCTGGCGGCGCAATATAAAAGCCGCCTTCGCCTTGCACCGGTTCAAAAATAATCGCCGCAACGCGTTGCGGATCGACATCGGCTTTAAATAGCTCATTGAGTCTTTGCAGTGATTGCTCGGTGCTCACGCCGTGTAATTCTTGCGGAAAAGGCGCGTGATACACCTCGCCGGGGAAGGGGCCAAAGCCGATTTTATACGGCGCCACTTTACCGGTGAGTGCCATGCCCATCATCGTTCGGCCATGAAAACCGCCAGTAAAAGCAATCACCGCGCTGCGACCGGTGGCGGCACGGGCGATTTTGATCGCGTTTTCGACGGCTTCAGCGCCGCTAGAAAAAAAAGCGGTTTTTTTGACATGCGTCCCCGGTGTTAAAGCATTAATGCGTTCCGCCAAAGCAATATACGATTCATAAGGCACAACTTGATAACAGCTATGGGTAAAGGCGGCGAGTTGCTTTTGCACTGCGGCGCTGACTGTGGGGTGGCAATGCCCAGTATTGAGCACCGCAATACCACCGGCAAAATCAATAAAACGGCGACCTTCCACATCCCACAGCTCGGCATTGAGTGCGCGTTCAATAAAAAAGGGTGCCAGCACGCCCACGCCGCGCGGTGTGGCCGCAGCTTGGCGTTGGCGCAGGGTTTGATTGTTACTCATCGCGATCTCCTTGATTCTTACCTATGGGTATTGCTTTTTTGGCTATATAAAATAAGACTTAGATTGATATACCTGATGGATGTATTTTGATAAGCAGCACCAAGCCATACCGCGCTACATCAAGGCCATCTGGCTCACAGCTTCACCATCACATGGCGCACACAGCTGTAGTCTTCAAGCGCATACATCGACAAGTCTTTGCCATAGCCCGATCGTTTCATTCCGCCGTGCGGCATTTCACTGACCAACATAAAGTGCGTATTGACCCATGTGCAGCCGTATTGCAGCTTGGCGGCAAATTGCATGGCATGGCTCACATCGCGCGTCCAGACCGAGCTGGCCAAGCCATAGTCGGAGTCATTGGCCCAAGCGAGCGCTTGCTCTGGCTCGGTAAAGCGGGTGATCGACACCACTGGACCAAAGACTTCGCGGCGAACGATCTCATCGTTTTGCAAAGCGCCAGCAATGACCGTCGGCTGGTAAAAAAAGCCACGTCCTTCAACCGCTCGTCCGCCAGCGGTGACTTCAATATGCGGCAATTGCGCGGCGCGTTCGACAAAGCTAGCGACGCGGCTGCGTTGTCGCTCAGAAATTAGCGGCCCCATTTCAACGCCGTCCAAATGTTGCTCGCCATATTTAATGCTAGCGACCGCGCTGGAGAGCTCGGCGACCAGTTTGTCGTAAATTTTGGCGCCGGCATAAATGCGGCACGCTGCGGTGCAGTCTTGGCCGGCGTTGTAATAGCCAAAATTGCGAATCGCTGCGACCACGGCGTCTAAATCAGCGTCGTCAAAAACAATTACTGGCGCTTTGCCGCCCAATTCCAGATGGGTGCGTTTTACCGTTTTGGCTGCGGCTTCTAAAAACCGCCCGCCGGTTGAGACGTCGCCAGTTAATGAAATCATGCGCACTGCTGGGTGGTTAATCAACGGACTGCCGACGCTATCGCCACGGCCAGTAATCACGTTGACTACGCCAGGTGGCAAGATTTCAGCGATTAATGTCGCTAATTTGAGCGTAGTCAGCGGCGTTTGCTCTGAGGGTTTGATCACTACCGTATTGCCAGCAGCAATCGCTGGCGCGATTTTCCACGCGGCCATCATCAGTGGGTAATTCCACGGCGCGATACTGGCAACCACGCCTAAAGGATCGCGCCGGATCATGCTGGTAAATCCGGGTAAATATTCGCCGGCTAATGCGCCGTGTTGATTGCGAATCGCACCAGCAAAAAAGCGAAACACATCGGCGACTGCCGGGATTTCATCATTGAGCGCTGCCAGATAGGGCTTGCCACAATTGAGCGATTCTAAGCGAGCAAATTCGCTGGCGGTGGCTTCAATGCGCTCGGCCAATCGCAGTAACAGCATGCTGCGATCTTTAGGCACCATGAGTGCCCAATGGGGAAAGGCGGCATTGGCGGCCGAAACGGCGGCTTGGATTTGCTCTAAAGACGCCTCGGCAATGCGCTCGATGACTTCGCCGGTGGCGGGATTGAGAATCTCTTCAACAGCACCTTCGCCAAGCTGAAACTGTCCATTGATGAGTAATTGTTTATTCATCGCGCTATCTCCTGTGGGGCGGGTCGTGGTTGCTGGTCGCATTATTTACTGGCACCGGCGGTGTCTTCAGTGCCTTGGGTTAATCGCCAAGCCAATAAAATCGGCAGGGTGGTGAGCAACATAATGCCCAGTGCCACAACATTGGTGACCGGCACATCGCGCGGGCGGCCTAGTTGATTGAGTAGCCAAATCGGTAAGGTTTGTTGTTGGCCCGCGGTAAAGGTGGTGACGATAATTTCGTCAAAGCTCAAAGCAAAAGCCAGCACTGCACCTGCGAGTAAGGACGTTGCGAGTTGCGGCAGTAAGACGTAGCGAAAGGTTTGCCAGCCATCGGCACCTAAATCCATCGACGCTTCAATTAAGCTATATGCGCTACGGCGTAGGCGAGCGACGACATTGTTGTAAATCACCACCACGCAAAACGTAGCGTGGCCGATGGCGATAGTCCAAAAGCCGGTTTCGATATCGGCCAAACGAAAGGCCGAAAGCAGGGCAATCCCCGTCACAATGCCGGGCAGCGCAATCGGCAAAATCAGTACCAGCGTAATCGCTTCTTTACCAAAGAAATTACGGCGGTATAGCGCTGCAGCCGCCATCGTGCCTAGCACTAAGGCCGATACAGTCGCGATGAGTGCAATTTTGATGGATAGCCAAACGGCCTCGAGTAAATCGCTGCGCTCGCTAGCGGCAATAAACCAGCGAAAAGTAAATCCTTGCAAGGGAAAGCTAAACGCCGATTCTTCGGTATTAAACGCATACAGTGCGACCATGATGATCGGAAAATGCAAAAAGAAAATACCGCCGACAGCCAGTGTCGTTAACCACCACGGCGCACGAGGGGCATTGGCATCTTGTGGTTTGCAATTAAAGCGCATCAAAAGCTCCTAAGCGGCGGGCGATGGTGAGGTAGAGGGCAATAATCAGCACTGGAACGACGGTAAACGCGGCGGCGAGCGGCATATTGCCGATCGAGCCTTGCATCGTATACACCATGGTGCCGATGTATAAACCCGATGGGCCAATCAATTGTGGAATGATGTAATCGCCCAGCGTGAGGCTAAACGTGAAAATCGAACCGGCGACAACGCCGGGAAACGCCAGCGGCAAAATCACCGTATAAAACGTTTGCCGTGGTGTCGCGCCTAAATCGGCGCTGGCTTGGATTAAATTGGCTGGAATGCGCTCGATGGATGCTTGAATCGGCAAAATCATAAAAGGCAGCCAGATATAGGTGAATACGGTGAAACGCCCTAAATTGGACGTCGACAAAGAGTTGCCACCGATGCTGGGCAGCGCCAATAGCGCATCGATGACACTGCTTAAACCCAGCTGGTTATAAAACCAGTACACCACGCCGCCCTTGGCCAAAATCACCGTCCATGCATAGGCTTTGACGATATAGCTCGCCCACATCGGCAGCATCACCGCCACATACATCGCGCCTTTTTGCCAGCCCTTGGCGTAGCGCGCCATATAGTAGGCAATCGGAAACCCCAAAATGGCCGACGCTAAGGTCACCGCACACGCCATCACCAAAGTACGCAGTACCACGTCGTAATTGGCGGCATCAAACAGCGCTTGGTAGTTGGCCAAGGTCAATTGCTGCGTGACGGCCATCGTGAAGTCATCAAAGGTATAAAAACTTTGCCATAACAAGGCCAGCAAAGAGCCCAAATAGACAATGCCAAACCAAGCCAATGGCGGTAAAAGCAGCACCAGCAACAAGAGCTTGGGTTGACGCCAAAATAAATCAGACAGCCTGCGTAGTGGCATCCATTGGTTTGGGAAATGGTTTGGGCTGCTCATGATGCGGCCTCGTTGAGTAAAACCATGCTGTGCTTGGGCCAATGCACGGTGAGCGCGCTGCCAATTTCTGGAATAACGGCGCTATCGTTCGCCAGCGTGACCCAAACGCGCTCGCCGCTACTGACTTGCAAGGCCAAACGGCTGCTAGCACCAAGGTAATGAATGTCCGCCACTTGGCCATTTAATTGCGGCTCGCAGGTGCTGGCGCCAAGGCGAATTTGCTCTGGGCGCACTGCAAATGCTTGCGTAGCCCCAGTGATTTGTTTGGCGAGTGCGCCACGAATCACATTGGCTGTGCCGACAAAATCAGCGACAAACACTGTTTTGGGTTGGGAATACAGCATTTTTGGTGTATCAATTTGCTCGATTTTGCCTTGATTAAAAACTGCTACCCGATCGGACATCGACAAGGCTTCACCTTGATCGTGGGTGACATAAATAAACGTAATACCCAGTTGTTTTTGTAACGCTTTGAGTTCCGACTGCATTTGTTCGCGTAATTTTAAGTCGAGCGCGCCCAATGGCTCGTCGAGCAATAACACCCGGGGTTGATTGACTAAGGCGCGGGCGAGCGCCACACGCTGGCGTTGCCCGCCTGACATTTGACCGGGTTTTCTCGCGCCAAATCCGCCAAGCGCCACCATGTCTAAAGCCGCCTCGGCCTGTCGATAGCGCTCCGCTTGGCCAATGCCTTTGACCTTGAGCCCGTAGGCGACGTTATCGAGGATATTCATATGCGGAAACAGCGCATAGTCTTGAAACACGGTGTTGACGTCACGCCGATAGGGCGGCAAACCTTGCGCGCTCACGCCGTGAATGAAGATGGCTCCGGCACTGGCTTGCTCAAAGCCGGCAATCAGTCTTAAACACGTGGTTTTGCCTGAGCCAGATGGCCCGAGCATCGAGAAAAACTCGCCATCCATGATTTGTACGCTGACCTCATCGACCGCGCGCACGCCGCCAAAATGACGACTCACCTGCTGAAATTCGACGGCAATGTGCATATTTTGTCCTTGCGGATGGCGCAGCCCGATTCGCCGCCGCGTGTATCGGGCGGCGAATGGTTTCACCATCCATTGAAAAAACCTGCGAGGCACTCGGCTGGCTAACCAGCCAAGTCATAGCGCGCTAACGACCACCCATAATGGCGATGTAGTCTTTAGTCCAGCGGCTATAAGGGACGCATTGCGTTTGGCTGCGGCATTGCGCTTGGGGTGTTTTCCAAAAAGCGATTTGTCCAAAACGCTCAAAGCCATTGCTTTTACAAAAATCACTGCCGCCGGGGGCTTTTTCGGCACAGGCTTTGCTCACGACGGGATTAGAGCCAAACCATTCGGCCAAGCCCGATTGCAGTTTTGGATTGAGTGAATGCGCCATCCATTTGTAAGCACAGCTGATGTTTTTCGCTTCGCTATGCAGCATGGTGGTATCGGCCCAGCCGGTGGCGCCTTCTTTGGGAATCACCGCCGCGATCGGGAATTTTTCGCCTTGCAGCGCATTGATTTGGTAGCCCCAAGCGCTACTGGCGGCAATGCCTTCGTTTTTAAAATCATTCATTTGCACGGTGACATCGTGCCAATAGCGATGGCTAAGCTGCTTTTGTGCGCGCAGTAATTTGAGCACTTCTTGGTATTGCTTTTCATTCAGTTCGTACGGATCTTTAATGCCTAAAGCTGGATTTTTTTTCATTAAATACAGCGCCGCATCGGCAATATAGATGGCGCCGTCGTAGGCTTGAATTCGGCCTTTATTGCTTTTGCCATCGGGTAGTTTTTGTTCTTCAAACACCACCGACCAGCTGTCTGGCGCTTTGCCTGCAAAAACTTTGCTGTTATAGGCCAAGAAATTCGCGCCCCATTGATAAGGCACCCCATAGTGTTTGCCATCAACGGTATGCCAAGCGCCATTGCTTAAACGCGGATCGAGCGTATTCCAGTTGGGAATCAGCGCAGGATTGATTTCTTGGACTTTCTTCCCGTAAATCAGTCGCAAACTGGCGTCGCCTGAGGCAGTGACTAAATCGTAACCGCCTTGATTCATTAAGCTGACCATTTCATCGGAAGTCGCTGCGGTTTTAACGCTGACTTTACAGCCGGTTTCTTTTTCAAACTGAGTCACCCAATCGTATTTTTTATCCGACTCGCCGCGCTCGATATAACCGGGCCAAGCAATGATATTGAGCTTGCCTTCGGGTTTACCCAAGCTGCTTGGCGGATTGGCAATGGTGAATGAGCTGGCGAGTAATAGGCTGACAGCAATCGGGCTAAACCGTTTCATGATGGCGCTCCAAGAGGTGGTGTATTGATTGTAGGCAATGGCTGGAGCACGACTAGTTGGCATTGCCAATCGACACTATCGAAAAAACCGATAGCGTGGCTGGCCATATTGGGGTTGCGGCGGCGGCAAATGAGTCAGCGCGGCTTGGCAGGGTATTTTTGCCGCGCTAATGCGGTGCTAGCTCAGTCTTTGTCTTGAGCCTAATGCATCAATTGAAAGTGAATCGGGGCGTAGTGCTCGCAAGATCCAAGTAAAATAGTTTTTAAATTTATATTGGGTATATGCATGTAGTCATTAATTTATAAGGCTTATATTTATATACCTACAATATATTTGGGCTTGGCTTTATCTGAGGGATCGGTTGATCTTGCTGGAATGGGCAATACTTGGCTTTCAGTGCGCGGGGGTTTGGGGTTTTAAATCGGCGTATTGCGCTGCGTCATGGCCGTCGTAGCGGGTGGGCGTAGTTATGGCTGTGCCATCGATTTATCCGAACGCACAGCAGCAAAATTCTTTTTTTTGGATTGCAAAGTATTGGGTGTGATGGTGCAAACCAATGTGGAATCAATGCAACAGCGATTAAGATTTGGCCGCTTCAATCCGCGCGGCGGGCAGTCCACGCGAGCGGGCGAACTCTCGGGCAATCAGTAAGAAATTTTGTGCCGCTTCAGAAAGTGGGCTGCCGCGTCGCCACGCCACACCGATTTCAAGCACTGGCATGCTCTCTTGAATTGGCCGCACTTCTAGCCGATCACCATCTAATGACCATGGCCGATACAGCATTTCGGGCAAAATCGATAAACCGGCACCGGTGGCCACCAAGCTACGCACCGCTTCGACCGATTGCGTTCGCATGGCCACGCGTGGCTTTAATCCGGCTGCGCGCCAAAAAGCGGTGGTGTTGTCATCGAGCTCATCGAGCTTGAGCATAATCATCGCTTCATTGGCGATTTCTTTTAAATTAATACTGCCAAGCTCTAATAGCGGATGATTGCTAGGCAGCCAAATTCGCCATGGCGCAACTTGTAATACTTCCACTTCCAGTGCTAAGCGGTTTTCGATATTGGATGTGAGCACAATGGCTAAATCCAGCTCGCCATTAACCAGCAAATGCTCAAGATAGCCGCGTTCGTCTTCAACAATGCGCACTTCGACCTTGGGTAGAGTTCGGCGAAAACGATCGAGTAAATACGATAAAAAATAGCCCGACATTAAACCCGTTACGCCCAGATTAAGCTGGCCAGTCATCGCATCGGGCCGCGCATTGAGCGCTTGTTGTGCGTTACGCACCACCGCCAAAATTTCATGCGCATGGCGCAAAAATTGATGCCCAGCATGGGTGAGCACCATGCCGCGCGCATGGCGCTGAAACAGTGGCACGCCCAGATCGGCCTCGAGTGATTTAATCGCTTCGGTAATCACCGATTGAGAAATATTCAGTGTTTGCGTTGCACGGGTGACCGACTCCGCTTCGGCCACTGCAATAAAATACCGAACATTGCGAAACGAAAAACTCATATTGTCCCCAAGCAGCGTGAAGGGTTGGCGTGTTTCAGATTAGTGTCGTTTTGGTGCTGTGAGCATGATGCTATCACAAGCACTTTATGCCGCTGGCTTGGCTTGGCAAGTCATGTCAGTCGCGATAAATTTTGTCGTAAATTTGGCCTTTAGGGTCTGTTGACGTTTGGTTTTCGGTCGCGCTGGAGCGATTTTCGCGGCAGATCAAGGCATTTTATGCGACCAATAACCCGTTATTCGAGCATGAAATAACGCAGAGATGCCGCGAAAAGCGCCCAGCCCTTAGGGTTTGGCTGCGGCTTTTTTAAATCAAGTCAGCCTGACACTGCGTTGAAAAACGCTCTTGCATAGAATGACTATGCCACGCGTCTTTCTCCTTGTTTCAGGCCAAAATCAGCGCAAACGCGATCCGAAAACCAAACGTCAACAGACCCTAGTGGCGGCCATAAAAAAAGCCAGAAAAATCTGGCTTTTTGGGCAGTACGATTACGATGACAATTGCGATGACATATCGCGATTACATATCGGCTTTGACCTTGGCCCAGCTGGATTTCACTTTGCTCCAGAATGATGATTTAGGATCTTTCTTACATTCTTGAATCACCATGGGCACGATTTTTTCAATGCCATCCACATCCATCACTGAATCAACCGGTTTGTTTTTCTTATTAAAGCCTTCAGCAAAATACACCGCTTTAGGCTGATAGCTTTCATCGATAGCGAGAAAGTCTTCGCACATCCATTTAGATACGGGTTTTTTTGCGCTCGCCGTACTGCTGGCAGTGGCAGCAACAGCGCCTTGTGCGGCAATAGCGATTAATACAGCAGCAGTGAGGGTTAGTTTTTTCATCGCAACATCCTTATTAAAAAAAAGAAATATTTAGCAACAAAGTTCATCGAAAAGGGCAGACCTTAAATCGGTACTGCCTGCCAACAGACTAGACGATAGGCGGCAATAGCGTAGTGAAAAGACGAATTTGGCCAGCTCAACTGCTGGTCGCCGGAAAAAAATGCCGAACGCAGTCAATATGAATCGAGAGTCCAGCGCTGCCGTGCTGAATCGATGGCGTGCAATCCGGCGCTAAATGATTGGGCGCTGTTCTTTCTTGCTGAGCGTGTTGATGTAAAAACCACGGTATGGATGTAAATACAGTTCACTTAACGACCCCCCCTGAAAACCTGACGCAGAGGCACAGAGGCGCGGAGGAAATCTTATTTCAATTTATCCACCCAAACGCATTGAACGTCGCCACCGAGCTTACCAATTTAGCCACAGCCAAACTTGGATTGCAGCCCACTTTGATTTACGGGTTTAAACTCTACGACAGGCAGCAGTCGGCCAAAAGCGGAAGTAATGTTTCGCCTATTCGTGCAAAATTATTATCCGCAGCCTCAGGATGAAAAACTCCATATTATTCGTTAAGGTTCATTCAATGATAGATTACGACGAACCAGAATTTGAAGCACAGTGGCTTGCCGAACGCCGCGATGAAGTCGCGAACTATTTAAATCTTGAAGGCATTGTACACGGCACAATTGGAGAGATGCCTGCTTGGCATATTGCACCATACGTTTCGATTTGGGCTATTGAAAGCCTAAAAACCCCTAACTCAGTCGGGTGGTGGGCTATTTCAGGAGACCTACCAAACGACTACGTCTCAGCAAACAATGCCAAAACCCCAAGAGAAGCAATGCATGCCATTGCTTCTCTATGGAAAGAAGCCTCTCAATACATGGCTCGTGGAGAAAGGCATCCAAGTTTTGTCATTGGGAGCGGTGAAAGTGATGAAGAGTTGGCTCCCATGCTAGCCTCAAGAGCGGAGATGCTACTCGACTGGTCTAGCAACCCAGAAATTTGGGAGGAAATATGAACTCTAACCAGAAGCAGACTTATTTAACTAACGATAATTGCGCAGAAAAACAATGAATCTACCTTTGTTTAAATACCATCCTGACCCAGTTTCTACTGGAAGCATCATCAAATCAGATGCCGTTTGTGAGTGCTGTGGCCAATCGCGCGGATACATTTATACCGGTCCAGTCTATGCAGAAGATGAGATTGACTATATTTGTCCTTGGTGTATTGCTGATGGTCGAGCGCATCAAGAACTTGAGGCAAGCTTCACTGATGAAGATGGAATCGGTGGTGGTGGTTCATGGTGCGCTGTAACTAGTGAAATTATTGAAGAAGTTGCATATCGAACACCAGGATTTTCTGGTTGGCAACAAGAGCAATGGTGGACTCACTGCGACGATGCGGCTCAATTCTTGGGACGCGCGGGGAAAGAAGAGTTGCTTGTGCTAGGAACAGATGCTGTTTTAGCAATTCAAGATTCAACAGGACTTCCAGATGGAACAGAGTGGGACCGGTTTTTAAATGCCCTAGACAAAGATGGGTCGCCAACGGCCTATATATTTCGTTGTCAGAAGTGTGGAGCACTTGGTGGTTATCAAGACTGCGATTAACGTGATGCAATGAAGCTTAATTAGTTTTCTTGATTATTTTGTTGCTCGAAAGCCTAGGATTTCCTTGGTAAACAGATATGCAGCTACCCCACATAAGCGACTGCTATGGGTCGGGTGCTGCCGCTCAACCCAGTGGATAAATGCGTAAGCATGGGTGGCGGCGTCAAATAAGAACGGGTGGATAAATTGATGAGAATCCACAGGCGCGGAGGAAATTCAGGGTTTTGCAATTGATTTTCTCTGCGCCTTTGCGTCACAAGCGACATCAGCAATGAAATCGAGGAAAAAAATGCCGCTCACTTGGTTTAAGTGAACGGCATTAGGGTATGGATGTGTCATTTTTCTTTCGTCTAGACGTCATCTTCGCGCCGTATAATGGCGCAGACTATAGAGGATAACCATGCCAAATACCCCGCCCAAATGGCAACAAATTGCCACCTTGCTGGCTGAAGACATTGCCCAAAAAACCTTACGCGGCCAATTGCCGGTGGAGCCGATCTTGGCGCAGCGCTTTGCCGTCAATCGGCATACGGTACGCCGTGCTGTGCAAGCTTTAGAAAGCCAAGGCTTGGTGCGAATCGAGCAAGGGCGTGGCACTTTTGTGCAAGAAGATTTAATTGATTACCAAATGGGGCGGCGCGGGCGCTTTTCGCACAGCTTGGCAGCGCAAAGCTTGAGTGGCGAAAGCCAAATTTTACGCAGTGATGTGATCATTGCCAGCGACGAGGTGTGTCAGCAGCTTGAAATTGCCGCCGGTAGTGAAGTGTTAAAAATCGAAGCGCTGGATTTTGTTGCCGAACAAGTGGTTGGCATTTGCACTGAATACCTGCCTTTGCCACGCTTTGCGGGTTTTAATACGCTGTTGGCCGAGTACGGCGTGATGAGTGATGCGCTACGCGCCGCCGGTGTGGTGAGTATGAGCAGAAAATCATCCAAAATTACTGCCCGAATTCCACGCCCTGAAGTCGCCGCACAATTAGCGCAACCCAAAAGCCAGCCAGTGCTGTATGTCGAAAGTGTTTATCAAGACGATCACGGTCAAGTGATTGAATACGGCATCACCCGTTTTGCCGCCAATGCGATTCAATTAGTGATTACGCCCGAAATATAATTCCTAACGCGGGATTTTCATCGACCAATACGCCAAAGCCCAGACGCCATACATGGCAATAAAATAAGCGTTGATCAGCTTAATAATAAGCAGCAAATTGCCCGCCAAACCCTCGCTTGGCCAACTGGCGGTGACGGTATTTATCGCGATTAAAATCAGCACCGACAGCGCCAATTGCCATAAAAACAACCAGCGATAGGCCAAGCCCTTGGCGTTGCGATAAGCAAACGTGGCGGGATCAGCGCGCTGGATTTCGACATACGCCGGAATGATCAAATACCAAAACAGCTGGCGAATAATCGGTTGATCCCAGTGGGTAACAATGGTTTTGGCGGTAGCAAGATTCATGATCTGTCTGTGGATGCAAAGTCAGCTCGAGTGTGCCACAGCCCAAGCCGCAACGCTTGTTTTAGCGCAATTTCCGCGCGGGCAAACTCTGTTTACCCCCTCTGCATGGGTATATTGCCATGAACATTGGATACAATGCGATGGTAGTAAATACCCAGCTAGGGTATGCAAAAGGATTTGTGCACGCGGTAGATTCGTTTGTGGCTTAGGCTTTATCGGCTTTGCCGGCGGCGTTGGCAAAACGGGCGAGGATTTTGTCAAAGAACATCGGGCGTTGATTGTTGTCTTCGCAGGCTTCTTTGCGGCGGATGGCGTTGCGTACCAACATACTGCCTAGCCAGCGTATTGGCTCGGGCGGGAAGTAACCCAGTGGTCCGCTGACCAAGGCGCACTGCGCCCAGCCGTCTTTTTCCCCCCGCACCATGCTGCTTAAAATCTGCCCGCCTAAATAGCAGGTGCTCACGCCGTTGCCAGAATAACCAAAGCCGTAGCAAATATTGGGCTGTTGATCCAGATACCCAAAAAACGGTAAACCGGTGACGGATCGATCGGAGGCACCATTCCACGACGCGGCAATCGGCACCTCGGCCAAACGCGGGAAAAAGTCGTGCAGCGTTTGTTTTAGCTGGTTTTGGTAGCGGCTAGCTTGGTCAAATTCGGCGAGCATTTTGCCGCCAAAAGCAAAGGTGTTGCCGCCTTTGCCGAGCATTAAGCGGCCATCGCTGGTGCTGCGATAGTAATGAACAAAAATCCGCGAATCGCAAATGGACGCACCATGCGTGAGGCCAAGCGCTTGAATTGCTTCAGGGCAGGGCTCGGTGATCACCATATCGGACGACACAATGGCAATGCTGCGCGCAAATTGGCGGAACTGGCTGGCCATCCACGCATTCATCGCCAACACCACGTGCTGGGCGACTACCTCACCATCGCTGGTGACCACGCGTGCTGGCTGACCATATTCAATGCGCTGCATGGCGGTATTTTCATAAATGAGCACGCCCAAGGATTCGGCAACGCGCGCCATGCCGCGCACCAAGAGCCCCGGATGCACGCTGCCCGCAATCGGTGAAAATTCCCCAGATAAATGCCGAGTTGAACCGGCGATTTTTTGCACTTCATCGCGATCTAAAGTCTGCCAGCTATTGATGTCATGCGCGTTGAGCGCCGCCATTACGCCGTCCATACTGCCGCTTTGTGCGCGATTAGTGGCGGTATAGAGCGCGCCGTCAATGCGTAGATCGGCTTGCAGCTGATACTGCGCACAAAAATCCCGAATCGCATAAACGGCGGCTTCTGAGGCTTTGACGATTTTGATGGCTTCAGCTGCACCAAATAGCCGCGTCAGCGTGCTTAATTTGGGGGCTAAAGTTAGCACGCAACCGCCATTGCGCCCCGATGCGCCACTGCCGCACAGACCTTTGTCGATGATGACAATCTGCAGCTCGGGCTGTTGTTGTTTGAGTAAAATCGCCGTCCACAATCCGGTATAGCCACCGCCGACAATGCACACATCAGCGTGGCGCTTGCCATTCAGACTTGGGCGTGGCGGGCGGTTTTCTTGCGCGAGCGCGTCGGCAAACCACCAAGGTTGAAAAGTCTCACTCATGGCCGCTGGCCTTGCGCTAAAGCATGTTCGATTTGCGTGATCACGTTGGGTAAATCAGCGATGCTATCGATGACAAAATGCGCGCCGGCAGCGCTGAGTTTGGCCGTGGCTTGCTCGCGTAACGGCGCTTGCTCGCTCGGCGTGAGTGCCAGCCACTCGTTTTCAGTGAGGCCAACTTCATTACCGCTAATCGCTAAACCGACGGTCCACATGCCCGCATTTAAGCCCTCAGCAATGCCCGGCACGGTGTCGTCGACTTTAACGCAGGCGGCAACATGGCTGATGCCCAGTTCAATCACATTGGCCAGCGCCATCCAAGGTCCCGGGCGTGCGCCAGCTTTGAGATCATCGGCGGCAATAGTGCAATCGGGTGTAAAGCCGTATTGCGTGGCGATGGGTTGCAATGTGTTCATTACAGCGCGCGGGTAGCCGGTGCAACTGCCGATTTTAAGTCCGTGCCCACGCAATTGTTTAATGGTGTCGATGGCGCCGGTGATCGGTTGCGAAAATTCGCCCACATGTGCAATTTGCAGCGGCATAAACAGCGCGTAAATATGGTCCACATCGGTGTCATTCATCTCGCGAGCATATTGAGCGTGCCAGCGCGCTGCTACGCTTGGCGTTTGGCCAACGGCTTTGATGTGATCCCACTTGGCTAAGCCCATCGGCACGCGTGCTTCGGCCAAGGTGATTGCGATGCCGCATTGTGCAAAAGCTTCAACTAAGACTTGGGTGGGGGCAAATGAGCCAAAATCGAGCACGGTGCCAGCCCAATCAAAGATAACGGCTTGTAATGGACCGGTGTAAGCGCGTGAAGTATTAAGCATGATGTTTCTCCGCTGGGCTAAGCCAGTTCAATTGAGTGAGGACGTCGATAATGGCGTGCGCGGCTTGTTGCAGTTGCGCTGGGTCAATCGCGCCGATGCAGCCAACGCGAAAGGTCTCTACCGTGGTGAGTTTGCCCGGATAGAGTAAAAATCCGCGCTGGCTCATTGCCTGATAAAAAGCGCTAAATTGATAATCAGGATGGCGCGGCGCGTGGAAAGTCAAAATAATCGGCGCTTGCAATTCAGGCGCTAAAAATAAATCTAAACCGGCGTGGCTTAACGATTTGATTAATACGTTAGCATTGGCGGTATAGCGTGCTAAGCGAGTAGGGCGGCCGCCTTCGGCTTGATACTGGTCTATTGCGGCGCGTAATGCCGCCACTACATGCGTCGGTGGCGTAAAGCGCCATTGCCCCGTGCGCTGTAGATAATCGTATTGATCGGCCAAATCGAGCGCCAGCGACGGACTATTGCCGTGGGCCAGTGCGATGGCGCTGGTTTGGGCAATCACAAAACCCATGCCGGGAACGCCCTCTAAGCATTTGCCCGATGCGGCGATGAGCGCGCAAATCGGCATCCGCGCTAAATCAATGTCCAGCGCGCCAAAAGACGACATCGCATCAACAATCAGCTCGGCGCCATGCGCGGCAACGATGTTGGCGATGTCGCTCAGTGGGTTTAAGAGGCCGGTAGCGGTTTCGCAATGAATCAGGCCCACGTAGCCAATGCTGGGATCGGCGCTCAGCGCCGCATCGAGCGCTGCCGGATCCACTGGCACGCCGTCAGGCCAGCTTAAAGTCGCGACATTCAAGCCGATTTTCTGCGCGATTTTGTGCATTCTTTGCCCATAAGCGCCGTTGTTGAGCACCAATATTTTGCTGCTCTTATTCACCAGCGTGCCAATGGCCGCTTCAACGGCAAAAGTGCCAGAGCCTTGCAATGGAATGCAGCAGTGCTGCGTTTAGCCGTTGGCAATCGCCAATAGATCAGCGCAAACCGACGCGGTTAAGGCATTAAAATCGCCATCCCATGAGCCCCAATCTTTAAGCATCGCCGTTCGCGTTGCCAAGCTGGTGCTCAGTGGCCCTGGAGTGAGTAAGATTTTTTCTTGGCGCATCATAGTCCTTTCATCTAGATGAATTTTTATCCCCGAAAAATGCGCCTAAGGCGCGGGGGTATTGCTGTGTGATCAATATTTAATAAAGCTGGTAGTTAAATACCTACGGGTGCTGATCAGGTGTTGATGAAGGCTAAAGCATCACTGCACACCCCCATCCCAGCCTTCCCCCATCAAGGGGGAAGGAGCTACAGTCGCGCGACTCAAACGATTGTGATTTAACGTATCAACATCAAATCTGAACAAAGCCCTAAGGGTTTGCGCGCTGATCAGGTACCGTGCCGCAGGCACTTAAAACCAAGAATACTTAAGCCAAACCAACTCGTTGCTACGCTGAGATTTAGCCCTGCCTCCTCATTCTTGTCGCCGCCAGCGTTGGCTGCGTTGTTGTAAAAAATGACTGACGACGGCAAAAACAGCGCAGGCAGCGGCTGAGCTGATGACGATTAAAGTCGCCATCGCTGCCGAAGCTGCGGTATCGCCAGCGTCGTCCATATTGAGCACCGATACCGAGGCCAGCATGGTGTCGGGGGTATAAATAAACACCACGGCCGACACCGTGGTCATGGTGGCGATAAAGAAATAGCGCGCAATTTCTAGGGCTGCTGGCAGGCAAATCGGTAACGTGACTCGCCAAGCGGTGATCCAAAACGGCACTTTGAGTGAGGCGGCGACCAATTCAAATTCTGCGTCCAGTTGCTTGAGTGCGGTGACGGCAGTCAGGTGCGCGGTGGTGTAAAAATGCGCGATCGAGCACAGCACCAAGATCGACATCGTGCCGTAGAGCGCATTGAGCGGATTGCTTGGATGATTAAAAAAGAACACATAACCCAAGCCCAGCACCAATCCGGGCACCGCCATTGGCAGCATGGCTAATAAATGCAAAATGGGTCGCCAGCCACGGCAAGTGGCGACTTTTTCGGTGAGCCACGCGCCGCTAAACACCAAGATCGAGCCAAATAGCGCGGTATACGCCGACATTTTTAAGCTATTGCTAAACGCGCTCCAACCGCCGCCATCTACATCGTCAAAATTAAAATGCTGTAAAGACAGCTGCATTTGATACGGCCATTGCTTAATCAACGCCGCCGCGATGGCGGTGCCAAGCATCAGTAGCAAGGCGCCGCTGACGACGAGGCAAAACAGCAGTGCAGAGCGATCTAGCCACGGTGTCGCTTTGATGTGGAGCGTTTGCGCCCGTGCAGTGAGTAGCGCTTGTTGCTTTTTTTGCGAGTAATGATCGAGCACAAAAGACAATACCGCCGGCACCAAGAGCAGCAAACCAATGACCGCGCCGCGCGAGAAGTTTTGCTGACCGATCACTTGCTTATACGCTTCAAGCGCCAACACGTTAAATGAGCCGCCGATGACTTTGGCGACGCCAAAATCAGTGATCACCAAGGTAAACACCACCACTGCCGCCGACAACACGCCGTAGCGAACGCTAGGCAAAGTAACGGTGAACCATTGCCGGATGCGGCCTGCGCCGAGCGCGCTTGCCGCTTCGTATAAGCGGCCATCGGCAACGCGCAGAGCGGTGAGTAAAATCATCATCGCGTGCGGAAAAGTAAAAAACACTTGGCCGATCACAATGCCCCAAAAGCCATAAATACTGCCGTCGGGAAACCAAGATTTAAGTAAGCCTTGATTGCCAAATAAATACACCAGCGCAATCCCCGGTAGCAGCGACGGCGCTAATAGCGGAATCAAAGCCAGCATTCGCATGCTGCCTTTGGCCGGCATGGCCGAGCGGGTGAGGGCTGCGGCGTATAAATACGCCAGTGGAATCACAATCAGCGTGCTCATTAGCGCTAATTTGACGCTATTGAATAAGCTTTGCAGCAAGCTGGGCGAATCGAGTACCGCTTCAATACTGCCTAAGCCCCATTGCTCGGTTTTAGGATCAAACAAAGCTTGGCTTAAAATCGCCAATAAGGGGGCAGCTAAAATCAACAGCAAAATCAGCACAATGCCGCCAGCAATCAGCGTGGCCCAGTATTCATTGCGCCAGCCTGCGTGCGGTGCTTCGAGGGTGAGTGTTGAGTTCATGCGCTCACCTCGGGCAAAAAGCAGCGCAGCTTGTCGGCAGGTAAATAAATCGGAATCAGCTGCTGCTCGGCAAGGCGCAATTGCGCCATTTCGCGATGGCTAATAATGACTTCGAGCTCAATGCCATCCCATTCATTAACCAACAGCCGTAGGCGATAAATGCTGCCTAATAGCTCAAGCTGCAGTAACTTTCCTAAACCCACTTGTGGGTCATTACGCCATTGCGGCAATAGCTCAATGTCTTCTGGACGAATAAACACATCGTATTGCTGGCCTTGCACCAAGGCATTGGCGCGATGCGTCGCGAGCGTATGCCGCCCCAATTGCACTTGATGGGGGCCGACCGCAAGGGTGTTGAGCCAATTGCAATGGCCAACAAAGTTGGCGACAAAACGGCTGGCTGGGTGCTGATAGATTTGTGCTGGCGTGCCAATTTGCTCAATCACACCGTGATTCATCACCACGATTCGGTCGGCCATGGTGAGCGCTTCTTCTTGGTCGTGGGTCACCATAATGGTGGTGATGCCCAGCTGCTGTTGCAGCGCTTTAATTTCACCGCGTAAATGCGCGCGAACTTGCGCATCGAGCGCCGAGAGGGGTTCGTCTAGTAACAGTAAATTCGGTGAGGTGGCCAAAGCGCGCGCCAGCGCAACGCGTTGTTGTTGGCCGCCAGAAATTTGCGCTGGGTACTGCTCGGCCAAGGCCGAAAGACCGATTAAATCGAGTAATTCATTGACGCGGCGTTGCTGATCTTGTGCGCGACCCTTCAGGCCATAGGCGATATTGCGTGCAATCGTTAGATTGGGAAACAGCGCATACGACTGAAACACAATGCCGTAATCGCGTTGATTGGGGGCGGCATGCGTAATGTCGCGGCCCGCTTGGGCAATCAGCCCGCGATCACACGACTCAAGCCCAGCAATAATGCGCAGCAAGGTGGTTTTGCCGCAGCCGGATGGCCCCAATAGGCAAACAAACTCGCCTTTACTCACGGTTAGTGAGATATCGCGCAAAGCGCTAAATGCGCCAAAGTTTTTATTCACGCCATGAATGGTTAATTCAGCGTGTTGGCTGGCGATGGCGGGTGCTCGGTTCATACAAAGTCCTTACGGTTGCTGGCCTTTCATGCAGTAGACCCAAAACGATGCTGCCCTACTCTTGCTGGTACAGGATGTTGCTGAGCTGGGTATTGTTGCGCGGTGGCGCGCGTTAAATTATTTAAAGGGGTATTGATACTAATCTCAGATTGCAAATGTGATATGTGGAGATACCCATGCAATTTGATGGTGTTCATACTGAGTGTTGATGCCGTGCCGCAGGCACTTAAAACCATCAACACCCAACCTGAACACCTGTCAAAAAGCGACTAGCTTATTTCTTAGGCTCTGATTTGCTGTCGTAGCGTTTGGTCCACTCGGCGAGGGTTTTGTCGCGCATTGCAGCCGAGACGCGTAGATCTTGTTTGATCAGACGTTGTTCGTAGTCCGCTGGAATATGCGCATTGGGCTTGGCAATGCCGGGCATGGCGACGATGGCGAAGTTCTTTTCATACAGCTCGTTGGCTGATTTTGATGCTGACCAATCGGCGAGTTTTTTTGCCGCTTCGAGGTTTTTGCTGCCTTTCATAATGGCGGTGGCTTCTAGATCCCAGCCTAAGCCTTCTTTTGGAAACACCAAATCAATTGGCGCGCCGCTGTCTTTGATTTTGGCGGCACGGTATTCAAATGAAATGCCGATTGGGAATTCACCGGCAGCGGCTTGTTTGCAAGGTTTTGATCCGGAGTGGGTGTATTGCGCGATGTTATCGTGCAGTTTATCCATATACGCCCAGCCTTCTTTTTCGCCCATGATTTGCAACCATGCGCTCACGTCAAAATAACCGGTGCCGCTTGAAGCTGGATTGGGCATCACGATTTTATTTTTGTATTCAGGCTTGGTCAGGTCTTTCCAGCTTTCGGGTTTTTTAATGCCCTGTTTGGCCGCTTCAACCGTGTTAAAGCAAATCGCCGCGCCCCATACATCCATGCCCACCCACGCTGGTGGCGTGCGATCATCGACATAGGCTTTACTGAGTAGCTCAACGCCTTTAGGCGCATAAGGTTGCAGCATGCCGTCTTTTTCAAAAATCAATAATGACGATGCAGCTAGGCCCATCACCACATCGGCTTGTGGATTGGCTTTTTCGGCGAGTAATTTCGCGGTAATAATGCCGGTAGAATCTCTCACCCATTTGATTTTAATGTCTGGATTTTCGGCTTCAAATTTGGCCTGATACGCTTTGAGCTGATCGGCTTCAAGCGCGGTATACACTGTGAGTGTGGTTTCGGCCAAAGCCAGTGGTGCCGTCAAAAGTAGCGACAGAGCAAGCGACAGCGAGGTGAGGGTTTTCATTGCACAAGCCTTATTGCGAGAGTTTAAAGTGGCGCTATTATGCTCAGCGCAAAGTGACAAACCGATTACATCTAGATGAATTTTTTGTGAGTGATGGGCTGCACTAGAGCTTTACTTGGCTGTATTGGCTAATTTCGGCGTTGAATGCGTTGGGTCGTTCAGTTTGCGTGGGCACGTTGCCGGCCGATTCTGTGTATTATGGATTCTCAATTTTGCCGAAGGGGGCGTAATGCGTCTGAATGTATTTACCGATTATTGCTTACGCACATTGATTTATGTGGCAGTCCAAGAAGGGGGGATTGTGACGCGCAGCGAGATCGCCCACGCTTACGGCATTTCGGATAATCATTTAATGAAAGTGGTTAATTTTTTATCTCGGCATGGCTTTTTAGAAACGTTGCGCGGCAAAGGCGGTGGTATGCGTTTGGCCGTACCCGCAGAGCAAATTATGATTGGGCGCTTGGTGCGTTTAAGTGAGGCCGATAGTCCGATGGTGGAATGTTTTGATCCAACGCATTCGATGTGCAGTATCGATGGCATTTGTCGTTTGCGCGGCGTGTTGAGTGAAGCCATGGTCGCTTTTTATTCGGTACTGGATCGCTATTGTTTGGCGCAGTTGGTGCTCAATCCGGTTGAGCTTAATGCGGTATTTCATGTGGCCTTGCCTGAGCGGCATCGTCCAAGCTAAAAGGCGTAGCTAAATCCATGGCGTGTGAAAACGATAAATTAAAGCCGCAGGGGCAATTTGCGGCGATACGGCATTTATTTGTCGCGCGACCACGGCTGATGTTTTCAGTGGTTGCTGGTGTGGTGATGTTTTTTGCTTTGTCAGCTGATTTTTCAATGCTGATGCGCTTTTTACTCGCTTGGAATACTTGTTCGTGGCTGTATTTGATTAGCTTGTCGATTTTAATGTTTCGCGCGCCCGGCAAACATATTCGGGCGGTGGCCAAAGTGCAAGATGAGAATGCCAAGCAGGTGCTGGCCTTTGTTTGCTTGGCGGCTGTGGCCAGTTTGGTGGCGATTGTCTTGGGTTTAGCGATGGATAATCAGCTTAAAGCTTGGTTTAAATATGCGCCCTTGCTATTGGCTTTTATGACTGTGGCGGGCTCTTGGTTATTGGTGCCAACGTCATTTGCGATTCACTATGCTCATTTGTATTACCAGCACCAAGGAAAAACCCCTTTATTGCTGTTTGCCGAGCAGCCTGCTGAGCCGACTTATCCCGATTTTTTGTATTTTTCTTTTACCATCGCCGTGGCCTCGCAAACCGCCGATGTCGGGGTTGGCAGTGGCGCAATGCGGCGCTTGGTTTTATTGCAATCTATCCTCTCTTTTGTTTTTAATATGGTGATCTTAGGTTTATCGGTCAATATTGGCGCCAGTTTGCTGGTCTAAGCCAGCAAACGAGTATTACCCTAATTTTCATGCCTTGCTTACCTTGCTGGTAGTTAATTTAGTGTTGACGATATCAAGTTAAGGTAAAAAAACCATATGATTGTCAGCGTATCGCTTGGCGTGTTTTCGTGCGACTTGCATCAGTCTGTACTAGCATGAATCAACCTTAGCCAGTGCGATTCCCATGATAAAAAAAATCCCTGCTGAATACATCAAACCGGGTATGTATATCCATGATTTAAACGTTGATTGGATGAATCATCCCTTTGTGCGTAATCGTTTTGTGATTCAAACCGATGAAGAAATCGCCAAAATTACGGCTACTGGCGTGCGTGAAATTTATATTGATACCACCCGCGGCCTTGATTTGGCCGATGCGCCGACCATGGAAGAGGTAAATGCTGAATTAGATGCGGATTTATTACGCATTGCCGAAGCACCACCGATGATTGTTAAAGTCTCATTCGCTGAAGAATTAGGCCGTGCCAATAAAATTCATCAACAAGCGACTAATGCCGTTAAAACGGTAATGCGTGATGTGCGTATGGGGCAGGCCATTCAGATGGATGATGTGGCTAATGTGGTCGGTGATATTACTGAATCAGTATTAAGAAATAGTGGCGCTTTAGTCGGTTTATTAGCGATTAAAAATAAAGATGAATACACTTTTTTGCATTCGGTCAGTGTTTGCACCTTAATGGTGACTTTTGCGCAATCGCTGGGAATGGATCGCAATTTAATTCGTTTAGCTGGAATCGGTGGTTTATTACATGACACCGGAAAAATGAAAGTGCCTAATGAAATTTTAAATAAACCTGGGCGATTAACTGAGGCTGAATTTGCCATAATGCGCACTCATCCTGAGGAAGGATGGAATATTTTGCGGCAAATAGATGATATGGAAGCAATTCCGCTGGAGATTACTTTACATCATCATGAGCGGATGGATGGAACAGGTTATCCACATAAATTACCGGGCAATGAAATTAGCCAAATGGCACAAATGGCCGCCGTGGTGGATGTGTATGACGCAATTACGTCAGATCGTTGTTATCACGTGGGGATGCCAGCGACGGAAGGATTAAGAAAGCTATGGGAATGGAGTAAATTTCATTTTAACCCTGAATTAGTACAGGCATTTATGCGCACCATTGGGATTTACCCAGTGGGTTCTTTAGTGCGTTTAGAATCAGGTCGTTTGGGAATTGTGATTGAGCAAAATGAAGGCAGTTTATTGCAACCAAAATTAAAAGTAATTTTTAGTACTAAATCCAGTACCTATATCACGCCCATTATTGTTGATTTAGCTAGGCCCATGGGTAAGGGAGGCGCGGATAAAATAATGGGCCATGAAGATCCCGCCAAATGGCAGATCAACATCGCCCGTTTTTTATTGCCTTAAACCCGCCATCTATCGATGAGTTGAATAAGGCAATGCTTGCATTGTGCTTGGCTTAAATTTTCTTATTTATCCATTGCCGTTTGCGTTTTTTCTTTGGCTGAGAAGATTCGGTAGCGTAATTCGATGCCTTCCGGAACATAAACCACGACTGGCAATTTCGCATTATAGCGATAGAGTTTTTCTGAATAGACTGCAACAAAAGCTGATTTTTTAGCTTCTTTTGGGTTGCAAGCCATCATCGTGCTGATACCGCCTTTTACTTCTGGCAATACCCAATAATTATAGCCCCAGCCTTGTACGGTTTCTTCTTTTAGCTCGCCGGCTAAACGAGTTTGATTGCAATCGACTTCCATCATTTTACCTGCCAATAATTGCACACGATACAGTTCAGGATTTTTAACTTTAGGTAATTGAATCACTTTACGTACAAAGCCCGCTTCTGCTGCAGGGTAAGCTTGCAGTGGATCTGGGCTAGAAGCAAATGCAGTCGCGCAAGTAATGGCACTTAAAGCAATGATGGTGTTGTGAAGTTTCATTTTTTGGTCCTATCTGGGCTTGCACGATGGATCGATATCGACGTGCAAAAAACCTTGATTGATAAAGGATTCATCCATACAGAAGTCAATGCAGCGAGCTACAACTGACACAATTTGAAGCATCATAAGGAATCTATTTGCTGAAAAGTAGCAACTATTCACAGTGAGCCAATGAAGTGCGTCACTTTATTTTGAGTATTTATTAATTGCGGCTTGGATTTCGGCGATGGCTTTTTCGATATCATCTTCGCTAATTTCTGGCGCGGTCATAAAGCTTTGATCGTCAATATGGGTACTAATGGTATTGATATCTAAATTTTGAGTCGAAACAAATGCTTCGGTATCGCCAAATTCATAATTGTCATGCCAGTTAATTGCCAGCGCAGTGAGGTTGTCACTGTTTGCGCCACCGCGTAACTCGGCGCGATCCATCAATTGTGGTACCGAGAATAAAACTGGGAATGAAGATAGAAAATGATTGATTTCTTCCGCATTTAAACAGCCCCAAAAGCCATCAGTGCATAATAAAATCGCATCACTATCATTGAGGCTGACTTTACCGCCAATTTCTATTTCAGGTAATAAACTACCGCCTAAACAATTGTAGATTTTGTTTTTTTCTGCATGATGTAGGGCTTCTTCTTCGGTAATTAAGCCAGCATCGACTAATTTTCTGACTTTAGAATGATCTCTGGTCTGTGCAATGGTTTGGCCATTACGAATCAAATAAAAACGCGAATCGCCAACATGCGCCCAATACACGATGCCATCTTGAATAATACAGGCCACAATCGTTGTGCGCGGTACTTCAATCAGGTGGTGAGCTATTGCGTAGTTATAAATGGCATCATGGCAGCGCAATAAAGCATCATGCAAAAATTCATTGGGATTATGAATAATTGGCGTGGCTTTTTTTTGGAATTGGTCGCTGAGTAATTCAACGGTGATTTGCGCTGCGACTTCACCGTGTAAATGGCCGCCCATGCCGTCGGCCACGACCAAGAGCAATGCATCACGGCTATATGAATAGCCATAACGATCTTGATTATATTGCCTGCCACCTTTGCGGCTTTCTTGGAAAACGGTAAATTTCATGATTGATCTCCGCGTTTAGGACGAATCAATTCGGACCATTTTCGCTTGATCATATGAATCAGACTGCCTTTTTTACGCGGTACAGAGCCCGGTTCTAGCAGTAGTTTTTGGATTTGCAATACGCTTTGTGGGCGTTTTTCATGATCAATTTCAAGGCACTGATGAATAAGGGCTAATAATTCTGGTGAATATCGATCGCCATAGGCTTGCTCTAGTCGTTGTACTTTGTCGTCTTTTTCTCGGGCATCAGCCGGTTGAGGCGCAGTGCCCGCAATACATGCAAACATTGATGCGCCAACGCCATAAATATCGGTCCAAGGGCCTAATTGTTCTTTTTTGCGATACTGTTCGGGCGCAGCAAAGCCTGGGGTATACATTGGCGTCAGCCGTGATTGCTCAGCAGTTAACGATTGGCGAGCGGAGCCAAAATCGAGCAAAACCGACGAACCGTCTTTACGAATATAAATATTGGCCGGTTTAATATCTAAGTGCAGTAATTTATTGAGGTGAACTTCACGTAAACCATTGAGTAAATTAAAAAACACACTGCGAATGAGTTTTTCATCAACGCCTTCGCGTTCATGATTAATTTGAATTTCTTTTTGTAAAGTACGGCCGCGTTCATATTCCATCACCATATACACGGTGTCGTTCGCTCGGAAAAAATTCAGCACTCGGACAATATTTGGGTGCTGAATTCTGGCGAGTGTTTTGCCCTCTTCAAAAAAACATTTCAAACCATGCCGAAACAGCGCGATGTGTTCTTCGCTTACGGCTTGTACCGCGACGCCTTCTTTGCGCAGCGCTAAAGAATTGGGTAAATATTCTTTGATTGCGACCGGGTAGTCGTGTTCATCATGGGCTAAATACACAATACTAAAGCCGCCAGCGGATAAAAGCTTGGCGATGGTGTAGTTCTGTAATTGGTATCCGCGTGCGAGCGGTTGATTGCTTGGGGTGGCCATGCTTAGTTTTGGTTATACTCTGAGTAAATAGTCTAGGGCCTGTTGATGTTTGGCATTCTGCTGCAGCTTACGCAGTTTTCGCGGTGAATGCAGCGTCAATAGACCATTAGTGTCAGCCCTACCGTCGTAAGTGTAAAGCGGCGCGTATTAAAGAAGGAAGTTATATGATTTATAGCATGACAGGATACGCAAGTGCCCAAAGAGAATTGTCCCATGGGGTGTTATCGGTAGAGTTGCGCGCCGTCAATCATCGCTTTTTAGATCTAAGCCTAAGATTGCCTGAGGAATTCCGTGCTTTAGAGGGCGCAATTCGTGAGAAGCTCAGCGGGCGTCTCAATCGTGGCAAATTAGAATGCCGTTTGAATTTTAATGTGCGTGAAGCGGCCAACACGCAGTTGCGCTTAAACAACGCTTTAGTCGCAGAGTTGCTGCGTTTGGCCGATCAAGTCAAAGAGCATCAAGCGAGTGCGGGCGATTTACGCATGGCCGATATTTTACGCTGGCCTGGTGTGATTGAATCGGATGCATTGCCAACCGAGCTATTGCAAACCACTGCGCTTGAAGTATTAGATGTGGCTTTGCTTGACTTCTTAGCGAGTCGCGCTCGAGAGGGCGCTAAATTGGCGGCGATTTTATTAGAACGCGTTGAGGCGATGGATGCCTTGATTGCCGGCGTAAAACCATTATTGCCACAAATTATCTCTGATTATGAAGCCAAGCTGACTTTACGCTTTGTTGAGGCCATAGGCTGTGGCGACGATGACCGAGTTCGCCAAGAGATGGTGATCTTTGCGCAAAAAGTGGACATTCTGGAAGAAATCGATCGCCTGCAAACGCATATCGCCGAATTGCGCCGAATTTTGCAAAAAGGCGGCAATGCCGGTAAGCGTTTAGATTTCTTGATGCAAGAGCTTAACCGTGAAGCCAATACCTTGGGATCGAAATCGGTTTCAGTAGAAACGACCAAAGTGGCGATGGAGTTGAAAGTCTTGATCGAACAAATGCGCGAGCAAGTGCAGAACATTGAGTAGTGTTTTTTGACGTGTCATGACAGAGCATTTTTCCCCTCTAAGCCCAGCAAATGCTGGGTTTTTTGTTTCTTGACGTGTCACGCCATGCGGCGTAATCTCACGTTTAGCTTGTACCCAAGCATGTACCCAAAGCCAATTTTGGGTACAAGCTTTGGGTACAAGGTGTTTTCATACAGGGGTGGGGTATAGGGTTATGACTAAGTTTACGGATGTTGGGATTAAGGCGCTGATTACGGGCGATATTCGCTTTGAAGGACGTGCTGACTCGATTGTTGCCGGCTTAGTTTTGAGTTTTAGAAAGAATGACAAAGTGCCGCGTTGGTTGTTTCGATATTCTTTTGCTGGGACACCGCGAAAAATGGTCATCGGTAACTATGGGAATATGAGTTTGTCGGAAGCTAGAGCTCGGGCGCGTGAGCTGGCCGCGCGCGTGCAGCTTGGCTATGACGTACAAGGTGAAAAAGCCGCACGTATTGTCGAGGCTGTAGCGGCCATTGAGGCCGAACGCGCTTCGATTACGGTCAATGAGCTGGCCGAGGAATATTTAAACCGTGAAATTATCGGGCGCGTTAAACATCCAAATATCCCGATCAATCAATATGAAAAAAATATCCGGCCACTTATCGGCGCATTAAAAATCGAGGCGGTCACGTCTTTGCATGTGGATGACATTCTTGAAGCTGTACGCAAGCGTGGAGCGCCCAGTATTGCGAATAAAGCATTACGGATGCTGCAAAACATGTTCGACTACGCCATACGCCGCCGCATGATCGCGGTAAATCCAGCCGCCGCATTTCGCACTAAAGACGCTGGCGGTGAATTAACTGCTAGAGATAGGGCGCTGTCGCGTACCGAGCTGGCCTTGTTATTTGCCGCGATGAAGCAGGCCAAAGGCTTTAGTGTGCAAAACGAATTAACCATTAAGCTGCTGCTGGTGCTGTGCTGTCGCAAGATGGAATTATGCGCGGCGCAATGGGATGAATTTGATTTGGATGCGGCAATCTGGCACATGCGCGACGATGTGAAGACTGGGAAGGGCTTAGATGTGCCTTTGCCGCCGTGTGCTGTGGAATGGTTGCGCGAGTTGAAGCGCCTATCTGGCGCTAGTCCGTATATTTTGCCGGCAAGAAAAATGCAGCACCGTGGATTACCGCATATTTGCGAAGGAACAATCGGCACAGCCATGGGCAAGCTCAAACCACACATGCCTGATGTGGAGGCATTTACCGTGCATGATCTACGCCGCACTGCGCGTACTCAATTGGCTGCGCTGGGCGTGGACGTAATCACTGCTGAGCGATGCTTGAATCACAAAATCAAAGGCGTACACGGCACGTATGATCGGCATGATTACTTTGACGAACGCAAAGACGCGCTAATTAAGTGGGCGGACTTAATGCGAGAGCTGGAGCAGGGCGGGAATGACAAAGTGGTGAATCTAAAAGACAAAAAGCGTAAAGCCGCTTAATCGAGTTTGCCGCGCCTATCTCGACGGAGAGAAAACGGGTAGCCCCTGACCCGCTGGCGCGGCAATCAATTACAGGGATTGCGCCGAAGGGGGGCGCGTAATATGAGCATGAATGATTATTCATGGCTAAATAACGTAATGTACGACTCGATTACAGAAAAGTTCACATTACATGACTGGTCAAGAGCATTAGCATTTAGAGCTGAATTATTAAGCGACTCCAGCAGAGCTGAAGATGAGCTAATCAGATTCGGGCTAAGGCATTTATTTGAACGCCCAACTCATTTAAACACCTTAGCTGACTTGATTGCTTCAGGGGAATATATCGACCTTACTCACCTGAAAATATTCGACGCGTATTGTCCAAATCCAGCAATTTCCAATCTTACGACTGGCCTTGCGTTGGCCGCAGCTAGGGATATTCTTGAGCGCCCTGAGATGGGCGAAGTTGATGATGCACCACTCTCGGTGTATGACTTTCATGCGCCAGAAAATTTTCTATCAATGCCTTTGCACTTTATTGATGCTGAAGCAATATCCTACATCGGGGTTAATTTAGAGTTGCCCGACGCTTTGCTATTTGAGAGGTTTAAAGATTGGCTAGCAGCTACGCGGCATGAGTTGGAGATAAGCAAGCCGCGACGGGTGTTTACTAAGGTGGATACTCAGAAATGGCGCGATATGAAAATATTGCAGTATTTAGATCTTAGTATTTATTTGCAAAGTACCGGAGTGGAATTAGGCCAGCAGCTAATAGGAGTTTTGTTGTTTCCTAATACTTACGATATTTCACCAAGCGAAAGAATAAGGAAAGTCGTAGCGCCTTTGGCTGAAAAATTAATCTCTTATCAAGTGCTCAGTGCCCTGCGAACCCAAAACCAACAAATCTGCGACTAATTCGGAGTATTTTTTTTAAAAAAACATTCCGGAGTGTTTTTTTGTAATTTCCGAGCCTTCAAATCCACGCTGTGACAAATTAAATTGGCTGCACTTTTCAACAAGGTGCAAGCCATGCCACAACGTACACAGCAACCAACCACCCAAACCAAAGCACCCGCCAAGGTTATCCCGATTAGCCAGCCGCAAGCGCCGCTACTGGCAACGTATGGCGCTTTGCCTGCAACGGGCTTTATCCGTCAGCGTGAATTACTCGAAATCATCCCGTTTTCAGCATCAACACTGTGGCGGCGCGTTCGTATGGCTACGTTCCCTGCGCCGACCAAGCTATCCGAGCGCGTGACCGCGTGGCAGTGTGAGGCCGTGCGCCAGTGGCTTGATGAGCAAGGGGGGGCGCAGTAATGAAAAAAGCCGCCTCACTGAATCAACAGCAAGACGGCCTTGGGGCTCGGGCAAGAGCTGGTGCAGATATTAAGCCTGCGCCAAAACCAAAGCAACAACGTCAGAAAAGCACCATTACGCAAAGTCACCTTATCCCGTTCGCACTGGGCGGCATTGAGGCGTTTTCTTGCGGTGACGAATTGCGGGTTTCAGTTCGCCATTTGTGTGAAGCGTTTGGGATTGATTCAAGAACCCAGCGTCGTAAGATGGCGAACAATCCACGTTGGACGTGGGGTCATATGACCTCACACGATACAGCAGGCCGACCACAAGAGATGGTAACTTTGCCACTTGAACAAGTGCCCGCCTTCCTCAATTCAATCAACAGCAACAAAGTGAAGCCAGAAGTACGGCAAGCCTTGCTGACGTACCAAGACGAATGCACCAAAGCGCTGTTTTCGTACTGGACAACAGGCAAGGCCGAGCAACAAACCGCCGCGGCACAGATGGCGTTTCAAGTTGCTGACACGCTGGCGGTATTTAAAGCTGAATACGCCAACATGTATGGCAAGGTCGCTGGTGCTGACCCCGACCCCGACCCGCGCATGTATGGACAGATTCAAGCAGTACTGAACAAGGCGGTGTTTGGTGTTTCCAAGCTGCCCGACTTGCCGCGCAAGGATTTACCTAAAACAGCATTAGAGCGCCTCAAGGCCGCAGCGCACATTCTGCGGAAAACGTTTTACCGTGGGGAATCCCTCAAGGTTGCCGCCGCGCAAGTCAGAGCTGCTTTCCCTGAGCCAGTGCTGGTGATTGAAATCAATGTGGAACTTGCCGCATGAACCCGATTGCACAGAAAAAAGCACTTGCCAGCCAGCACGCAGGTCTTGATAATGGCGGCGCTGTCTCACTTGAGGCAGACGAGATTGGCGTCTCGAATACGATAGCGGGTAAGCCGCTGCAAAGCGGTATTTTTATGCCCGTTTGCACCACAGTTGCACCTTCAATGGTGGGGCGTGGTGGGGGCTACTTCGGTAGCGTCGGTTTCTATCGTGCCGATACGCCAACCCTGCTGCGTTCCTACCTCCTTCGATTGGCGTCGAAAGGTGGGGATTTGACCCCAACGATAGGTGCATATCTTATGCCAAAATTCGCCCGTACTTTTCTTACGTATTCCCTTGTATGTATTATCACGCTTGCCGTAGAGCGTAATACCCCTATTGCCGTAATCGCCTTGTCCATTGCTGCGCTGGTTCTGCTGCAAGTGATTGGAGGGCGTGACCATGCGTAAGCCCATCGACTTAGAGCAATTCATTCCCGTCACAGATACCGCCGCCGCTGCGCTGCTTGGCGAAACCGCCACGACCTCAGAATGCACGCTGGAAGTGTGTCTACGCTGCGCCCTACATTTACTCGAACTCAATCAGCAAGACCCCGAATCCCGTTATAACGGCCTGATGGCGCTAGATTATCTGGGTGCAGTGGTTGAGGCCGTCAACGGTAAGAGGGTGAATCACCATGCGTAAACCGAGCCGAAACTCAGGGATTCAACAGACCGCGTTCGCCAGTCGTCGCGCCGCGTCTTTGCTGCTGATGCGGAGCTATACCCGCGACACGCGCCCCAAGCCCCCCAAGCCCAAAAAAAACCGCTAAGCCATAGGAAATCCATCAAATGACTACGACCAATATTCTGGGCGGCGGCGCTGCTCAAACTCAAAACCACGCAGCACTGATTGAGAACCTAATGAAACAGCCATTTGACCTTGCTACGCTAGTGCCGGTGAGTGCCGACCTAGAAGCTGCAACCGTTCGTGTTATGTCGTGCGGTGAATTGTTAAGCTTGGTACTTGAGCTGCTGAATGAAGGCATTGCCAAGCAGCAACTTGAAACCCATTGCCAGCTTGCGACGCATTACCTATCACTGGTCGTACAGGCCAGTAAGGCCGTGGCGGCTACTGGGGAGCGCAACCATGCGTAAATCATTCAGCGAGCAAGTTAAAGCGGCTGCTGCGGGGCGTTGGCCGGAGACTTTGCAAAGCATGGCTATCCCTGCCAAGTCCCTAGACGGTAAAAATCATCCTTGCCCAGCGTGCGGCGGCGATGATCGCTTTCAATTTACCGCGCGCGGTGCTGATGCTGACTATGGCCGCTTTGCTTGCCGTGGCATGGATTCGGGCGGTGGTGATGGTTTCGCCTTGGTGATGCACGTTTTCAACCTGAGTTTCCCTGAGGCGGTGATAGCCGTTGGGCGAGTGCTGGGTATGGATCAGCAGCATAACGCGTGTACCACTTTTACTTTGCCGGAATTACCCAAACATAAGCCAACAGAAACCCAACTTAAAACCCAATTCAAAACCCAAGACCGCACGGCGCAACGACAAGCGTTGTTTGATTCGGGTGTGGCGCTCAGCTCAAGCAATATGGCGGGGCTTTATTTGTTGAATCGTGGCCTAGCTGGGCGCTATTTACCGACTCAGGCCGATAGCCCATTACGACACATTGCTGCGCTGGACTATTGGCATGAATCAAACGGTAGCAGCAAAAGATTAAAAACCACACCGGCATTGATTGCCAAAATCCAAAAGCCAAACGGCGCGTTAGCAGGGCTGCACCGCATTTACCTTGAACCCAAAGGGCATAAGTTGGTGCTGCACGATGAAACGGGCAAGGCATTAGCCAGCAAAAAGCTACAGCTTGCCCATGATGGCGCTCTCAGTGGCGCGGCGTGTCGCTTGCACCCGATTGGCGATGATGGCCGCTTGGCGCTGACTGAGGGCATAGAAACCGCCTTGGCGGTGCATCAGCTCACAGGGCTGGCGGTGTGGTCGTGCATTAATGTGGCAATGCTTAAAACCGTGGTGCTGCCGGATAGCGTGCGCGAGGTAGTGATTTACGGCGACAACGATTTACCCGACCACAAGGGCAAGAATGCAGGCAAAGAAGCCGCGTACATCTTGGCGGCACGGCTGGTGGGCGAAGGCCGTACGGTGAAAGTCATGCTACCGCCAGAAGCGGGTAGGGATTGGCTGGATGTGCTGAATGATGACAATGCGGCGGTGGCGTGATGAAAAACGAAATTGAAGCCATTCAAGCCAGCGAGTCGCCACAAACCCAAACTAAAACCCAACAGAAACCCAGCGCGGCGGAGTTAGCGAGCCCTGATAGCGTTGTGCAATTTGTGTTGCCCAGCAAAGCTGAATTAGTTGGTGAAGTCAGGCCATTCTATGATTTTCAGCGCGGTGAGCTGGTGCATGTTGGGGTCAAACACGATAAAGATGGCACAGCGCATACCGCAGCTGTACGCCTTTGCCGTGAGTTCGACATCATTGGGCAAGGCGTTGATACCTACGGCGACCATTACCGCCTGTTGAGTTGGGAAGATTGCATTACCGGAGCCGAGCAGGCTATCGCCCTACCTAGTAGCCAAATTGGCGAGCGTGAGGGCTGGCAATTGCTCAATAGCAAAGGCTTGGCAGTAACCAGTAAACGCGCCGATAAAGACTTGTTAGCTGATTATTTGCATAACCACGGTAGCAAAGAGCGCTACACAATAGCGAATCAAAGTGGCTGGCAACAAGGCGCGTTTGTACTACCGACAGGCGAAGTGATTGGTGAGCCCGATAGCCGCTTATTTTATCCTGCGGCGGCAACGTATCGGCCGGCATTTACACCCAAAGTTACCAGTCAAGCATGGCGCGACACCGTGGGCGCATTAGTTAAAGATAACCCACTGCCCATGACGGCGGTAGCGTGCGCGCTGGCTGGTGCTGTGTTGGAGTTGATCGGGGCGCGTGATGGGATTGGCCTGCATTTACATACCGAAACATCAAGCGGTAAATCTACTTGTGGCGATGTGGCGGCGAGCATTTGGGGTAATCCGGCCAAGCTGGTGCAATCGTGGGATGGTACGGGGGTTGGTTTAACGAATTCTGCTGAATTTGCCAATAGCATGATGCTGTACTTGGATGAAATCGGCGCGGGGGATGCCCGCAAGATGGGTAGTACCATTTACACCATGCTCAACGGCGTATCTCGTACCCAAGGCCGCAAAGAAGGCGGCAACCGCGCCAAGCGAACTTGGCTCATGACCTTGGTTTCAACGGGTGAAATTCCGATGAGCCAATTTCTGAATGAAGGCGGTCATGCTGTGCGCGGCGGGCAAGAAATACGGATGCTGGATATTCCGGCTGATACTGGGCAATTCAAAGCATTTGACTGCATTCATGGCCGCAAAGATGGTGGTGAATTTGCCATTGAATTAACCGAAGCGGCGCGAATGCATTACGGCACGCTTGGCCGTGAATTTGTGGCGTGGCTGATTGCTAATAAGGGCGCAGTAAACCTGCGGATTAAATCGGCGGAAACTCGCATGTTGGCCGTCTTGCCGCCTCAAGCCGCGCCTACTGTGCGCCGTGCGACTCGCAAGTTTGCCATACTGGCTGCGGCGCTAGAAATGGCCGCTGATGCCGGACTAACCGGATGGACGTGCGAGGAGTCATTTAAAGCTGTGGGTGTGACGTGGCAGCGCTGGCTTGCAGTGTTTGGTCTGGCGAGCCGTGATGATGAAAGGCTGATCGAGCAGGCGAACGGAATATTGGCCGCAAATCAGTTTGCACGGTTTGTATCGCTACCAATGACCGACAAAGAGCCAAATACAATAAACATGATGGGCTACAAGCGGATTCATGCTGGAGAAGATATTTTTTATGTTTTACCCCACGCATTTAAGGATGAAATCATTAAAGGCTATGAGCTAAAGAAAGCCATAAAGGTCTTGCATGAGGCGGGAATGCTGGAAAGACCCACAGGCCGCGATGCTTGGACAACGACTATCGGTAAAAGCATGGGTAATGGCTACAAAATGAGGTTACGGCCTTGCGAAGATAACGTAAACGAGGTCAGCAGTGATGTGGCTATACACGCGATAAAATAACCGAAAACTCCGAAACCCCGAAAATATAACTCTTTAAACCTTATTATTGATTGGGTTTACTTGTTTTCGGTGAGTTTTCGTTTTGATCTAAGTTTTCGTTTTATCGATGAGCGAAGTTTTGGATAACCAAAGGCCACCGAAAGTTTATGCTATTTCCGAAAATAACCGAAAACTTAAGATGCTAGTATTTATGCTGGGTAGCTGGCGGCATTTTCGGGATTTCGGTGTTTTCGGGGCTTTCGCATTATTATAAAGAGATCAGAAATTGTAATGCTGTATGGATGTATATTTGTTTAATTGGGAACGAATGAGGATTGTTCTGCTTTAGTGAAAATGAACATCCAGTTGGTGAGTTGCTGGTGCTGAAGAGTAGATATTCTTTGGAGTGATCGAAGCAATTACAAAAAAGCGTAGTTATTGCTAAGCTTACTTTGATTATTTGGTGTGTAACAAATACTTGTAACAGTGACTGTAATGAGCATTGTTACAGCTACAAGCCGCATTCCTTAAGGGATTTGTACTGTAACAGAGGCATTGACTGTAACAGATAATACGGATTTTCTCTGTCTTTCAAACTACCTTTTGTTACAAGTAAGCAATAAAAAATCATCATCCCAGTAAATTGCTTTTTGCTGTGGGTTACTTCATACCAGATGTGGTCTGATGAATTATGCATTTTAAGAAAAACTCGACATTCGATTAAAATAGCTTGAATTTGAGAGCAAAAATTATAGGGGTGACTCAATGATGAACAAGGAACAAATCCGCAAGAAACTTAACGCGCAAACGCCAGAAATGAAAAAAAAGCTACTTGAAATGATCGTACAAGAACTTCTCCTTCGCCAAACTAAGCGAGCAAAAACAGCTATTTCACGTTAAACAGCAAAAACTTGTTACGCAGCGCTACTGACCACATTTATTTGCCAATCATGAGAGGATGAAATGGCGCACAATTCAATCTCTTATTGCATGGGCATACCACCGTCAAGGCATTACCGCCTATTCGCGCTGGATGAGTCATAATCCGACAGGCCAAGGAAGAAATCCTGATGAAGTGGCGGCGCATGTTATCGACACTATTAACGTTCTACCCCCTCACCAAGCAGCCCTTATTCGTGCAGCCTTTACAGGGAGGCCGATACACATTGATAAGCTAGCTGAAACAATCCCAGAGCTAATGCCTTGCAAGCATGATGGTTGTATTGCGCTGCCATTTGAATATCGACAGAATTGCGTGCTGCAATGGACTGGTGCAATTCAACAAATCAACTTTAGAGCCGCAGGCAAAACCTATTGGCCGAATCATAGTCACATGAAAGCTGCGCGATTGTACTGGCGATTACGTGATAATTTGCTAGACCCTTGGTTGAGCGAAGCATTGGCAACACTAGCGGTAAATCATCAATCCTTGATCGAAATGCAGCCAGCCCAGCCCAGCAAGCCAAAATATAAAAGTGCCTCAAATCAATTATCGAGAGCGCAAATAAAGCTAATCTCAGTTCTGGCAGCTAAAGAAATCAGCAATGAAGTAATTGCTAAAATAATTGCTTTAATTCCAGATTTGGTGAGTAACGAAAAATCGGGTAAACAGTAAAACGAAGGAATTGCATAATGGTTGGCAGCTCAAAATTAGATGAGTTATTAACGCAGCAAGAACTTGAGTCGCTGAATGGCGTATATTTTGCTGAGCTAGATGAACGTCCCTATCTCACATTTGAAGGGGTACGCGAAGCAAGCCGCGAACGAATGAGAAAGCGAAGGCGAGAGGCTATTGAAAAGTATGAAAGTGAAAAGCTACAAGATTTGCCAACAAGCACAGAATAATCGCCCATGGTGGTTTTTTTGTTGGCGCGAGATATTTGCAATTAAGCTAAAATTAACCTCGAATACTGGGTGTCGCGCCGTGGGTTGTACCCAAGCTTGTACCCAGTGATAAATATGCATTTACAGAGCCTAGCTAGAATGCGGGTTTGAGTGTGATACTTAGCAATCAAGTGCAAATATTGAGTAAACTATTGCGACTTGTTTGCTGGTTGTAGAGGATTTAAATATGGTCAAAGGTAATTTGCTGGTGGTGACTGCACCATCAGGCGCAGGAAAAACGACTTTGGTGGCAGCTTTGCTCGCTGCCGATAGTCAAGTTCAACTCTCGATTTCATTTACCACTCGCCCGCCACGTGAAGGCGAAGTGAATGGTAAGGATTACCACTTTGTCGATCGCGCCGAATTTGAGCGAATGATTGCGGCGGGTGAATTGTTGGAATTTGCCGAGGTGTATGGCAATTATTACGGCACTTCACAGTTGTGGATTAATGAAGTCATGGCCAATGGCCGAGATATTTTATTGGAAATCGATTGCCAAGGTGCCGAGCAAGTGCGTCGTTTATTCCCTGAAGCCATTGGCATCTTTATCTTGCCACCTTGCTTAGCCACTTTGGAAAGTCGGTTGCGTGGTCGTGGCAAAGACAGCGATGAAGTGATCGCGCGCCGTTTGGCAGTCGCCAAAGAAGAGATCAATCATGTCGATGAGTTTGATTTTGTGATCGTGAATGAGCATATCGATGATGCAGTTCGTGACATGATTGCAGTCGTGCGCACACAGCGACTGACCTTAGCGCGTCAATCTGAGCGCCATACCGCCTTGATTTCAAGCTTAAAAGGCTAATTTTCGCAGTAAGTGATATAATACGCGGTTTCGCCCATCCACGGGCTAGCCGCACTCGGAGATAAACCCTATGGCACGTGTAACTATTGAAGATTGCCTTGATCGCATTCCTAATCGTTTTGACCTGACTTTGGCGGCTGCATTTCGTGCGCGCCAAATCGAAAACGGTTCAACCCCACAAGTAGAAAACAACGGCCGTGAAAAACCAACCGTGTTGGCATTGCGCGAAATGTCGGCAGGTTTGGTCGGTGTTGATATTCTGACTCGTACTCGTTCTTAATTGTAAACGATGCAGAGTCTCTCTATCACTTCAGCGGATGTACCGGCGTTAATTGATGCGCCGGAAGTGATTGAGGAGGCAAGCCTTTTTTTAAATGAAAAAACGGCTTACCTCAAAAATGAAGACCGAGAGATGTTGTTCTCGGCTTTTTTGTTTGCCGAGGCGGCGCATCGTGGTCAGATGCGTCAGTCTGGTGAACCTTATATTTCGCATCCCTTAGCTGTAGCGGGCATTCTTACGCTATGGAAACTGGACGCACAAGCTTTAGCTGCTGCTTTATTACACGAT
The DNA here is from genome assembly GCF_019665785.1 of Deefgea piscis. NCBI lineage: Bacteria > Pseudomonadati > Pseudomonadota > Betaproteobacteria > Neisseriales > Chitinibacteraceae > Deefgea > Deefgea piscis. Next base: position 1,026,864 of record NZ_CP081149.1, read on the forward strand.
GTGATGGAAGACAGCGGTGTGACTAAGCTCGAATTGACTGAGCGCTACGGCAAAGCCGTTGCCGAGCTGGTTGATGGCATGAGCAAGATCGACAAGCTGGAGTTTCAAAGTAAAGAAGAAGCTCAAGCTGAGAATTTCCGTAAAATGCTCTTGGCCATGGCGCGTGATTTACGCGTGATGCTGATTAAGCTGGCGGATCGTTTGCATAATATGCGCACGATGGACTCAATGCGGGCGGATAAGCAAAAACGCATTGCCCGCGAAACCATGGAAATTTACGCGCCGATTGCCAATCGCATTGGCCTAAATGGTGTTTATCAAGAGCTCGATGATTTAGCGTTTAAATACATTCATCCGCGGCGATATTATGTTTTATCCAAAGCATTAAAAGCAGCGCGCGGCAATCGCCGAGAAGTGCTGCAAAAAATCCTCGATTCAATTCAAGCCAAATTACAGACTCAGCACATTGAGGCGGTGGTGACTGGTCGAGAAAAAAACTTATTTTCGATTTATCGCAAAATGCAAGAAAAGCATCTGAGCTTTTCTGAAGTCTTGGATATTTATGCGTTTCGGGTCATCGTTAAAGACGTTGCTCATTGCTATCTGACTTTGGGGGCTTTGCACGCGCTGTATAAGCCGATTCCGGGTAAGTTTAAAGATTACATTGCCATTGCTAAAACCAATGGTTATCAAAGTTTGCACACGACCTTATTTGGCCCTTACGGTACGCCGATTGAGGTGCAAATCCGCACCAGTGAAATGCATCGTATTGCCGATGCAGGTGTTGCCAGTCACTGGATGTATAAAAGCGGTGATGAAGGCTTTTCTGAAGTTCAGCAAAAAACCCATCAATGGCTGCAGTCTTTGCTTGAGCTGCAATCTGAAAGTGGCGATGCGGTTGAGTTTCTTGAGCACATCAAAGTCGATTTATTCCCGGATCAAGTGTATGTGTTTACGCCCAAAGGCACGATTTTAAGTCTGCCCAATGGCTCGACCTGCGTTGATTTTGCCTACGCCGTGCATACCGATATTGGCAACCGCTGTATTGCTGCCAAGGTCAATCACGAGCTGGTGCCACTGCGCAATAAACTTAAAAATGGCGATCACGTCGAGATCGTCATGGCCGCGCATGCCAAGCCTAATCCAAGCTGGCTGGCCTTTGTCACCACCGGTAAAGCGCGCTCACAAATTCGGCATTTCTTACGCACCATGCGCTTTGATGAATCGGTGCATTTGGGCGAGCGCTTGCTCAATCAAGCTTTTTCCGCCTTGCATCAGCCTTTGCAAGTCAGTGATGAAGTGTGGGAAAAATATTTGCGCGAAAGTGGCGAAAAATCGCGTGATTCGGTACTCGCCGATGTCGGCTTAGGGCAAAAACTAGGCGTGGTAGTGGCTAAGCGCTTATTGCAACTAGCCGGCACTTGGTCGGAAGACGGACGCCAAGGTAAAAAACCGATGTCGGTGTCGATTCGTGGTACCGAAGGCATGGCGATTCAATTTGCGCGCTGTTGCAATCCAATTCCTGGCGATCCGATTTTAGGTTTTGTAAAAAAAGACCAAGGCTTGGTCGTGCATACGCATGATTGCCCACAAGTATCTAAAGGTCGCATCGACGCTGAAAAATTGATCGATGTCGATTGGGATCCTGAAGTTGCTCGAATGTTTGATGTGCCGGTGAAAGTATTAGCAGAGAATGAGCGCGGTACTTTGGCGGCATTAGCGGCTGCCATTGCCGATGCCGATGCAGATATTTCGGCGGTAACGATGGGCGATATGGTCGATTCACATGAGCGTTATTTGAGCGTGCAATTTACGCTGCAAGTGAGTAATCGCTTACATTTAGCGCGGGTGTTAAAGAGTTTACGCAGTTTGCCGACGGTGTATCGTTTGCAGCGGGTGCGCGCGCTGTAGCAAAAACAGCGCAAGCTAAATCAAGCATTCCCCTCGATCGAGGCGAATGCTTTTTTTTATTTTAGTAAGCGTAAATTGAATGGCAGGCGATAAGGCTGCGCTTTGCTGGCGTTAACGACCCCTAAAATGCAAAAAATCAAATGGCAAATTGCGACCACCGGCAAGATTAAAAAACCGATCAAAACAAACATCAGTACCCAGCCTACGGCGTAGCCTAGCATGGTGGTGATCGACCAATTAAGTGCTTCTTTGGCTTGATCAGTTACTGCGGCATCGTCTTGCTTGACTAAATAAATAATCAAAGACGGGATAAAACCAAAAAATAAAGTGCCAAGCCAGATCAGCAAAATAATATTTTGGCTTTCGCGACTCGGTGTTGGGTTGATTTCGATTTCATTCATAACAACTCCTTGTTCGTGCTTTGGGCGACGCATTCAATTGACAAGCATACTACAAACTTACTAATCCTTGGTGCGTTAGTCAAAATTCACCATCCAGAGTCGTTCTACGGCCAAGCGCGCGCAAATTTTACCCAGATCGACAGCCGCAATGGGGGTTAGAGCTGCGCGGCGTCAAAAAAACACCCAGTTAGCATGATAAACTGACGATCTCTTTGCCTCGGGGGCTGATTTCATGATTCAAATTTCAATCAATGGAGAAGCGAAAACTTTTCCTGCTGCGCTCAATGTCACTGAGTTAGTGGTGGCTTTAGATTTGCTCGGTAAGCGGATTGCGATTGAGCGCAATGGTGAAATCATTGCAAAAAGTCAATATGCAGCGACCATGCTAGCCGATGGGGATGTGCTGGAAATGGTGGTTGCTGTGGGTGGTGGTTGAGGTATAAGCCTGTAGATGTTACTCAGTATTGGTTTCAGGAATATACCTTTAAAGATATCCATTCCGCCTATAGGCCGCTTTGGTGTTGAGCGCAAAATAATTCATTGCTACGCAGGGAGTTTACTATGTCAGATGTGTTTCAAATTGCCGGTAAAACGTATCAGTCACGCTTGATTGTTGGCACAGGTAAATATAAAGATTTCCAAGAAACGCGTGCCGCCGTGGATGAGTCGGGCGCTGAGATTGTCACTGTGGCGATTCGCCGCGTCAATATTGGCCAAGATGCCAGTCAGCCGTCGTTATTAGAGGCTTTGCCGCCATCGCAATACACTTACTTACCTAATACTGCCGGTTGCTACAATAGTGAAGACGCAGTGCGTACTTTGCGTTTGGCGCGTGAATTGCTCGATGGCCACAAATTAGTCAAGCTAGAAGTCTTGGGTGACCCCAATACCTTGTATCCCAATGTGCGTGAAACGTTAAAAGCGGCCGAAATCCTCGTTGCGGATGGCTTTGATGTGATGGTGTATACGTCGGATGATCCGATTATTGCCAAAGAACTCGAGCAAATCGGTTGCTGCGCGATCATGCCTTTAGCGTCTTTGATTGGCTCGGGCATGGGGATTATTAATCCTTGGAATCTACGCCTGATTATTGATTCGGCCAAAGTGCCGGTGTTGATCGACGCCGGTGTTGGTACTGCATCGGACGCGGCGATTGCGATGGAGCTCGGTTGCGATGGTATTTTGATGAATACCGCGATTGCCGGCGCGCGCGACCCAATTCGGATGGCCAGAGCGATGAAATTGGCGGTCCAAGCTGGTCGCGATGCCTTTTTGGCGGGCCGTGTTCCGCGCAAACTGTATAGCGCTGATCCATCAAGCCCAGTGACCGGGATGATTGCTGCGGCGAAATAAAAATTAGAGAACAAGCTGTTCTGAAATTTTGAGTAATCAGGGTATTGCCTTGCTGCTATCGCTAAACGTATGCTGCAAGCCAATACCCTTTTTTATTTGAGATGCATATGAGCTTAATTCGCTACGCTAATTTAGATGATCTGGATGCTCTGGCTGCCGTTTTTGACGCTTACCGAGTGTTTTATCAAATGCCCAGTGATTTGGCTCTTGCGCGGCAATTTTTAGGTGAGCGCTTGGCTTTGGGTGAGTCGGTGATTTTACTCGCCGAAGGTGATTCTGGTGCGGTGCAGGGTTTTATCCAACTGTACCCCTTATTTAGTTCATCGCTATGCCAGCGCATTTTATTACTCAATGATTTATACGTGATTGAATCGGCGCGCGGGCAGGGCGTTGCGCGTCAGTTAATGCAAAAAGCCGCAGCACATGCCAAAGCCGTTGGTGCAGCACGACTTGAACTCTCTACTGCGCACAGCAATACCCGGGCGCAAGCTTTGTATGAATCGTTGGCGTATCAACTCGATCGCGAGTTTCGTTATTATTCCTTGGCCGTTTGAGCCTTGGAACGTGGGTAAAGCTTGGTGAAATCGGCCAGTCGTTTTACCATACGCGTATTCAATAAAAATGCCGCTGCTAAACCGATGCCGCGGCATTTTTTATCCAGTAAAGCATAAGGAAATACCATGGAAAACGAACAAAATCCCATCGTTGACAGCGAAGACAATGCATTAAAACAACGCCGTATTCGTAGCTTTGTTTTACGCCAAGGCCATTTGTCGAGCGGTCAAGCGCGGGCTTTAGAAGAATTTGGTCCGCAGTTTTGCATTGATTACAGCCCGAATGCGCTGGATTTAGAGCAAGCATTTGGTCGCAATGCGCCGCGCGTTTTAGAAATCGGTTTTGGCATGGGCACGGCCACAGCAGAGATTGCGGCGCAGCGGCCAGAGACCGACTTTTTAGGCGTTGAAGTGCATACGCCAGGCGTGGGTAGCTTATTAAAATTGATTGGTGAGCAGTCATTAAGCAATTTGCGCATCGTGCAACATGATGCGGTTGAAGTGTTAGAAAACATGCTGCCGGTAGATAGTTTGGCTGGCGCGCATATTTTCTTTCCAGATCCATGGCATAAATCGCGCCACAATAAGCGCCGCTTAATTAAGCCTGAATTTGTTGCGCAATTGGTATCGCGGATTCAATCGGGTGGTTATTTACATTTGGCAACCGATTGGGAAGATTATGCGATGCAAATGTTGGCGGTGTTAAGCGCTGAGCCAACGCTAGAAAATACTGCGACCAGTCCAACAGGCTTTGCTGAGCGTCCAGAATACCGTCCGCTGACTAAGTTTGAAAACCGCGGCATTAAATTAGGCCATGGTGTTTGGGATTTAGTGTTTAAGAAAAAATAAGCTTGAGGCTATTACGCTTTAGAAAAGTCATTTTCCGCCGATATAAAAGAACTAGCGCCTGTCGCTAGGCTTGCTAGAGTTAATCTTATTGTATGGGCGGGAGCGTAATATGCACCAACTAAAACTTATTCTTGTCTTGCTGATGACCGTGTTAGGTTTAACAGCTTGCGCTAGCTCGGGAAAAATAGCCGGTGATGCCATGCCGCCCGCGGTTTTACCCACCAAAGTAACTGCTGTGGGTCATGGCGCAATGCCACTTGGTGAAGGTTTAAGCCAAGCCCAGCGACACTTATTGGCGATGCGAGCCGCCAAGCTCGATGCGTATCGATCTTTGGCGGAAACCGTTGCTGGCATTAAAATCGTCGGTAGTAGTACTGTTTCTGCAATGGCGCTGACTAGCGATAGTTATAAAGCCTATGTTGAGGCTTATTTACGTGGCGCTAAAATCGTCAGTATTACGCCATTACCCGATGGCGCTTTTGAAACCATTTTAGAATTGACGCTCGGTGGTGATTTTTACCGTGCAGCGCCGCCAGTGAAAGAGGCGGTTGCCGCACCGCCAGCAGCGCATACATCCGCTGCGCCAACGCCAATGCCGGTGGTGCCGCAGCCATTAGCAGCGCAAATTTCACCTACTCAAAATTACTACCTCTCCTTGTGAAAAAATTTATTGTTTTTTGCCTGTTATGCCAAATGGCATGGGCCGCTGAATTTGAAGGAATTGCGCCAGTCGGTTTAGATGGGCTGGCGGCGGCGCGAACATTGGCGGTGCAAGACGCGCTAGAAAATGCCGCGCTGTTTAATGGCGCGCAAGTGACGAGTTTAAGCGTCAAAAAACAAGGGCAATGGGGCGAATCGACCCAAGTGAGCGGTACGCCGCAAGGTGATTATCAGCTGCTGCGAGAGTGGCAAAGCAATGGCTTTATCCACGTTGTCGTCAATATTGCGCCACCGGCTGCGCCGGTGAGCAAAGCCAGTGCGCCCACTCAGCGTCCACGTCCAGCCAACACCGCACGTTGTGATTTGGATGATTTACGCCGCAAGGTGTTGATTTCGTATTTTTGGATTGAGCATCCGGCACAAACGCAAGATTTAGATCGGTTTCCCGAAGGGATTCAAATCGAGCTGGTTCGCCAGTTGTACGACAGCCAACAGTTTTTACCGCAGCGCGCACCGGGCGTCGCAGTGTTTGATGTATTGCCGCAATTTGTCGATCCTTTATTGCAACCGGAACGTGTACGCGCCTTGGCGCAGCAATATTCAGTGCAATTTATCGTTGGCGGCATTGTGCGTGATACCTCAACGCTCGGCGAGCGCTACACCCTTGCTTACGGCTCTGATCTGCGTCCTTATGAAAAAAAATCAGTGGCGAGTTTACCGATTCTTAATTTTGCCCAAGTTGGCGTCAAAGCGGTTCCTGCCGCACGCCGCTTTGATTTAGATTTATTTGTCTTTGATGGTGTATCGGGGGCATTGGTGAATCGGCACCGAATTGCAGGCAAAGCCAATGGCGAAGTGGTGCAAGATTTGGGCAGTGCTTTGGGTACCGCAGGCTTTGCTGCGACTGATTATGGCCGCTTAGTGACGGATAAACTCAAAGAAGCCAGCACCTTAGTGGCACAAGATTTAAGCTGTATTCCGTTTTCGGCCAAAATTACTCGGGTTGAAAAAAACTCGGTGTATGTCGATGCAGGCTATACATCTAATCTACGGCCTGGCGATACCCTGCAGGTATATCGCATTTCGCCGACGGTAATGCCGGTTGATTCGGCCAATTTCGCGCCGACAATGCGTTTAGGTATGCCAGAACAAAAAGGCGGCACATTCACGGTGCAACAAGTGCAGCCCTTATTTGCAATGGGAAGGATCGACGGCTTGAAAGTGGAGCCGGGTGATTATGTTCGTTTTGTTGGATCGGAGCGAAATAATGATTAAGAAAACACTGCTAATATTTTTGATGCCCACCGTGCTGTGGGCCAATGAGCCAGCGCATAAAGCTGAAACCAAACCGATTAAGGCCGCTGAATCGCATGCGCCGGCGGGCGCAGAAAAACCGGCGGAAAAATCGCGTCATGCCGCACCTCAGCAAATGAGTACGCCGATTAAAATCGCCCAGCCCGAAGGCGGGCACTCAGCCGAGCCTGCTGCCGCCGCTGCTGAAGTGATTCCAGTCAAACCGCCACCGGTGGTGCGTTATGTTGCGCCGCAGTATGGCTCGGCATCGGTGCATCGCCCCGTGGTTCGCTCCAAAGCGCCGGGGGTGCATGGTGTGGCAAAGTCCAAAACCCAAGCCAAATCGAGCGCTCATGCTAAATCGTATAGGGCAACACCGGGTTTTGTGCGGGTGTTACCGGCGTCGCAAATCCCAAGTTATGCCATTTTGCCGCCAGCTAAAGGCATGAATTCTGCGACAAAAAATCGACCAGCTTGGGGACAAGAAGTGGAGGCGACTAAAGCGCCAGAGCCCGAAATGCCGGTGGCTGGGCGCAGATTAGCGTCGCCGCAATTTTATACTGAGAAAAACTCCGAACTGCGCTGGCAATACTATAGTTACCCTTAATTTTAGCCATAATGGATTACAAAAAAAAACAGCGTTTTGACGCTGTTTTTTTTGTTGTTGTATTTTTAGCTTGATTAATTCAGATTGAATTTCGATTGATGCAGTCGCTGTTGCGGTGTATTAAACTCGACGATGAATTCGTCGCAGCGCCGGTATTTAATTGAGGGTATTCAATGTTACGCAATCGACTGCAGCATTTTAAACTATTTACAAAAATTAGCTCACTGGTTGCACCAATTGATCAGCGTATTGATTTTGATTGGCAAGCATTATCTTTATTAGAATCACATTTTGCGAGTGATCAAGATGAATATCTAACCCAATTTAGAATTAAATATGCATTAGATGAATTAATTGAGTCAGCGTCAACCGATACCGCGCGTTTGCAGCGAGTGATGCATTGGGTACATCATCTTTGGCAGCACAATGGCCAAAACACCCCCAGCCAAAATGATGCGATGACCATTGTTGAAGAGGCGGCGCAAGGGCAGCAATTTCGCTGCGTTGAATATGCCATCGTTTTGGCAACGGCCTTGGCAGCCTTGGGTTTCCCGGCAAGAACACTGAGTTTGATGACGCAGGATGTTGAGCATAAACGCTCATGTGGCGGTCATGTGGTCACGGAAGTGTATTTACATGATTTGGCCAAATGGGTGATGGCTGACGCGCAATGGAATATTATGCCAATGCTCAATCAGCAAGCGGCGAATGCGCTGGAACTCACTCAATCGATTTATCAAGGCGATGATCGTTTGAGTTTGCAGTCAACGACTGCAATTAAACCTAAATACTATTTAAAATGGATTAAGCCGTATTTGTATTACTTTACTACGCGTTTAGAGCATCGCTATGATTTTAATGCGGACGCAACGCAAATTCGCTTAATGCCAATTGGCGCTCAATCGCCTAAAGTATTTCAAAGAAAATATCCAATTTCTGCGGCAAAGATGACGCATATTTTGGCTGATTTTTATCCAGATAAAGATAGAATTAAAATAATTTAGGTTTTTAGTCGGAAAGATCAAAATTGAATTGTTTTTACGCTATTTATAACAAGGCATAAATCGAAAGATTTATGCCTTGTTGTTTATCTTTATTTACATTTGCTTTCGCGTAATACTGAGCCACTAAATTGCGCGCTGAGTTTAGCCAATTTATCGCTTTGCTGCGAGTTGAGGTTTTTAAAACTAAAGCTCGCTTGTTTTAAGGTATCGTCTTTTTCTCGCACGACTGCTGATTTGACGCCAAGCGCTTTGAGCTCAGCCAAATGGCGCTCGCCCGCTTCACGATTGCTAAATACGCCAAGTGAAATTGAATTTTGCCAACGGCCACCATTGTTGACGACAAAATAATCAGTGATGCCCATTTCGGCCAATTGCGCGGCTTTTTGTTTGGCGATTTCTAATGTGGCCAGCGGTGGCATATACACCCACACCTTGCTGGATTCACCACTGGCGGTTTCGCTGGCGATTAAGCTTAAGTTTTGAATTTTAGTGCGCGCATTGTCGATTTGATCGCCAGTAATGCCAGCCCAGCGCCAGCAACGACCAATTTCGGCAAGCGGCGTTGCCGTTGGTTTGCTGGTCGGGGTTGGCTTCGCCGTCGCCGTTGCAGTTGCAGTTGCAGTTGCAGTTGCAGTCGCCAGCGGTGCGCTCGCTATTACAGGTTCACTGGCCACGTTGACTGCCGTGGCTTGGCCTAATTGTCCAGTGACGACTTTCACCGCACTGGCGTTTTTTTCGCGCTGACTGAGTTCAATAGAAGACGCTGGCGTTTCGAGTTGAGAAAAACCATAGACCGCTAAATTGGCAATAACGAGTGTAATAAACAGCCATTTCATGGGTTTAATGTTCCTGCGTCTGCAGTGAGTAAAGCGGCTAAACCGTCGAGTACCAGATTATCCACCGCAATCGCCTTGGCGTTAAGTAAAGGTTGTAAATAGGCGGCATCGCCACCGAATACCAGCACTTGCTCGATGGGATGACCATGGGCAATGGCGGCGCTCAGTGCTTGCTCGATTGAGCCGATGATGGCCCGCACACAGCCGGTTTCGATGGCGTCGAGTGTTGATTGAGGAAACGCTTGCAGCGTGCCGCTGGCGTGCGGCAAGCGGGCTGTGGCTTGATGCAGCGCCGATTTCATCAGCCCAAGGCCCGGGGCGATGCTGCCGCCTAAATAATCGCCATTGGCCAGTAGGGTATCGATGACAATGGCGGTGCCCGCCGAAACAACCAAGAGGTTTTGCTGTGGAAAGTGCTGGCGAGCGCCTAAAATTGCCGCCCAGCGATCAGGGCCTTGCTCGTGAAGCTGTGGATAGTGATTTACAATCCCTAGCGCATGGCGAGTGACTTGCAGCCATTGCGGCCGCACTTGCCAGTGCTGGCTAAAGAGTTGATCGATTTGCTGTTGTAAATCAGCAGCACCCACCGCGCAACCTAAAATTTGCGCGCCAGCGGGTAAATTGGCGCATTGTTGCCACAGCTCGCTGCTGGTATGGGCAACGCCGCTGCAGCCCGATGGGCTATGTCGCCATTTGATGCGGCTATTGCCTAAATCAAGTAATAAATAAGCGGCTTGGCGCATCATATCGCCCGCCTTAAGCTCACATCGCCGGTATGAATCAAGCATTCACCATCGGGGGTATTAAGCCGCAGAGAACCATCAACGCTTAGTCCAGCAAAATACCCCGTTTTTATTTGCCCATTAGGGGCAATGGCATTGAGTAATTCAGTGGGCCAAGCATGCAGTGCTTCCCATTGCGGACGTATCGACGAAAAACCGCTTTGGGCAAATTGGCTGAGTGTGGTTTCTAATTGATTCATTAATCTAGCCAGTAATTCATTACGCCCGCAATTTAAGCCTGCCGGCACTAAGCTAGCGGCCACTTGATCGAGTTGGTTTTGCGCTTGAGCGGGAAGGGCAATATTGAGCCCGATCCCGATCACCACGTGCGAAGGGCCAAGGGCATCGCCTTGCATTTCAATTAAAATCCCGCCCACTTTGGCCCACTGTTGGCCGTCCAGTTGCAGTAATAAGTCATTCGGCCATTTCAGCCCGATTGCCGCCACGCCCGCTTGGCGCAGCACGCTGGCCACCGCAACGCCAACGGCCAGCGGTAAGCCCGCCAATTGCGCTGAGCCGCCATCAAAGCGCCACGCTAAAGAAAATAACAAACTGCCACCGAGCACCCCCATCCACGGACGACCTAAACGCCCTCGGCCACCGTCTTGCCATTCGGTAACGAGTAATTTGCCATGCTGTGGATCAAGCAATAATTGTCGATTGGTTGAGCCTAGCGTATTGCTCACAACAATATTGGCGATACTACTGGGCTGTAAATACCCTTGGATTAGGGCTTGCTCTAGCCAATCAATCGGCTGCTCAAGGCGGTAGCCAACCCCGTGGCGACGCACGAGGTGAACGCCGTAGGCTTCGGCTTTAGCGAGCCCCAGTGAGACACTCGCGCGGGAAATGGCGAGGCGTTGGGCAATCTCGGCACCCGAGGTGAAGTCGTGCGCATTAAGCTCGCGCAGAAGGCTGATGGTATCGTGCATGGGGCGATTTTACTGCAGATTAGCGTTAGCGTGCGCGCAGATCAGCGCGGTAGGCGCGCAAGTTGCGCGATGGAGTGCAACATTACGGCGATGGTGTTGGATTTGCCAGCATCGGCAAACCCAACGTGAGTCAAGCTTAGTTGCTTGGTGCCGCAATCTTCGCCGGTTCACTACCACCCATGGTTTCAATGGTGTGGTTTTGATTGGTATAGATACAGATATTACCGGCAATCTCGAGCGCTTTTTTCACCACCACTTCCGGTGATAAATCGGTGTTTTGTAATAATGCAGTCGCCGCAGCTTGCGCAAATGCGCCGCCTGAGCCTATGGCAGCAATGCCTTCTTCGGGCTCAAGCACATCGCCATTACCGGTAATGACCAAGGTTGCCGTTGGGTCAGCCACAATCAGCATGGCTTCGAGCCGACGCAGCATGCGGTCGGTACGCCAGTCTTTGGCCAATTCAACCGCAGCACGAGTTAAATGGCCTTGGTGTTTTTCTAATTTGGCTTCAAAGCGTTCAAACAAAGTAAAGGCATCGGCCGTACCACCAGCAAAACCGACAATCACTTGGTCGTGATACAGCTTGCGCACCTTTCTGGCCGTGCCCTTGATGACGACATTGCCCAAAGTGACTTGCCCATCGCCGCCAACCGCCACGTGTTTGCCACGACGTACTGAGACGATTGTTGTGCCGTCAAATTGTTCCATGCTGAACTCCTGTTTTTAAATAAATTTGGGTTCTAGATGGCATCAGTTGCTTGAAAAGCAAGCCAGCTTGGGATTATTTGCGTCTTTCCATTTGCAACATGTCAGCAATGCCCATCACCCGCAGTAAACCCAGTACCAATTCATTAATATTGATAATGCGAATTTGCTTTCCTTGCTGTAGCCATGTCATGGCCAAATTGAGGATTTGTCCGGCAGATTCAAAATCAATCCGATCAATCCGCGAAAAATCCAGCGTCGTTACTTCTTGATCACTGACTAGATCGGCCATTTTTTGGATCAACTGCGGTTGTTCGGCGGTAATAATGCCGATGAGTTGGGCTTCTTGATCGGCTTCATTGGCCAGTTCAGCGCGCGCTTTGGCTTCATCTAAGGCAATTTGTTGGCTATCTTTCGGCGCTTGAGCAATATCCCAAGAAGGCGGAGACACCTCATAAGTAATTGCATAATCAACCGCTAAATTTTCAAACGCTTCTTGCTGGCCTAAAATCTGATGTATTTCGATCAACAGCAGCCAAAATGGGGCTTCGGCAGGAATACGTCGACCTACTTCAATTTTATTACTAATCAGCGTGATTAAATTTTGTGCACCAATTAACTGCAATTGACCTTGCTCTTTATTGCGCCGTGGTAAAACCGCCACTAATTCAGCCGCACCCAATGCGTCGATTTTTTGCACCTTACTAAAATCGACTCGAATATTTGGGTTTTTTTTACGTAATGCCAAAAATTGTTTGGCTTCTTTCTCTATCGTCTCGATGCCTAATTTGGCAGGGAAAGCATAATAGGCCGAAGTACTTGCTGGCTGAGCTTGATGCTGACTATGCTGACGCCAAATTGGCGGGGTTTTTTCAAAAGTCATCACAAATTCAAGTGCTAGAGCGTCAAAGGCTTCGCGATTGTCTTGTTGTTGGTACAACTCAAATAGCATTAACCAAGGCTCAAGCCGGCGTTGGCCGATAAATTCAGGCCGATCTGCCTCTAAAATACTGATTGCTGCTGAAAGTTGACTGTTAGCGTGTAGCATGGCAGCCTGTTCTTCGGCTGCCGATAAACTATCGTGATTTGTTTGAACTTCTATTTTTAATAGCGATAAATCGTATTGCTGAGACTCATTTTGTTGCGGTTCAGTAGGCTCTGTAGCGAGGGGAATGATGGTTTCCGGACCAAATGGGCGAGATTGTGTTGCAATGCCTTCTCGGCTTGCCGCTACCGTGATGGGGGCAGTCTGCGTTAAAACTTCATTACCGTATTGATCTTTTTTACGAAAAAACGAAAACACTGCTGATATCCTGTTGGTGAAATCACTCAAAGCGCTTAGATTTTACTGCTAATATTGATTAAGTATAGGTGAACGAATGATGCGCAGCCTAGGGTCTTATTTACAAGCAAAATATTCGCTAATTCTTTGTGACTATCTCATTTAAATCTATATATGCTTAAATCATTTTTTCAGCGCCAGCGCTGGTTTCGTGTTGCAATTTATGTGCTGACCAGTATTTTATTGCTGAGCGCATTGGTGCATTGGGCATTGCCTCCACTGCTGCGACCGTGGCTAGAAAACCACGCCAGCCAAATATTACACCGGCAAGTTAAAATTGGTGAATTGGCGATTAATCCTTATTCACTGCAATTTGATTTAAGTGATGTCGCCGTGCGTGATCAATACGGCCCATTTGTGAGCTTTAAATCCTTGCAAGTGAATGCCGAATGGCGCTCAATCTGGCGAATGGCACCCGTGGTGCGCAGTATTACTTTGGATACGCCTAAGGTAACACTGATTCGTCTGGCTGCTGATCGTTATAATTTTTCTGATTTAATCCCCAAAAAATCCCAAACGACTAAAGCCGATGAACCGCTGCCGCGATTCTCGCTGAATAATATTCGTATTATTGGTGGCGATATTCATTTAGATGATCGTGTGGTTGGCGCCAACCAAACACTCGATCAGCTCAATTTTTCATTACCATTTTTATCGACCTTACCACAAAGAATTAACGAATATATTCAGCCGCAACTTTCTGCTCGATTTAATGGTCGACCCTTTGAATTAAAAGGAGAAAGTAAGCCGTTTGAAGACAGTTTAGATACCTTACTAAAATTTAAAATCAATCAGCAAGACCTCACGCCATTTTTGGCTTACGCGCCATTTCCTCAAGGGATTGCAGTGCCATCGGCGGTATTAAGTGCCGATGTCGAGATGGTATTTCGCCAGCAAAAAGATCGCGCCGATTTATTATTTAATGGTCATTTACAACTTAATCAAACCGCGATCACCCAAAATTCCCAGTCTTTTATTGGGCTCGACCAGCTCAAAGTCGAACTGAAAAATGTTAAACCCTTGCTCGCCGAATATCGTTTTGGTTTGATTGATGTCCGTGGTTTGGATGTGCAATTGTCGCGCAATCAGGCTGCTGTTTTTAATTGGCAAAATTTAGTTCCTCAAACGAGCGCCAATGCAAAAGCAACGGCACAGCCAGCTGAAAAAAAATCAACTTTATTGGCGTTTAATGAGTTGAAAGTGACAGATAGTCAGCTCCATTGGCTTGATCAAGCGGTCAACCCCAAAGTAGAGACGGCATTGCAAGCGATTGATTTAAATATTAAAAATTATTCAAATCAAAACCAGGCCCCATTCCCTGTGCAATTGAGCGCGAAAACGCAGCAAGCGGCGAGTTTAGCTGCAGAATTGCAAGTGACTGCCTCGCCGCTTAAATTATCCGGAAAAATAAACGCTTCACAGATTCATATTGCTGATTATGCCGGCTATTACCAAGCCCAATTGCCAAGCCAATTAGCGGCTACGGTTGGCTTTGCCACCGAGCTCGAACTACAAGCAGAACCGATGCAATATGCATTAAAAAATCTGCAGCTGGATATTGATCGCTTGACTTTAACCGGCGCGAAAGCCAAAAAACCCGCTTTAGCCATTGCGCAATTGCAGTTGACTGAAGCGAGTATCGATTCCGCCAGTAAAGCCATTAAAGTGGGCAATCTACTCAGCAAAAATGGCTCTTTAAACGTATTGCAGCAAAAAGATGGTGAACTTAACCTTTTGCAATTGCTGCCAGAGTCCAAAGGTAAAAAACCAGCAGCATCCAAATCAAACCTTGAATGGTCTGTTTTATTGCAATCGGCTCAATGGCAGGGTTGGCAAGTTGAATATATTGACCAGCGCATTGCCAATAGCAAACCGCTGATTTGGAAAAATATCGCGTTGAATTTAAACAATGTAGATAGCCGCCCCAATTCACGCGCCACCATGAGTTTGCAGGGCCAAGGTGGGCGTAGCGCCAAAATCAAAGTGGCAGGTTCATGGGTGCCACAACCTTTTTCTGCGAATTTAGATTTAGATTTAGCCAATTTTGATGCAGCTTATGGCCAGCCGTATTTTAATCAATACGTTAATATTTCTTTAGCGCGCGGTTTTTTAAATGCTAAAGGCAATTTGCGTTTGGCTTTAGAGCCAAAGCTATCGGCGTCTTATACCGGTAATTTAAGTGCAAATAATGTCTACGCCTTGGATAAAATCACTGGCAATGACTTTTTAAAATGGAAAAGCTTTTATATTGGCGGCATCAAAGCGCAATTGGCCCCGATCAATATTGATATCAACGAAATCGCTTTGAGTGATTTTTATTCCCGCTTGATTTTATCTGCCGATGGTCGCTTAAATTTACAAGACGTGATGGTGAAAGATGCTGGCCAAGTCTCTGTGACCACCGAGCGCACCGCTGAGCGCAGCTCCGCGACCGCCAGTGCACCCATCGAGGCCGAAAAAACCTTAGCCCAAAGTAGCGGCTTGGATGTGCCGATTAAGATTAATAAAGTCACGCTTAAAAACGGACAAATTCAATATACCGATTTATTTATTAAACCGAATTTTTCTGCCAATTTAACCGAAATGGGCGGCGTTATTGGTGGTTTATCGAGTAATGAAAACGATAGAGCCACATTAAATTTACGCGGTAGTATGGATTATGTCGCACCGGTTGAGATACAAGGTAGTTTAAATCCGCTGTCTAAAAACTTATTTATTGATTTAAAAGGTGGCGTTAAAGGTTATGAATTAACCAATGCATCGGCTTTTGCCATTAAATACGCCGGCTATGGCATCGAAAAAGGCAAGATGTCGATGGATGTATCGTATTTGATTGAAAACCAAAAATTAACCGCTAGTAATAAAATATTTTTAGATCAATTGACGCTAGGACCCGCCGTTGAAAGCGCGACGGCGACTAAATTGCCGGTTAAATTCGTTTTGTCTTTGCTGACCAATCGTAAAGGGCAAATTAATTTGAACCTGCCGATTCAAGGTTCACTCAATGATCCGCAGTTTAGTTTGGGTGGCATTATCTGGGAGGCGCTGGTAAATGTGCTGGAAAAAGTAGTGACCTCGCCTTTTGATGCGCTATCTGATGCATTTAGTGATGGTCCGCGTTTATCGCATATTGATTTTGCTTCGGGCAGCGCGCAATTAAATGATCAGGCGCAGGTGGTGATTCGTAATTTGTCACAAGCCTTAATCGATAGGCCGAATTTGAATTTAGACATTGTGGGTTGGGCGAGCCTAGAGAGTGATACTGCCGGTTTGCGGATGCAAGATTTAAATAAAAAAATGCTGAAGATCAAAGCCGCTCAATTGGGTGAAAAATCCGAATCGATCGATTCAGATACCGATTTAGTGATTAGCTCCACTGAGCGCGATGCGTTGTTAACGCAAGTGTATAAAAATGAAAAATTCGATAAACCGACCAATGTGCTTGGTTTAAATAAATCACTGCCTGCCGCTGAAATGGAAAAACTCATTTTGGCCCATACGCTGATTAGCAATGAGCAATTGCAAGCTTTAGCCATGCGCCGTGCGCAGCAGGTTAAAACGGCATTACAAGCGGCAGGGGTGGATAATGCGCGATTGTTTATTGCTCAGGCTAAAATCAATGTCACGCAAAGCGATTTGGCGGCCGATCAGGGCTCATTATCTCGAGTGCAATTTAAACTTAAATAAATATTAATTACTGGTGTTGAAGCGGATTTGCCAGCAACTCAGCTGCTGGCAAATCCGCTTTTTGCTTGATGAATCAATGGATTTCTTACGTTAATCTTGTTGGCCAAGGCGTTGTCGTTGTATGAAAGAGCCAATCCAAGGACGCGTGAGCTTGGTGCCGATTTTGTGTCGTCGATTGCGCTTTTATATCCGTTTTGCTTGATGGCAGGGCTCTATTTAAGTTTGGGATTTAAGCTGTGTTAAGTTCATATTTTCAATTTCAGTCTATTGATCCAGAGGCTGATTTTTCCAGCACTATTGATCAATTGAATGCGCTGCAATTGGCGCGTTTATCGCAAATTCAAAATCAGGCTCGCCGTGGTCAGTTTTTGGCCGCACGGGCTTTGGCCCAGCAATTATTGCAAAAAAATCACCGCCAATTGGCGCTAAGCCAAGACGATAAAGGCCGCCCTGTGGCGGTAGATTGGCCATTTTCGGGCGGATTGTCTTGGAGTCATGGGCAAAATTTTTGCGCGGCGGCCTTAGGGCAGGGGCGGGTTGGCGTTGATTTAGAAACGATACGCGCCCGTCGGCAATGCTTGGCGATTGCCGAGCAATATTTTGACCCACGCGAGACCGCGTGGCTGGGCGCGTTGAAGGGTGCGGCGCAGTTGCGCGCTTTTTATACCCTTTGGGTGGCCAAAGAAGCCTTGCTCAAAGCCTTGGGGCTGGGCCTTGTTGGCGGTTTAGCGCGCTTTGTCTTGTTGCTCGAGCAAGGCCAATGGACTTGCCATAGCCCGGATGCGCATCCGTGGTTGTTGCAGGTTTGGGAGGTGAAACCCAATGTTTTATTGGCCTTAGCCAGCGATACGCCGCAAGTTTGGCAGCAGTTAAATCCAACGGATGACTGGCAGTTATTGCTTGAGATTGCTTGAGATTGCTTAGGGGCTGTTGACGTTGGGTTTGATAACCGAGTTTGTTACCCGAGTCTGCCAATTGCGTTTGCCTTAGGCATAGCGAGTTGGTGCAAAATCTGACTCGATTGATCCACTCAAACTGATCGACTGTCGCTAGTACGCTGACCAATTTCACCACCAGCAAACTAGGGCTAATGCTCGGTTGGAACGACTGGGGAATAAGCCGCTGTAGGCTCAGGGTAGAAGGTTTTTGTAGGTTGGTGCTGAGCTTGCGCAGCCCAACAATCGCGGTAAATGTTGGCCGTCAGCCATAACTGCAACACCCCAACATACGAGATGCGCAGGCGCAGCGCCATACAAATTCAATTTACCGTGTTTATTTACAAGTAGGCATTTCAGCAGCAAGCTCATTCAGGTTTTTTTGAACCGCTAGACTATATGCCGTAAGACCACTCTTAGTTTGTATGCATGGGGATGCCCCGTGCCGTAATAAGATGGAAGATGCTGCTGTATTTTGATTTTTTACAGTAAAAAACAAAGGATAATAGCCATACTCTGAATCTGCAAAATTAGGGTTTGCTCCATTATTCAAAAGCAATGAAACCATATTTGTATCTTGTTGGTATGCCGCGATATATAGTGGTGTCTCATTATGCGAATTTGTTGCGTCAACCACAGCCCCTAATTTCAGCAATAGTTTTAATGTTTCAAAGTCATGTTGTTCTACTGCTGCGTGCAAAAATGTACGCTTATCCCCGCCCAATTTAGCATTCATATCAATATCACCACTAAGAAGCATCTTTTTTGCTGCGATTTTATTTTTTGATTGAATTGCGATTAATAACTCATATTCTTTGCTTGGTTTAATTGCAAGCCAAGCACCGAATACAATTGTCAACGTCACCGCAAAAAAAGCCCACCATTTCATTTTTGATTGCATTTATCGCAAGACTCCTTCTGAGCGTTTTTATATGGATCGCCACCTTTTATTGCAACCGCTGAATAATATGCAGCATTGTAGCTCCGATTAGCGCAGCGTAATCGGAGGAATGGCATGCGTACGATTACGCTACGCTAATCGTACCTACCCATTATCATTGTGCATTTGCTTTGGTTCGGCTGCCGCCTCTCAACCCACTGAATCAATTCGTGAGTTGTGATGTTTATTTACGGCTAATTAGGCGCAATCCGCTGCGCTCATTGTCGCTCGACTGCAGATTTAACTCGGTGTACTTCCGCAGCTTGTCGCACCTTAAAGCAGACTCACGCCGGGCAAGGTTTGCACACTCACGCTGCGCATAATCTCAACAAAATCAGCTAAATACACGCTATGACTGCGCTCGATGGGCATGGCGGCGTAGAGTTCTGACGTCAAGCCTTGCTGGGTAATCGGTTTGGCGACGACATAACCGCGCTCTAAATAATGCTGCACGCTCCAGCGTGGTAAGGCTGCAATCCCTCGGCGGCTAGCGACTAATTGCAGCATTGCCACGGTGAGCTCAGTTGGGCGGCGTTTGGGGTTGATGCCGGCTGGTTTGAGTACCTTGCGCAATAAATCGAGCATTTCATCAGGTACGGGATAAGTAATCAGCGTTTCATTGGCAAAATCTTCGGCGTCTAAATACGGCTTATTCGCCAGCGCATGATCGCTCGCTAGTAGCGCAACCATATCGTAGCTAAAGAGCGGTAAATGGCTTAAACCGGCGTGGGGCTCAACTTCAGACACAATCGCCAAATCGGCGCGATCTTCAAATAACAGCTGCACCGGATCGGCATGAAAGCCCGATACGATATCGAGCTCGACCTCGGGCCAATGTTGGCGAAATTGATCCATCGCTGGCATTAACCAATCAAAACACGTGTGGCATTCGACCGCGATGCGTAATTGCCCGGCTTGGCCTTCGCGTAAACGCGCAATGTCGCGCTCGGTGCTGGCAATCGTTGGCAATACCGTTTGCGCTAATAAAGCCAGCTTTTCACCGGCGGCGGTGAGTTTGAGTGGCGTTGATTTACGCGCAAACAGCGGCAGGCCGTAATGGTCTTCGAGCAAACGCACTTGGTGCGATAAAGCCGATTGGGTTAAATGCAGCCGCTCAGCAGCGCGCGTTAAGCTGCCGCTGTCTTGAATTGCAAGAATGGTTTTTAGGTGACGCAATTCGAGGAGTGACTGCATTAGTAATTCTCATGGCTGGTGTGAAAATAATGAACTGTAATCATAATCAACAGCGCCGTATGATGCAAATACTATTCATAGAAAGAGGTGTTTGTGATGACTACGACTCATACTGCTAAGGCGCATATTTTAGGTTTTCCCCGCATTGGCGCGCAGCGCGAATTGAAATTTGCCTTAGAAAAATTTTGGCGTGACGAAATCTCTGAGGCCGAATTAGTCAACGTCGGCCAGACCTTGCGCCGTCGCCACTGGGCTTGGCAAAGCGAAGCCGATCTCGATTGGGTCAGCGTGGGCGATTTTGCTTGGTACGATCAGATTTTAAATACCGCCGCTTTATTGGGCTGCTTGCCAGAGCGCTTTGGTTTTGATCCTAAACGCCTGAGTTTAAGCCAGTATTTTGCCTTGGCTCGCGGCAATGCCGAGCAACCAGCGCTGGAAATGACCAAATATTTTGATACCAATTACCATTATTTGGTGCCTGAGCTGTCAAGCGAGAGCACGTTTGATGGCGGTGTTGAATGGTTTTTTCATGAAATTGAAGACGCGCAAACCCAAGGCCACGCAGTGAAAGCGGTGTTGCCCGGCCCATTGACTTTTTTGTGGTTAGCCAAAGCTAAAGACGGGTATAACAAGCTAGACCTTTTGCCTAAAGTGCTAGCGCGCTATACCGCCATTATTGAAAAGCTATCGGCCAAAGGCGTGCGCTTATTACAACTCGATGAGCCGATTTTAGCTTTAGAGCTGCCGCAGCAATGGCTGGCGGCATTTGCGCCAACGTATCAAGCGCTGGCTGGCAAAGGCACGCAAATTTTATTGGCGACGTATTTCGATTCGGTTGAGTCGCACGCACAATTATTGGCGGATTTGCCGGTGGCTGGGGTGCATTTGGATTTGGTGCGCGCACCGGCGCAATTGGCGGCGTTTACGGCGATTTGGCCAAAAAATAAAGTGCTCTCTTTGGGCGTGATTGATGGCCGCAATATTTGGGCTAGCGATTTAAATAAGGTATTGGCCGCTATTGCTGAGCCAGCAAAGGCGCTAGGTGGATACCTTTGGTTGGCGCCATCATGCTCCTTGCTGCATTGCCCAGTCGATTTAGAACAAGAAACCCAGCTCGACACTGAATTAAAGTCTTGGTTGGCGTTTGCTAAGCAAAAGTTGGCTGAACTGAGCGTGCTTAAAAAAGCCATTACTGGCAGCGATGTTGGCGATATTTTGGCGCTCAATGCGTATTCACAAGCCGCGCGCCGCGCCTCGACGCGAATTCATAATCCAGCCGTTGCTGGGCGTTTGGCCAATTTACCGCCGCAATTTGATCAACGCCACGCGCCATTTGCTGAGCGCCAAACCGCGCAGCAACAGCGTTTTCATTTACCACCGCTACCCACGACCACTATTGGTTCTTTCCCACAAACTAGCCAGATTCGTGCTGCCCGCGCTGCGTTTAAACAAGGTAAGTTAAGCGCAGCCGATTATGAATTGGCGATGCAGGCCGAAATTGCTTTGGCAGTGCAAAAGCAAGACGCGCTGGGCATTGATGTTTTGGTGCATGGCGAGGCCGAGCGCAATGATATGGTCGAATATTTTGGTGAACAATTGGCCGGTTTTGCCTTTACGCAATTGGCGTGGGTGCAAAGCTACGGTAGCCGCTGCGTGAAGCCGCCGATTTTGTTTGGCGACGTGAGCCGCCCGCAAGCAATGACCGTGGCTTGGTCGACTTACGCGCAAAGCCTGACTACGAAACCGATTAAGGGTATGTTGACCGGGCCGGTGACGATTTTGCAATGGTCGTTTGTGCGCGATGATCAGCCGCGTGCCTTAACTTGCCAACAAATTGCCTTGGCGATTCGCGATGAGGTGCAAGACCTTGAAGCGGCTGGCATTGGGATGATCCAAATTGACGAGCCAGCGTTTCGCGAAGGCTTGCCGCTAAAAAAATCCCAATGGGCGAATTATTTGGCTTGGGCTGGACAGGCGTTTCGCGTTTCGGCGTCGGGCGTTGGCAATGCCACGCAAATTCACACTCATATGTGCTATTCGGAATTTAACGATATTTTGCCCGAGATTGCCGCGATGGATGCCGATGTGATTACCATCGAAACCAGCCGCTCCGATATGAAGCTACTCGAGGCGTTTGGCAGCTTTCAGTATCCGAATGAAATTGGCCCGGGCGTTTACGATATTCACAGCCCACGCGTGGCGTCCGTTAATGAAATGCTGCGTTTAATCGCCAAAGCGCTAGAAGTGGTGCCGGCGGAGCGTTTATGGATTAACCCCGATTGCGGTCTAAAAACGCGCGGCTGGCCAGAGACTGAGGCGGCATTACAGCATATGCTGCTGGCGACGCAGCAAGCGCGAGCGGCGATTGCTGCGGGTAAAACCTTGGTGTTTGATTCGTCACCAATCAGTACCAGCGCGCAGGGCGCTTGCGCTTGTCATGGCGCGGCAGAGATTGATCCAGTCTCATTGGCCTGATGCTGAGGTTGCGAGCAAAAAATCTATCGTTTGGGCGGTCTTAGAAAATCTTTTTGACGCAGAGACGCAGAGACGCAGAGGCGCAGAGAAAGGCTAATTCAGAATTTAAATCGGCCGAAAATACGGCGATTAAAACTGCGATTTTCTTTTCTTTTCTTTTCTTTTCTTTGGTTTGCTCTGCGTCTCTGCGTCTCTGCGTCGGCTTGTTTCAGTACCGTTTGCGCGGTGGATTTTTGCTTAGCGCGCGCCGTATACCATGCGTTCGGCAAATCCTCGGCGCAGCCAAGCGCATTGGTCCATGGCCAATAAGCCCAAGCTGCGCGCATGTTTGAGCGGCAACGATGAAGAATCAAACAGCGTAATCAATTGATCGGTCACGACGGTTACCAGACCTGCATCGCGCGAGCGCAATTTGGCGTAGCGCGCCAAACTCGCCGCTTCGCCCAGTTCACGCGCTGGCGTGGCGGCCAATACATCGGCAAGCGTGCTGGCATCGCGTAAGCCTAAATTTAAGCCTTGCCCAGCAACAGGATGCAGTGTTTGCGCGGCATTACCAATCAGTACCACGCGCTGGCCGACCACAGAATTGACGGTTTTTAACGCCAGCGGCCAGCTAGCACGGCCAGTCACCGCAGCAAATCCAGCGACACGATCGGCAAAGCGTTGTTCGACTTCGGCAATAAAATCGGTATCAGATAGCGTTAAACGCGCTGCCGCTTGTTCCGGTGTTTGCGTCCACACCAAGGTGTAGTCATTACCGGTAGGGAGTAATGCCAGCGGGCCATCATCGGCAAAGCGCTCAAAGGCAATACCCTTGTGTGGCTGCTTAGGTGTCAGCGTGGCAAGCACCGCGTGCTGTTCGTAAGATTTAATCGTTTGGCGAATTTCTGGCAGTTGATTGAGTAACTGCCCACCATCGGCCAAGATCACCAAGCGGCAGGATATTTTTTGCTCACCGCTAGGTGTGGCTAAAGTCAGTTGCGCAAAGCGCGCCAAGCGCTGGATGCGGGTGACTTTACTGGCGAGCGCCAAACGTGCGGGGCCAGAGCTGAGTTGATCGAGCGCGTATTGCGCCAGATTTTGGTATTTCACCACGCTGCCGAGCATGGGTAAGTTCAGCTCATCGGCATTGAGCACAGTGCGCCCTAAAGTCCCCGCTTGCGAAACGTGCACTTGGGTAATCGGCGTTGCTGCGAGTGAATCGGCCCACAGCTGGCTGGCGGCCAGGCTTTGTTGGCTGGCATACGCAATCGCTAAGGCGCGCGGATCATTGCCGATCGATGATTTGGCTTCGACCAATAGCGCATCGTGCCCGCTGGCGTAAAGGCGCTGAGCGAGTAAGGCGCCAACTGGGCCGCCGCCAACGATCACAATGTCAACATGCGGTGGAAGTTTGCTGATCAGCATGAGATTCCTAAAGCGGTTTGGTCTGGTGTTTTAAAGTACCAACAGAAAACAATAAATAATAAGCAGTGCATGGATGATATAAGCAGTGCATTGATGCTTGCCCAAGCGCGCCGCACAAGGCGGCGGTCTTGGGTTGGCTGGCTTATTTTGCCATGATCGCTTCAATGTCGGCGATGGTTTTTGGGCAGGCTGCGGTGAGATTTTCATAACCGTCAGCAGTCACCAGTACATCGTCTTCGATACGAATGCCGATGTTTTCGAACTCTTTGGGTACATTGGCGGCGGGGCGAATATAAAAGCCCGGTTCAACCGTCATCACCATACCGGCTGCTAGTTTGCGCCATTCACCATCGATTTTATACGCGCCGCAATCGTGCACGTCCAAGCCCATCCAGTGGCCGGTGCGGTGCATATAAAACTGCTTATAGCTTTCTTTTTCGATGACTTCATCGAGCGTGCCCTTGAGCAATTTCAAGTCGATCATGCCTTGCGCCAGCACGCGAGTGGCGGCGTCATGCGGGGCATTCCAAGTGCTGCCAGCATAAATGCTCGCCAAGGCAGCTTCTTGCGCGGCAAGGGTGATTTCGTACACGGCGCGTTGTGCTGGGCTGAATTTTCCGTTAACTGGGAAAGTGCGGGTGATGTCGCTGGCGTAGCCAGCCACTTCGCAACCGGCGTCGATCAGCAATAAATCACCGTCATTCATGCGGGCATTGTTTTCGCCGTAATGCAGCACGCAGCTATTGGCGCCGCTGGCGACGATGCTGTTATAAGCCGGAGAGCGGCTGCCTTGGCGATAATAGTCGTGCAAGATTTCGGCTTCGACTTGATATTCCATTTGCCCAGCTTTGGCAAATTGCATAGCACGTATATGCGCCTGAGTGTTTATTTGCGCTGCTTGGCGCAAGATACCCACTTCGTAGGCGTCTTTAATCAGGCGCATTTCATCGAGCGTAGCGCGTACGTCAAGGATTGTTGTCGGTGCACTCACACCAGTGCGCGCAAGGCCACGCACATCGCTCAACCAGCGATTGATACGGCGATCCCAGCGCATTTCTTTGGCCAGTGGGTAATAGATACGCGGCTGATTTTGGATGAGTTTTGCCATCCGCATATCGAGCTCTTCAATGGGGTAGGCGGCATCAAAACCGAACTGTTCGGCTGCTGCGGCCGGGCCAAAGCGGTAACCATCCCAGATTTCGCGCTCAATATCTTTGGCGCGGCAGAACAGAATATTTTGCACTTGATCTTTACTGATGACTTGCACCAAAACGGCATCGGGCTCAGTAAAGCCAGTTAAATAGTAAAAGCCAGAATCAAAGCGAAATGGGTAATGACTGTCGGCATTGCGAAGAATCTCTTGGCTGCTCGGTACGATGACAATGCCGGGCTCTAAACGAGCGGCGAGGTTGGCGCGGCGGGTAGTGCAAGCGTTAATCAATGCAGACATACAAACTCCGAGTGAAGCCCTCAAGGCAGAGGGTAATTATACGGCCGCGCCACGGGGCACGGCCGTCAATTTTTACCAAGTAAAGACAGATGCTGGAAAGCAAGCGGCTTTTGGCCTGATGCTGCGTTACAAAGCGCTGACTTAGAATGACTAAGTTGTGCGCTTCGTGCCTTGCCTCAGGCCAAAATCCGTACAAACGCGGCTGGCAAACCAAACGTCAACAGACCCTTGAAACTTAGCGAGCAATTTTGCTAAATCGAGCGGTGTTATCAACACCATTGGCGTAGGCTTCGAGTTGATCACCAATTTTACTGTCGATCTGATCGATTCGATCTTGCGGACTAGGATGGGTGCTAAAAAACAGCGCTACCGCACTATCGCTCGGGCTGACATTGCCTAAGGTTTGCAGCATGCTCACCATGGCATAAGGGTTGTAGCCGGCGCGTGCCGCCAGCAGCATGCCGTTGAGATCAGCCGCATATTCGGTGTCTTTAGACAGCCCTTTGATATACAGACCCTCGGTGGCGGCTTTGGTGGCTTTTTTAGCCAGATCCAGCCGCTCGCCTTGGACTTTGTAATTGAGTACGGCAGTGATGAGCTCTTCGGTAATCGCACCGCGATTGCTGCTTTTCATCGCTTCGATTTGGTCTTTATTGATCACATGACTGATTTCATGCGCCAAAATCGCCGCCAGCTCAGCTTCGCTACGCAATTGATTTAATAAACCCCGGGTAATCAACACATAACCGCCGGGCGCAGCAAAGGCATTGATATTGGGGCTATCAATCACGCCAAAATGCCAATTGAGCTGCGGTTGCGCCGACTGCGAAGCAATCCAAGTACCCACTTGATTGACGTAGCGTTGCAGCGCGGCATCTTTGACTAAAGGCGCAGCGCCAAGCAAGGTGGCCATTACATTTTGGCCCATGATGACTTCTTGGCGCGGACCGACCACTTGGTTGGCTTGAACCGTGTTATTAATGATTTTGGTCGCCGATTCGATGTTTTCTGGCGTGAGGTATTTACTCAGCTCGTTTAAATCAAAAGCGTGTGCTGGGGCGCTGAGCGCACCAGCGGCGACGAGGCTAAGACATAGGCGGCGGATCATGGACGTCTCCCGGTATTTGGCGTATTGACGCTGGTGTTGCTATTGCTGAGCGGTGCTACTTTTTTCGGGCTGAGCTGGGCTTGTCTGGCGAGTCGGCTGGCTTCTGCATTCGAGCTTGAATAGCTTTCCATTTTATTGACTTCAGCCATATTCGGCTCGGCGGTTTGGATTTGTTCGGCAGACAGGCCTTTCACGCCGGTGGTCACGGTTTGTCCTGACGAGCCGGTTTTGATTACATTGCCAAGTGTGGAGAGGCCATTATTGCGCGTACCTGATTGGGTGCGAACGTTAAGCAGTTTAATCCAGCCCACTTGCCCTTGAGGGGTTTTAACTTGCATCCACGCGCCTTGATTTTTTTGGATCTCAATTTTGCTATTGCTGCTTAAAGTGGCAATGCTGCGTGAGTCGGAAAAAGGTTTTTCGCGTAAATCACTATTGCGAATGACGGTACCGCTATCGGCGAGGGCAGACTGAGCGATCAGTAAGAGCAGGGCGCAAACGATAGGCTTCAAAGTGCTTTCTCCTTGGGTTCAAATAATAAAACGTTTTGCTCACGGCCTTTGACCGGATGCTGGCCGTGGGCAATAAATTCAAAGGGTGCAAAGCTCGCTTCGCACGCGGCGCGGGTGGCGTCTGAGACTAAAATTCGCGCACAGCCTTTGGTGAGCCCTTCGATTCTGGATGCTAGATTCACTGTATCGCCAATCGCCGTGTAATCCAAGCGTGATGCCGAGCCAATCAGGCCAACCACGGCGGGGCCGGTGTGTAGGCCAATGCCAATCTCAAAATGTTCAATATCGCTTAATTGCTGTTTAAACGCGTCCAGCGCCGCCGACATTTCCAGCGCTGCGGCAACGGCATGCTGTGCATGCTCGGTATCGTTGGCCGGCGCGCCCCAAAAGGCCATGATGGCGTCACCAATAAATTTATCTAGCGTGCCGCCATGCTTAAAAATAATGTCCACTTGCAAGGTAAAGTATTGATTGAGTAGTTGCACTATCGCCGCTGGATCGTGTTTTTCTGATAGCGAAGTAAAGCCGCGAATATCGGAAAATAACACGGTGATTTCTTTTGATTGAGCTACTTGGCCTAAATCAATATCGCCACTGGCAATCAGTTGCTTAACGACGCGCGCGTCCAAAAATCGAGAAAACAGCGCTACTGCATGTTCACGCGAGTTTTTTTCGGCCCAATACGCGATCAGCGCCGCCAGCCAAAAATAAGCCCAAGCCCACAATAAAGATGAGAACAGCGGTAAATAGTAATTGTGGGTCAATCCCAACCACATCAAGCCGAGCGTTAAACCGCTAGTCAAGATCAAGCCGAGCGCTAAGCGCATGGTGTTGATGCCGCGAGCAAAACCCCACGCGAGTAAGCTGCAAAGTAAGAGTGCGAGTAAGCCATACGGCGCGCGCGGCGATTCGATCAGCCAATCTTGGTATTTCAGGTTGTCGATGGCCGTTGCCAAAATATCCACCCCAGGATAGAGCGGCCCCATCGTGGTTGGGCGTAAATCTTGTAGGCCTGGCGCTGCGGTGCCGATGATCACGATTTTGTCAGTAAATTCATTCATCGAGCGGCCGGAATGCTCGCGATTGGCGGCCTGATAAAGATCGGAATACGAGATATGCTGACGCTGCGTTTGCCAATGAATTCGCATGCGCTCAGCTTGGGGCATTGGCCAATTAAAATCTCGCGCTAAGCGCGCAGGGAGTGATGGGATGTGCCAGCCGGCAATGTTTTGATACATCGAATAGTGACGGCCAATGCCATCGCTATCGGCATTAAAATTAATGGTGCCACCTTGCCATTGCTCGGGATTAAGTACCCATGGCAGTAGTAGTATTGCTTTAGCGTCTTTATCAAATATGGGTTGCGGTAATATACCCAGTTTTTTTGGTAGATCTTTGATGGGTGAGGCTTGGCCATCACTTAAAGTGAGGTAGGGAAAATAGACTTTGTTTTCTGCTTGGGCGGCTGCGCGTAATGCTTGGTCATGTTCCGGACGAAATACATCGCGCTCATTAAACAATAAATCGAAAACGATGGCTTGCGGTTTTTGGGCTGCGATGTAATGAATCAGTTCAGCATGAATCGAGCGTGGCCAAGGCCAGCGGCCGGCATCGGCGGCGAGATCTTCGAGACTTTTTTGATCGATATTGACCACGACAATATCGGAATGCGCAGGGCGCGCGTTGGCTAATTGGCGTTGTAACACATCGCCAAAACGTTGATCGGCGATTTGGCCAAATTGCACGCCAACAAAATCGAGCACAATGAGACTGGCCAACAAGGCCCAGAGTGCGAAATACGGATGTTTACGCAGCATAAGGTTGCGATATCACAGTAAGCCTTGGGTTTAAATAATGGAAAAAGAGGTAAAGCGTGGCTTTACCTCTTTGTGGTTTATTTTAAACAATACCGCCATTGATATCTAGGCACTTTGCCCGATGGCTTAGGGCCAATTAAAACGCTGGAATCACGGCGCCTTGGTATTTTTCTAAAATGAATTTCTTGGTTTCTGGGCTATGCAAAGCTGCACCGAGTTTTTTCATTGCCGCACTGTCTTTATTGTCTGGACGCGCCACCAAGATATTGACATACGGTGAGTCGTTACCTTCGATAATCAAAGCGTCTTTGAGTGGGTTCAATTTTGCTTCAAGTGCGTAGTTGGTGTTGATCAAAGCAACATCAACTTGGCCCAAAATACGTGGCAAGGTAGCTGCTTCTAACTCACGGATTTTAAGTTTTTTCGGGTTTTGAACGATGTCTTTGCTGGTTGCCAAAATGTTTTTATTGTCTTTGAGCTTGATCACACCGGCTTTGTCGAGCAAGAGTAAAGCACGGCCGCCGTTGGTAGCATCATTAGGAATAGCGATGGTCGCGCCATTTTTAAGGTCAGCCAATTTTTTAACTTTGCTTGAATAAGCGCCAAATGGCTCAACGTGTTCTCCGACCACACTCACCAGATTAGTGCCTTTGCCTTTGTTAAATTCATTCAAGTACGGCTGATGTTGAAAGAAATTACCATCAAGGCGTTTCTCGGCCACTTGCACATTAGGCTGTACATAGTCAGTGAAGACTTTAATTTCTAAGTCAACGCCTTGTTTGGCTAGCGTTGGTTTAACAAACTCGAGAATTTCAGCGTGCGGTACTGCAGTCGCACCAATCGAGAGTTTGTCAGCAGCGTGCGCAGAAAAAGCCAGCGTAGCAAGGGCAATAGCAGTGAGTGTTTTTTTCATCTTTAGCATCCAAGCAAAATAATTAAACTTACAAGATAGATTGTGCAGTGTTTAGTTGTGCCGTGGGATAAGGGTTTTCCGCTGCGGCACAAGATGAAAATCATTGTAAGTTATTTGCGATGAACTTTATAGAATGGTTTGTTCTTTACTAATTCAAGCGCAGCTTATTTCCGACTAAAATGAATCACTAGGCGATCGCCGATCATTTGTAAAACTTGCACCAAGACCAGAAGCAAGACCACGGTGACGACCATCACATCGGTTTGAAAGCGTTGATAACCAAAGCGAATCGCCAAATCACCTAAGCCACCGCCACCAATCACACCTGACATTGCGGCATACGACACCAAGGTAATCGCAGTGACGGTCACGGCGGCCATCATGCCGGGCATCGCTTCAGGTAGTAAGGCTTTAAACACGATTTGTCGCGTATTGGCGCCCATGGCTTGCGTGGCTTCAATAATGCCGCGATCCACTTCACGTAAAGCGGTTTCGACCAAGCGCGCAAAAAATGGCGTTGCACCCACCACCAAGGGTGGAATTGCGCCAGCAACCCCAAGTGAAGTGCCAGTTAGAAGCACGGTAAATGGAATCATAATGATCAATAAGATCACAAATGGGACTGAGCGTAGAATATTGACCAAAAAGGACAATACGCCGTAGACATAAGGCTGCTCTAATAGCTGGCGCTTAGCGGTTAAAAACAACAATACACCCAGTGGTAAACCCAAAATGAGCGTAAACAACAGCGAGCCACCGAGCATGGATAAGGTATCTAGCGTGGCGTAGCCAATTTCGCTCCAATCGATATTGCTCATCAATTCATTTAGCATGCTCGTAACTCCTCAAAATCAATGCCTTCGGCGGTAAAGCGCGCTAAGGCGGCGGCAACGCCACTCTCAGCGCCGGTAAATGCGAGGGTCAGTTGACCACACGCAGTACCTTTGATGCGCTCGATGCGGCCGGCCAAAATTGAAAAATCAATACCAAAATCGCGTGCCATATCGCCAAGTAGCGATTTATACGTTGATTCACCAATGAAAGTCAGTCGAACGATCTTGCCAGGCACATGGGCAAAGTCTTCAAACTGTTTGTTTTCATCAATGTGCTCGCTTTCAAATACAAAGCGGCGAGTGGTTGGGTGTTTGGGGTGTAAAAAGACTTGCGTTACTGGTCCCATTTCGACAATTTCACCGCCATCAATCACGGCAACACGATCGCAAACGGTGCGAATCACGTCCATTTCATGCGTGATTAATACAATCGTCAGATTGAGCTTTTGATTGATTTCTAATAAGAGCTGCAACACCGATTGCGTGGTTTGCGGATCCAGTGCACTGGTGGCTTCGTCACAAAGCAATAACTTAGGATTATTAGCCAGCGCGCGGGCAATACCGACGCGTTGTTTTTGGCCACCAGAGAGCTGGGCTGGATATTTGTCGGCGTGTTCACTTAAGCCAACTAAATCGAGTAATTCGGCAACGCGCTGCCCGATTTGGGTTTTATTGAGCCGACCAGCCACTTGCAATGGAAAGGCAATATTGTTGGCAACGGTTTTGGCTGACAGCAAATTGAAATGCTGGAAAATCATGCCAATTTTCTGTCGCTCTAAACGCAGTTCTGCTGTTGAGAGCGTGGTGAGGTCGATGTCATCGAGCAAAACAGTGCCACCGCTAGGACGCTCGAGTAAATTGATCAAACGAATCAGTGTGGATTTACCGGCACCAGAGTGACCAATCACCCCAAAAATTTCGCCAGCCTCAATATTGAGATCAATGCGCTTGAGGGCAGGAATGTCTTTGCCGTCGACACGATAAGATTTACTTAAGTTTTTTAACTGGATCATGGCTAACCTATTGGCCGCTGAACTGACTGGCGTAGTATTTAATCCGTCGATTCAATACGGCAAGGTAAATGTGTGAACTTAAGCGCAATGTTGCGCGTCATTACGCGGGGGAAATAAAATCCGCGCTAGAAAAAACAAAACCCACTGACAAGTCAGTGGGTTTTAAATTTTTGGCGGAAGCGCAGAGATTCGAACTCTGGGAGGACTCACATCCTCGACGGTTTTCAAGACCGCTGCCTTAAACCACTCAGCCACGCTTCCGTACTTTATTTTGTATCTGAATAAAAAAGCCCCGACAGCGTCAGAGCTTAATTATTGTGTTCATTTGGCGGAAGCGCAGAGATTCGAACTCTGGGAGGACTCACATCCTCGACGGTTTTCAAGACCGCTGCCTTAAACCACTCAGCCACGCTTCCGTTCTTGAACAGGTGCGCATCATAGCAAGCATTTGGCTGTTTGTCTCGCTTTTTTTTAAAATTTTTTATAATTTTTCTAAAACAGCGAAATTTGCCAAGGATGCGCTGGCGGTGTGTTCAATCACTGGCGTGAGTCGAATGCGATAGCTTTTGCCTTGTGCGGCTAAACGAAACTCACGGTTATCGGCAAAAAATGCTTGGGGTATCACTAAAAACCGAGCCTGCTGGAGAGCGGCGTTTTCTGGTGAGTAAATCCCTAAAAAGCTGCGATTACCCAGTAGTGGTGTCAGTTCCACCACAATGGGGGTTTGCGAAATGGTTTCAATTCCAGCATTGACTTGTCCGTCGCGTTTTTTGGTGAGGCGTCTAACGATGCCGATGGATACTGCATTTCGGCCGATGCCATCGAGTCCGACAATTTCACCCACCTGCAATTGATCATCACGGCTGGTTTGATAGTTGATGCCGATGCCGGTGCTACTTTCATTGTCTAATGTCCAGCTGGCGGTTTCTGATGGATTGGCTTCACCGCTTAAGCGAGCAATCACATCATCTAAGCCACGAGTTACTTGAATTGATTTTTGGCTTATATGGCGCTCAGCTTTGCGTACAGGGGTGGGGGTGTCGCGTGACCATAAATTGATTAAATTCTGCATTAAATCTAAATTAGCCACTTGTACTGATTCAATGGGTAAACCTAACTCAATTGGATCGATGCCTTGCTGTAATTTTTCAATGGTATCTTTAATGTGCAGTGTGAGGGTTTCTGTAAACCAATAGCGCCAATTTTCACCGACCATATCGCGGCGCAGTCGTTTTGGAGGCGTTGAGCCAGCAATGTTAATGGCAAATAGCTGACGATTGGGTTTGATTTGTACTTCCAGATCGACACGACTCGCCCAACGCTTGAGCCACTGAATGATCAATTCAATCTGTGCCGATTGTAGTTTTTCGGGCACGGCAAGCGATAGCATTAAGAGTTGAATGAACTCTCGACGAATATCGGTAATTTCTGCATTGGGGTAGGGTTGCAATGGTTGAGTTGCAAAGCCTTTTTGCTCAGCAAATAAGTAGAGGCGATTCAAATTGCGCCAAGTTCGACTATCTAATTCTAGATAACGCAAATAAGACCAGCGCGCTTGCTCGGCAAAATACATTAAGCCACGCAAGGTAAACAACGGTAGATCTTTTTCGAGGCCGCGTGGAAGGCTGGCGCTGGCTTGTTTAATACAGAGGCGATAACCGTCGCCCATTTCATTCCAAAAAGCGAGCAAACTTGGCAATACCTGACTAGGGCTAGCATCGTCGTCGAGGAGTTTGCCTTGGTAAATGGCGACTAAATGATTTTGTAGCGTACGCGCTTTTTCATCTAAATATGGAATGGTTTTAAAACGTTCTTTGATATTGGTGCGTGGATTGCTATTAATTTGTTGTAATGCTTTGATGATTTCAATTTGAGCTTGCAATATGTCACTTTCGGGCAATTCATTCATCATAACGGTAGCAGACTTTAGGTCATAAACCCCTTCGTTTTTATTTTTTCCGAGCAAGGCGTTAATGAGGCTTTTAAAATCGAACATGATAGGCTTCCGGGCTAATTTAGCTATTTTTGATTTTTTACGTCAGTAAAGGTAAACTTTTTTGATCGATTTACGCAAGCACAGTGAAATACAAGTGCTTGTATTTGTAACTATTTTGTGGGGACGGCAGTAAAAAGCGTCCCTTTTTGCTGGGTCGATTCGACGGTCATCTTAGTTTTTAGCATTGTGCTAAAATATACTGTTTAGAGCCTTGGGCGGTTTTCTTACTCAAGCGCGACTCTCACATCTTACACCTTGCTGGCATAGTTATGTTGGCGAGAAAGCGTAAAAGACAATGATTAGTTCGAATGGCATCACCATGCAGTTTGGCGCTAAGCCACTGTTTGAAAAGGTATCTGTTAAATTTGGCGATGGAAATCGCTACGGTCTGATTGGCGCCAATGGCTGCGGTAAATCGACCTTTATGAAAATCCTCGGTGGCGACTTAGAGCCGACCGCAGGTAATGTGGCGCTCGATCCGGGTGTTCGTTTAGGTAAGTTAAAGCAAGATCAGTTTGCTTTTGAAGATCAGCGCGTTATCGACGTGGTGATGCAAGGCCATGGCGAGTTGTGGGCGGCGATCCATCAGCGTGACGCAATTTACGCCAATCTTGAAGCGACTGAAGATGACTATATGCTCGCGGCTGAGCTGGAAGGCAAAGTAGCTGAGTACGACGGCTACACTGCTGAAGCGCGCGCAGGTGCGTTGTTGATGGGAGCAGGGATTCCAATTGAATTGCACAACGGCCCGATGTCGGACGTGGCGCCGGGTTGGAAATTGCGCGTCTTGCTGGCGCAAGCTTTGTTCTCAAATCCGGATGTGTTGCTGCTCGATGAGCCGACCAATAACTTGGATATTCACACCATTCAATGGTTGGAAGACACGCTCAATCAGCGTGATTCAACGATGATTATTATTTCCCATGATCGTCACTTCTTGAACCAAGTGTGTACGCATATTGCCGACGTTGATTATGGTGAAATCCGTATTTATCCGGGTACGTACGACGATTACATGTTGGCGTCTACCCAAGCGCGTGAACGCACGTTGACGGATAACAGCAAGGCCAAAGAGCGCGTTGCTGAGTTGCAAGCGTTTGCACAGCGTTTTGCTGCGAATAAATCAAAAAGCCGTCAAGCGACGAGTCGTTTGAAACTGGCTGACAAAATTAAAGACGGTATGGTGGAAGTGAAGCCGTCGAGCCGTCAAAATCCGTATATTCGTTTTGACGTTGACGACAAGCAAAAGCTGCACCGCCAAGCATTTGAGTTGACTAATTTGTCGAAGTCATTCGACAAACCGCTAATCCAAAGTTTGAATTTGATCTTTGAGGCGGGCAATAAACTCGCTGTCATTGGTGGTAACGGTGTGGGTAAATCAACGTTGATGAAAATGTTGGTTGGCGCATTGAAGCCTGATGCCGGTTCAGTGAAATGGGCCGAAAAAGCGGACGTTGGCTATTTTGCTCAGGATCACGAAGAAGACTTCGCTGAAGACATGACGTTGTTTGACTGGATGCGCCAATGGGCTGAAACCGGCGTTGAAGAGCAAGTGATTCGCGGGATTTTGGGTCGCTTGTTATTTAGTGGCGACGATGTGAAAAAATCAGTCAAAGTTTTATCGGGTGGTGAAAAAGGCCGCATGTTGTACGGCAAACTGATTTTACAAACGCCGAATGTATTGGTAATGGACGAACCAACCAATCATATGGATATGGAATCAATTGAATCGCTCAATATGGCTTTGGACTTGTATAAAGGCACCTTGATTTTCGTTTCGCATGACCGTGTATTTGTATCGTCACTGGCAACGCAAATTTTGGAACTCAATGGTGATGGCACCTTCAATCACTTCTTGGGTGGCTATGAAGAATACTTAGAAAGCCGCGGCTTAGCGACTTAAGTGTTTTAGCTGGAAAGCCCGATGCTCTGTGGAGTCATCGGGCTTTTTTTTGTTCTGAATGATCTGTTGTTTTGGCGAGGGTCATTATAAAGATCCACATCGCAGGCATAAAAAAAACGAACCCATAGGTTCGTTTTTTTTAATGACGTATTATCCTGCAGCACTTGTTTGATAAGTGCTGGAGCAATATACCTCGCCGATTAATTAACGACGGCGGAATTGGTTATTGCGTGCAGGAGCAGGGCGATCATCTTTATGGCGGAAGCTCACGCGGCCTTTGGTTAAATCATAAGGCGACATTTCAACCGTTACACGGTCACCCGCGATAATGCGGATGTGGTTTTTACGGATTTTGCCTGAGGCATAGGCCGTGATTTCGATACCATTTGTCAGGGTGACACGAAAGCGAGTGTCCGGGTAAACCTCGGCCACTACACCTTCCATTTCTACAACGTCTTCTTTTGACATTTACTTTTCCAGTTCTTGCACATAAGCAATTGAATACGGAGCCTGCCGCTGCAATACCTATCAAAGGTCGCTGTCGGCAGTCTCCCGCAATGCGGGAGTGTGATCTATGCGGGAATAGCCGAACTTGCGAACGATCAGATGCCGGACATAGGCTAATTTGTAGCAAATAAAGGCGTTAGCAACTTATTTGCCTGCGTGTTACGGCCAATCTACAGAAGGGCGGTTCACGAACAGCCCTACACTATACAGGTATTTTGCCTGCTGCAACAGCCGACTATACTTTTTGCCGCCAGTTGATATGGGCGGCGACCCAACTTGATTCCACCGTTTCGCCCGCGAGTAAAGCCTGTATGCGTTGTAAACTTTGGGCGGCCAGCTGGGCGCTATCTTGCACTACGGTATTGATCGGTAGTGGCATGCAGTCTAGCAAACGATGATCATCAAAGCTAAGTAAATGTTGCGGTGCATTGTTAAAGTGATTGTGTTCATTCATAAAGGCTAAAACGCCTTCGAGTAATGAAATCGAGGCGGTAAAAATCGCCTCAGGGTAACGCCCTAAAAGGGTGTAACACTCACTCATCATGGCGTAGCCACTTTGATTTTGATAATCACGCTGCCAAATAAGCGCCGGATTGAGTGCTAATTGCCGAGTTTGCCAAGCACGTTGGTAGCCGGCAAGCCGGTCAATACTGGGTGATAGCAGCATTTGCCCACCAAAATAGGCGATCTCAGTCACGCCTTGCGCGAGCGTATGCTCGATTAAAGTAAACACTTGTTCTTCGGCATTGCTCACTACAAAAGGCAAATTGCTATCGATCACGCGACGATCGACCAAAACTAGCGGTAAACGCTTGGCCCATTTGGCGTAGAGCTTGGCATTGTTGGTGCACGGCACCAGCATGAGTCCATCCACTTGGCGCGCTAATAATTGCTCAACCGCTTTGGTTTCCATATCGGCTTGATCGTTACTGCTGACTACAAACAGTTGAAATCCAGCATCACGGCATAAGGGCTCGAGGGCTTGAGCGAGCAGGGCGTGGGCAAAATTGGTGAGCTCCGGCACGACTAAACCTAAAGTGCCGCTGCGGCGTGAGCGCAATAAGCGTGCCGAAGCCGAAGGTTGAAAATGATGCTCAGCGGCGACTTCCCGCACTCGTGCTACGGTACTGGCAGCGATTCGGTATTGTTCTGCTTGGCCATTGAGTACCATACTGGCCGTTGTTTTAGAAACCCCGGCCAGTTGGGCAATATCCGCCATCGTCAGGCGTTGAAAAGCGGTCATGCTAATCCCATAAAAAAGCCGACACCATGGTATCGGCTGATCTTGTTGCGGTGGCGCTTTATTGAGTCACTAATGCCAGTGGCACTGGAATCGATTTTTCAACAGCTTCGCCTTTACTTAATTTGATTGCTGTATCGACGCCCATTTTACCGATAAGTTCGGGTTTTTGTTGCACAGTTGCACTTAATTGCCCGGCTTTCACTGCTTTTACGGCATCAGGGGTGGCATCAAAACCAACGACGACCACATTTTTTAAGCCTGCCGCTTCAATGGCTTTAAATGCACCTAAGGCCATTTCATCGTTGTGAGCAAAAACGGCGGTAACGTTTTTATTGCCTTGCAAGATGTTTTCCATCACCGATAAACCCTTAGCACGGTCAAAATCTGCGGTTTGTTTGGCAACAAGTTTGACATCGGCATGGCCATCTACCACTGAATGGAAGCCTTGACCGCGCTCGCGTGCCGCTGAAGAACCCGGAATGCCTTCCAGTTCAACCAGATTGCCTTTATTGCCGATTTTTTCCAGGATGTACTCGGCCGCCATTTTACCGCCAGCTTTATTGTCGGAGGCAATATGGGCGCTAACGTCGGCACCGTTAACATTACGATCTAGAGAAATCACTTTAATACCGGCATTCATCGCTTCTTTAACGACACCGGCAACAGCATCTGAATCCGTTGGGTTAATCATAATGATTTGGACTTTTTTCTGAATCAAATCTTCGATATTCGAGATTTGTTTTGCCGAATCGTCTTGTGCATCCACCGTAATTAAAGTGACGCCTTGGGCTTTAGCTTCGGTATCTGCCCCATCACGTAGCGCAACAAAAAATGGATTGTTTTGGGTTGAAATCGCCAGGCCGATGGTGACCGCTCCCGAGGCTGTCGCGGCAGGCGCACTTGCAGCTTGTGTGTCAGGACCTTGTTTGGAACAGGCCATTAAACCTGCAGCCAATAAACCAACTAAAAGCGGGGAAAGAATGCGTTTCATGTTTGACTCCAATCAAATATAGAAAAACTACGGGGTATTGCTTCTTATGCACTGCTTGTTATTCGTTGTAGGGCAATACTGCTGTTATTTGTAGTAACCGATTACATTCATATGCAAGGTAATCGGTCTCGCTACTGCTGTGTTTTAGGTCGATTATTTTTTATTTGCGCGATCCAGTAAGACGGCGAGCAAAATCACCACGCCTTTGATGACCTGCTGGTAAAATGATGAAACGCCAAGCAAGTTCAAACCGTTATTCAAAATCCCGATTAATAGGGCGCCAACTAAAGTGCCGAAGATCCAACCACGACCACCAGTGAGACTGGTGCCGCCCAAGACCACCGCCGCAATCGCATCCAATTCATAGCCAGTACCGGCTGTCGGTTGCGCCGAGCTGAGTCGAGAGGTCAAAATCATCCCTGCTGTTGCCGCCATTGCACCTGATAGGGTGTAAACCCAGATTTTGATGCGATCGGTATTGATCCCAGAAAGACGCGCGGCTTCTTCATTGCCACCAACGGCATAGACGTGGCGACCAAATACAGTCTTTTTGAGGACAAACCAAAACACCGCAAACATCACCAACATGATAATCACCGGCACCGGAATCAAGCCGGCAACATAGCCACCGCCGAGCATGGCAAAAAAGTCGCTGTGTAAACCCGAAATCGGGCGGCCATCAGAAAAGACCAAAGAGAGTCCACGTAAAATAGTCATCATGCCAAGAGTGGCAATAAACGGCGCAACCTTGCCTTTACTAATCACCAGCCCATTGAGCATCCCCATACCGGCGCCGGCCAAAACCCCTACGCTGGTTGCGACCACGGGGTCAATCCCATGACTGAGCATTAGCGCGGTAAGGACCGATGACAGCGCGAGGATCGAACCGACCGATAGATCAATCCCACCGAGTAAAATGACCAGCGTCATCCCAAAGGCGATCAAAGCATTGATAGACACTTGGCGAAATACATTGAGTAAGTTGCCAACAGTCAGAAAATCGGGGCTAGTGATGGCCAAGCCAGCGACTAAGACTAAGAGTGCCAAAAAAGGACCTAATTTTTGGAGTGTGGCTTTTTGTTGTACGTTCATTTCAAACCTCCTGTTGCGGCAGTCATAATGGTTTCGGCGGATGCTTGGCTAAAAATGCCAGCCTGACGACCTTGGTGCATCACTAAAATTCGATCACTTAAGGCCAAGACTTCGGGTAGCTCAGACGAGACCATGACAATCGCAACACCTGATTGGGCTAATTCATTAATAATTTGGTAAATCTCGGCTTTGCCACCCACGTCGACACCGCGAGTGGGTTCGTCCAGCAGTAATACTTTTGGCGCAATCCCCAACCATTTGGCAAACACGACTTTTTGTTGATTGCCACCTGAGAGCGATTGCACTTCAAGCTCGGCGTCGCGAGTTCGAATATGCATACGGTCGATTTCTCGCTGCACCACTTGCATTTGCCGCGCATGGTGGATAACGCCGTAGCTGGCATGGGCCGATAAATTGGCTAAGGTGGCATTTTCACGGACTGACATACCCAGCACTAAACCTTGGTTTTTGCGATCTTCGGTGACAAAGCCAATACCGGCGGCGATGGCGTCACTGGGTTGATTACAAATGAGCGCTTGGCCATCAAGCTCGATGCGGCCGGCTACTTTTCGGTTAATCCCAAAAATGGTTTTCAGAATCTCACTGCGCCCAGCACCCATCAGGCCAGCAATACCGAGCACTTCTCCGGCCCGCACTTCAAAATTAATACCGCTAATGCTGGCGTCGGCTAAATCACTGACTTTAAGTCGAATTTCACCCAATTGGGCGTTGCGCACTGGAAAGCGATCGCCGATCTCACGACCGACCATCATGCGTACAATTTCATCAAAATTGGTTTTTACAATCTCGCGCTCGCCAACAAACTGCCCGTCGCGTAGTACTGAAATTTTGTCGCAGACTTTAAAGATTTCTTCCATTCGATGTGAGACGTAAACGATGCCCACACCGCGGGATTTCAAATCGGCAATAATGGCAAATAGTTTTTCAGTTTCGCGCTCAGAAAGGGCCGCAGTCGGCTCATCCATAATCAGCGTTTGGGCATTGAGCGATAGGGCTTTAGCGATTTCGACCATTTGCTGCTGACCGATCGATAATTGCCCAGCTTCAATATCGGGATCGAGATTTTCAATGCCAAGCAATTGCAGATATTCCAAGCATTGCTCGCGCATTTTGATGCTATTGATCACACCAAAGCGTTGCGGCTCGCGCCCTAAAAACATATTCTCCATCA
Source organism: Deefgea piscis (assembly GCF_019665785.1). Taxonomy (NCBI): domain Bacteria; kingdom Pseudomonadati; phylum Pseudomonadota; class Betaproteobacteria; order Neisseriales; family Chitinibacteraceae; genus Deefgea; species Deefgea piscis. Next base: position 1,067,302 of record NZ_CP081149.1, read on the forward strand.
CCGATAATTGCGGGATGAGATTGAGCTCTTGGTGAATAATCGCAATGCCGTACTGCTCTGCATCATTGGTGCTGTGGATTTTGACCGTTTTACCATCCACTGCGATTTGACCTTGATCGGCTTGGTGCACGCCGCATAAGATTTTCATCAGTGTTGATTTGCCAGCGCCGTTCTCACCCATTAAGGCATGGACTTGACCACGTTCGAGCGAAAACTCAACGTTCTCAAGTACTTTGACCGGGCCAAAGGCTTTGCTGATGCCACTCATTTTAATCAACATGCCGCCCCCTAAAAAATAACGCCGGAATACAGCACAATATTGGCGTAAGGGCTGGCTTCACCGGTACGAATAATGGCGCGTGCATGGTGGCTTAACTGTTTGAATTGTTCATGCGCTACAAAGTCAATCTTTACGCCTTGTTGGCGCATGGTTTCAGCTTGGCTGGCGACTGCAGGATTAAGGCTTTGACATTCACTGGCAAGTACCGCCCGTTCGACTTGAAAGTCGGCCAAAATGCTATCCAATACGGTGAAATAAGCCGGATTGCCCAGTTCAATCGATAAATCGATACATTCAACATGTGGTGGAATCGGTAAGCCACAATCGGCAATCACGATGCAATCGGTATGGCCCATACTGGCCAGCACCCGACTGATATCTCGGTTGAGATGTCCATGTTTTTTCATAGCAACTCCTTAGCATCATTGGCGGCTAAAAAAGCCTGTAATTGCGCTAAAGTGGGCATACCGCCTTGTGCGCCAGCTTGAGTCACCGATAAAGCGCCTGCCGCACACGCCATTTTACTGGCCTCGGCTAAGCCCAAATGCCAGAACGCGGCCAATGCGCCATTGAATGTGTCACCTGCGCCAGTGGTATCGACTGCCGTTACTTTAAAGCTGGCTTGCTGTTGTAGTTCGCCGTTGGCATTGGTGTAATAAGCGCCGTCTTGGCCGGCGGTCATTAAAACTTTACCCGGATGAGCCGCTAGGCTGGCCTGCCAATCGGCCTCGGGAAGACCTAATGCTGCAGCTAGCTCGTATTCATTGGGCGTGAGTAAGCTCACTTGTTCTAGCAAGGCTTTGGATAAAGGCATTGCTGGTGCTGGATTGAGAATAAAGGGTTTGTTGTGACGTGCGGCGAGCTGTGCAGCCATCTCGATCGTGGCCATCGGTGATTCAAGTTGGGCCAGCACCACATCGGCATTGATAAATGCCGCTTCAGCAGCGAGTAAGTCGGCAGGACTTAGATCGGCATTGGCCCCTGGAACAACAATAATGGCGTTTTCGCTACCGGCAAGGGTGATGGCGGCAATGCCGGTTGCTTGGTTTTTGCTTTGACTAAGCCATTCAGTATTGATGCCTTCATCGGCGAGGGCTGTGATGAGTTCTTGACCAAAAGCATCGTCACCGACGCGGCCAATCATTGTCACTTGAGCCCCCAATCGCGCTGCGGCAACCGCTTGATTCGCGCCTTTACCACCGTGATAGGTGGCAAAAGACTGCCCAAACAGCGTTTCTCCTAGGCGGGGAAACTGCGCGACATGAACGACTAAATCCATATTAATACTACCAACAACCAAAACCTGACTCATGATGCCTCCGCAACGATGCTAATCGGATTAGGTGATGAATTTCTCATCGATTTGGTATGCTAAACCGTAATCAGCAACGCAAAATTGATTTATATCAAACTAATGTAGTGAAAATAAATACACTACATCCCTAGTGCGGTAAGCCTGTAGATTGCTAATAAAGGGGTGGAAAATAAAAAAAAGAAGCCAAATCTGGGCAATAAAGATGCTGAAAAAATTGCATATCAAAGCGAGCATTTTTGAGTGTTTCAGCGTGATTGCAAGCTTAAATATGGGTAACCATTTGTATTTTTGCTTGCTGTTCTGAGGCGGATTTTTTAAGCTGCGCGATTAAGAAAATAAAATGAGTTAGAACATGAATTTACGTAGTCTGGGGGCATTAGCCATCAGCATGACCTTGGCCGCCTGTGCGACACCTTCACCGCAGCAAACTGCGGCGCCTTTGCCGGTCGTCACGCCGACTGCGTCAACGACGCCAGTGGCCTTGCCAACGCCCACACCCACTGCAACACCAATCCCTGCTGTCGTCATCGAGCCGATATTGACTCCTGCGCCGGTTGCGACCGCAAAACCATTGAGTGTGCAAGAAGCTCGCGCTTTATTAAATCAATTATTGCCAGCCAAAATGCCCGAGCGAGCAGGGTGGTCGGCCGATATTTTGGATGCCTTTACAGCATTAAAATTGCCGTACACCGCCGCTTATTTCTGCGCGGCAGCAGCAACGATTGAGCAAGAATCAAGCTGGCAGGGCGATCCAACGGTACCGGGATTGCCGAAAATTGTCTGGAGCGCGATTGGCGATCGAGCAGCGAAATACCATATTCCATTGATTGCAGTGCAAACGGCATTACTTAAAAAATCACCAACTGGACAAAGTTACAAAGCTCGAATTGATTCGCTACGCACCGAGCGTGAAATGAATGCCTTATTTGAGGATTTGGCCGATGAAGCTGAAAATCTTAATTTGCCACTCAATATGAAAAATCCGATTCGTACCGGCGGTCCAATGCAAGTGAGCGTTGAATTTGCGCAGGGCCACGTTAAGGCATGGCCTTATCCTTATGCAATGAAGGGTAGCGTACGCAGTGAAGTGTTTACGCGTCGAGGTGGGACGTATTTCGGTCTAGCCATTTTGCTGCAATACCCAGCGCCCTATACCGATATGGTGTATCGCTTTGCTGATTACAATGCCGGACGCTACGCCAGTCGCAATACCGCATTTCAACAGCTGGTTTCTAAACTCACCGGACAAGCTCTAGAGCAAGACGGCGATTTACTCCGCTATAGCAATGGCACCCCGACAGGCACAAGTAGCACGCAAACGGCCCTTTATCGACTAGCTAAACAATTGGGCATGAGTAATGAAGCGATTTTACGTGATCTGAAACTAGAAAAATTATCTGGCTTTGGTCAAACCGAGCTGTATAAAAAAACCTATGCACTTGCAGAAAAAAATGGCCAGACTTTCCCGCGTGCTGCATTACCGCAAATCGATTTAAAAAGCCCCAAAATCACGCGAAAACTAACCACTGAATGGTTTGCCAAACGCGTTTTATGGCGCTACGAAACCTGTATGGCACGGCGCTGATACTTACTCAGTTATCGTGATTAGAGCGAAAAAAAGAAGGGATATCCCTTCTTTTTTTTCGTCTGAGTATTTTGATTACTGATTACGTCTGCGGCGTGCCATCAGTAAAGCACATAGCCCAATACCCATTAGCGCATAGGTTTCAGGCTCTGGAATCGGTGGAGTTGGGGCTGAGTCGTTCAGTACAGAAAAATCGCTAGGTGTTGCTCTTCGCTCGGGCGCACCTGCAAAAGCGGGTGAATCGACAAAAGAAACCAAACTCCCCGACAAAGCATCCTGTGCCGACATTGTATTGTTGGTAAATAGCGACTCAATCGCCGCATAACCATTTTGCTGTTCACCCGATAGGACTGAGATCGACGGCGAGTCAATAACCGCATGGTGCTGAATTATTGATGCGTGCGAATTCAAGCAAACTAGGCAAAGTAAGGCTATAAAATTAAATTTCATTGAGTACGAGTATTATATTTTGATGATAGTCGTTTTGTTGATAGAGAAAAGCTATCAAATAGACAATATCAGTTATAGGTCAATAAGTTAGCAAACATTGCTAACCGCTTTTCGTGCCGAGCACTTCGTGTTCATGCGACTGAAAACGATGGATTTAGCCTAAAAAAAAGCAAGATTTATACAATCCAAAATGTGGCTTATGCGATCAGCATGGCGCAAGTTTACGTAAAATTCAACGTTTAACTAGGTATTTGGTAAGTTTGCAACTGACTATTAACAAGCTTTGATAGATATTAGATTATGATAAATTACTAAATAGCCATAGTTGTATTTAATTCACAGTAATCAATGACAGTGGTATAGTTCGCAGTTGGTTTGTAAATAAGTAATTAAATCTTAAAACTTTGTATTGATAATGTGTCTGGCACTCTATTTTTGGAATAAACCGGTAATGATGAAAAAGAATTTGTTGCTATTGAGTGTACTGGCCATCGGTAATACACAAGCTGCTTCTGATCCTGAAGATACGGTCAAATTATTTACAAATATTGCTTATGTTTATGACTCGAACGTGTTTCGCTTATCGGACACGCAACAAAATAACTCAACACGTAAACACCAGCAAAAAGGTGACTCAAGCTTTACCGTAGGCGTCGGGGGACGGGTTGATCTGCCTGTGAGCCGGCAAAAATTCTATGCAATGGCTGATTTTTCACAGGCGCATTACTTGGTTTTTGATGAGCTAAATAACCCCGCTTGGAATGTGGGCTTAGGCTGGGATTGGGTCGTGGGCAATCAATGGAATGGCAATCTATCTGTGTCATCTAGCCGTCAATTGTCCTCGTTTGACGACGTACGTGTCGCCGTCGTTGATACCGTCAAAACCAATCGAGCCAATTGGAATGGCAACTGGCGGCTATTGAGTAATTGGGCTTTAGTTGCGAACGCATCGTATACCGAAGAAAACCATGATGTAAGAAAGAATCAAAATGCGAATGATCGACAATTCGGCGGTGGCTTGCGGTATATGTCAGATCGAGGATTCGCCCTGACCTTGCTACATAACTGGTCTAAATATAATTATACAGAGCCTTTGTTTTTTATCCCTGCTAATTTGCGAGGCTATTCAGATCAAAATACGAGTTTGGGGTTGAATTGGCCGGTATCTGATAAATTTAATGCCAATTTAACCGCCGGTTATAGCCAATGGAAATCACAATTTAATGGCACTAAACAAACCAAGCCAACCGCAAATATTGATTTAATGTGGGCTGTAACAGCAAAAACAACGTTAAGCACAGGTGCCGGGCAAAAATTTGATTCATTTGGAAGCAATATTATTGGCCGAGATTTGGAACGAACGGCATATTTAGCTGCGAATTGGGCAGTTACAGATAAATCAAAATTGGGAGCTCGATATAACTATCGGCAGTTAGAAACAGAAACATCTCTTGGTATTGTGACGCAAAATTCTGTTTATGACACTTTTCGAGTGTCCTACGATTACCAAATATTACGCAGCATGATGGTTCAATCTTATGTTCAATTTGAATTAAGAAATGAAAAAATTAACCAGTTTGATTACAACGACGAGCAAGTTGGTGTGTCGTTAAAATATAATTTCTGATTTATATCATAAATAGGATGTAACTACCTTGCATCAAGATGTTCCGGATAAAATTCTTTTACAGCCAGTTAATAGTGTCGATCAAACTTTGCAGCCGCCAAGCTTGTTGGGGGACCGTTTTCGCGAATTTAGTAATTCGTCCCCAGTTATTGGTTTTTTTAAACTCTGCTTAGATCCATTTATAGTTGTAGCTACGCTGTATGCACTAGCCATTCCTTTTGAAGTTGCAATTGATGGTGTTGAGTTTGTATTTGGCGTTTTAGCTTTTTTGCTTACGGCAATTTTGCTAGATGGCATATTTTTATTTGTTCCTGGTTATTCTAGGCCATTGTTAGGCTTGGGGCGTTTTGCGCTTGAATGGGGGTGTGTATTATTAAGCTTATTTTTGATAGGGCAAGTATCAGGATTTAGCTCTTATATGTACCCACCTTATTATCTAACATGGGCAGTTGTAGCTCCTCTAGTTTTGATATTAACTCATTTGCTATTTAGACTATTTGTGCTGCATCCACGGCAAAATAATGTTAGAAAAGTATTGATTATTGGTGCGAATAAGCCAGGCCAAATTCTGGCAAAAAATATTCAACAGCATACTTTTCTAAAGATGGATTTTTTAGGATTTTTTGAAGATAGAGATGCTTCAAGGTTAGATGGAATTAATTCGGAAGAAATTCTTGGTGATCTGAGTGTATTTCCTAAATTTCTTTGTGAAAATACGGTACATCAAATTTATATTACATTACCAATGACGTCACAACCTCGGGTGATGGATTTGCTAGATTATTTAAAAGATAGTACGGCTTCGATTTATTTTATTCCGGATTTATTTGTTTTTGATTTGATTAATGCCAGATTTGATAATGTAGCCGGTATGCCGGTGGTTGCTATTTGTGAAAGTCCTTTTTTAGGGCTTAACGGTTTGGTGAAGAGGATTACAGACATCGTTCTGTCGTTGCTGATTTTGCTCATGATTTGGCCCGTTCTGCTGATCATCGCCATTGCTGTGAAATTGACCTCGGCTGGCCCTATCTTTTTTAAACAAAAGCGTTATGGTGAAGATGGGCAAAGTGTCTTGGTCTATAAGTTTCGCTCGATGACGGTGATGGAAAATGGCGATCAAGTGATTCAAGCCAAAAAGAACGACGTGCGACTTACACCAATTGGTGGCTTTATTCGTAGAACATCACTTGATGAATTGCCACAATTTATTAATGTATTACAAGGGAAAATGAGTATTGTTGGTCCACGGCCGCATGCGAATGCACATAACGAGCAATACAGAAAGTTAATTAAAGGTTACATGATTCGCCATAAGGTGAAGCCAGGTATTACTGGCTGGGCGCAAGTAAATGGTTTTCGTGGGGAAACTGATACTTTAGAAAAAATGCAAGGTCGAATTTTATACGATTTAGAGTATTTAAGAAATTGGTCGGTCTGGCTTGATTTAAAGATTATTTGGCGGACGGCAACGGGTATGTTCCGAGACAAAAATGCTTTTTGAAAATAACACGTTAAACTTTGAGGAATAAATATGAAAAAATTAAGCATAGTAGCACTTGCTCTTTCAACTTTATTTTTACTCACTGCATGTAATGATAAAGATGAAAAAAAATCACCTAGCCAAGTCCTCGCCAAAGTTAACGATGCTGAGATTACCGTACATCAGCTGAATTTTGTCTTGGGCCAAATGCCACAAGCGACAGCTGAGCAAAAACAGCAAGTATTAGATCAACTTATTGATCAAGAATTATTGGTAAATAAAGCAACCGAGTTAAAGCTCGACCGTGAACCAAATATTGTTCAAGCGATTGAAGCGGCTAAACGCCAAATTTTAGCGCAAGCTGCCGCAGAGCGTGTGATTGGTAAACCAGCGGAACCAAGCAAAACGGCAATTGATGATTTTTATGCAAAAAATTCAGGTTTATTTGCAGATAGAAAAAACTATGAATTTGTAATGTTTTTGTTGGATAAGGATAAATTCAATGATGAAATCATTGCTCAGCTAGATAGTGCTGTAACGCCGATGCAAGTCAAAGCCATCCTAGATGCCGCTAAGATTCCATTTGAAACCAATGAAGGCAGCCGCGCAGCAGAGCAATTACCAATGCAAATGCTACCTAAATTTGTCGCAATGAAGCAGGGCGATATTTTGTCGATGAATGAAGGTAACAAAACGATGCTTTTACAATTAAAGAATAGCCAACCTGCGCCTGTAACGCCGGTTGAGGCTGAGCCTTTAATTAAGCGTTATTTGAGCACTAATGACGCACAAGAAAACGCAAAAACCAAACTTAAAGCTTTACGAGCTACGGCAAAAATTGAGTACTTACAAAAATTTGCTTCAGCTCCTGTGGCGGCTCCTGCTACCGGTGCATTGAATGCCTCGGCAGTTGATGAAAGCCTTAAAGCTGGATTAAAAGGATTGAAATAATGATTAAAAAATTAGGCATGCTGCTGTGTTTTAGCTTGCTAAGTCTGCTAACTGCCATTTCTTGGGCCCAGCCGAAAGGTGACTATGTTTTGGGCTCAGGCGATGTGGTGAAAATCCAAGTTTATGACCACCCTGATTTGACCACCGAGGTTCAGCTCAATAATGAAGGGGCTTTGGCTTTTCCTTTAATTGGTGTGGTGAAACTCGAGGGTTTAGATTACACGCAAGCTGAGGCATTAATTGCTAAAAAATTAATTGAAGGTAATTTCATTAAAAAGCCAAATGTCAATGTTCTAATTGTGCAATACCGCAGCCAAAGGGTGGCGGTATTGGGTGAAGTGAATAAACCGGGCAGATATGCGCTCGATAGTGCCACTAATATCATTGATTTACTGGCTATCGCGGGGGGATAAGTCCGAATGGCGGTGACAAGGTGGTGATCTTGCGTGGTGAGCAACGCATTGAGTATGAACTGAGCAAACTGACGCAATTAGCCAATCCTGAAAAACGCCACATTCAAATTATGAATGGCGATACGGTGTATATACCAAGAGCCCAGCAATTTTATGTGTATGGCGAGGTGAATCGCCCCGGCGCTTTTCGCTTAGAACCGAAAATGACCTTAATGCAAGCGATCTCACTCGCTGGTGGATTTAATCCACGTGCATCGCAGCGCAGCATGCAAATTCATCGTGCTACAGCAGAAGGACAAATAGAAAAACTTTCGGCAAAACTGTCCGACTTCATTCGTGAAGGCGATACCGTTTATGTGCAAGAAAGCTGGTTTTAATCGCGCCCTTAATTATTGCTGAGTAAATTTGATGACTTTTGAACAATTATTAAACATCCTGCGCGCTAGAAAATGGATCGCAATCTCGGTGTTCTTTGTCGTAATACTGACAACATTGCTTGTCAGTGTATTGCTCCCTAAGCAATACACCGCAGAAGCTACATTAGCAATAGATGTGAAAGCAGCAGATCCTGTGAGTGGGCAACAGATCGCTGGATATATGGCGCCTAGCTATATGGCGACCCAAGTTGAGATGATTTCTAGCCAGAATACGGCACTAAAAGTGGTGGATACTTTAGGTTTTGCCCGGTTGCCGGAGGCGCAAGCGCAGTTTCAAGAGGCAACACAAGGCAAGGGTGATATTCGCAATTGGTTCGCCGAATCATTGCTAAAAGGTTTGGACGTAAAGCCAAGCCGAGAAAGTAATATCATTAATTTGGAATACACCGCAACAGATCCAAAATTTGCTGCTGCATTGGCAAATAATTTTGCACAAGCGTATATCCGCACCACGATTGATATTAAAACCGCCGCCGCGCAGCAAAATAATGTGTTTTTCCAAGAGCAGCTTAAATCATTACAAAGTAATTTAGAAAAAGCTCAGAATAAACTTTCTGAATATCAGCAAACCCATGGCATTGTTGGTTCAGACGAGCGTTTAGATGTTGAAACTCAACGCCTTAATGAATTATCTAGCCAAGTGGTCGGCGCGCAATCGCAAACCTATGACGCACAATCACGTGCTCGTGGCGGAAATATTGCACCGGATGTATTAAACAATCCATTGATTCAGCAGTTGAAAGGCCAGCTCGCAGTGCAAGAGGCCAAATACAATCAACTGTCGGAAAAAAATGGTGCCAATCATCCCCATAACCAACAGGCAATGGCTGAGCTGAATGCAACGCGCAGCCAGTTGAATGAACTGATGGCGCAATACGCCGGTGGCCTCAATAGTGCAGCAGGCAATTCGGCATCACGCCAAGCCTCACTCAATGCCGCATTACAAACACAAAAAGAAAAAGTATTAGATTTAAAGTCACAGCGTGCAGCAATCGATGTGTTGCTGCGCAATGTGGATAGTGCTCAGCGCAGCTACGACCAAGCATTGCAACGCTTTAGCCAAACCATGCTAGAGAGTCGCTCTGATCAAAGTAATATTTCGATCATTAAATCAGCGCCTGAGCCGATGAAATATTCCAGTCCCAAAACGTTGCTGAACCTCGTTTTGGCGATGTTTGTTGGCGGATTATTGGCGATTGGATTTGCAATGTTGGCTGAATTAGCTGATCGGCGTATTCGGTCCAAAGATGATATTGAAGCCATGCTAGGGCTGACAGTCTTAGCTGATTTATTGCCTCCCAAAAAGAAACGCCGATTTGGCTTTAAAGTAGGAGCCCCAGCATGAATGCAATTCCTGATCCAATCGCCAGTGAAGTGATCAAAGGCAATATCGGCCAGCAATTATTAGTTAATGGCAAAATTAATGCGCAACAAGCTGAAAAGATTTTAAGACTACAGAAAGAAACTGGTGGCCGTTTTGGTGAAGCCGCCATCAAATTGGGATTTGTCACCGAAAATGACATCCAAGATGTATTGGCGCAGCAATTTGAATACGCCTACCTCGTCGCAGGGCAAAGTGCCGTCGACCAAAAGTTGGTCGCGGCTTATTCACCATTTGATTCGCGGGTTGAAGCATTACGTAGCTTACGCAGCCAAATTTTATTACGTTGGGTAGAAGGTGGAAATAAATCGGTGGCATTAGCCTCCTACGACGGCAATAACACCTGCGATATCTTGGCCGCCAATTTAGCGATTGTATTTTCGCAATTGGGTGAACACACTTTGTTGGTTGACGCTAATTTACGCAATGCCGTGCAACACCAACTTTTTGCGGTAGAAAACCGTAAAGGCCTAAGTGATATTTTAGTCGGCCGTAGTGGTATAGAGGCAGTACAGCGCATTAGTGAGTTTAGGGATTTATCAATCTTAACGGCTGGTACGACAGCGCCAAATCCACAAGAACTACTCTCAAGAGACGTATTCAGTAATATCGTTGCTGAGTTAGCACAAGCTTATGACGTAGTGATCTATAGCACTAGCGCATTAAAAGATGCCGCGGATGCGCAATTAGTTGCTTCACGTGTTAAAGGCACGATCTTGGTGGCCAGCCGTAATAAAACACCAGTGAAAGGGCTAGAATCCGCTAAATCACAATTGCAATCAGCAAGTGCGACTTTGCTCGGTTGTGTCTTATCACAGGAAGAGTGATGATGGAATATGAAAATATTGCAATTAAAAATGGCCAATTTAATTTGGCCGTTTTTTTTAAACAGAATATTCTAATATTGATTGGATTTCTTGCGCTAGCAATTCCAACTATCATTACCCTAAGCAAAGGAATTTGGCAAAATGATGATCAAGCACACGGGCCAATTATTTTAGCGATTGTGATTTGGTTATTTTGGCAATTAAAAAGCCAAATTGCTGCAATTGATGCAAAATCAAATCCAATAATAGGTTTTGCGCTGGTTATTATCGCCTTATTGTTTTATATATTAGGCCGATCGCAAGAGATATTGATATTTGAAATTGGCGCTTTTATCCCCTTGGTTTGCGGTTTATTACTGATTAGCAAAGGCTGGCGAGCGATCTCAATAGCATGGTTTGCCATTATCTTTATGCTGTTTTTGATTCCGCTACCAGGATCAATTGTCGATGCATTAACTGGGGCATTAAAAGGCCAAGTCTCACACATTGCCGAAGTATTACTTTATGCTGCCGGCTACCCAGTGGCGCGCAGTGGCGTATTGATTACGGTTGGGCAATATCAATTATTGGTGGCCGATGCCTGCTCGGGCATGCATTCAATGTTTAGCCTATTAGCGGTGGGGTCTTTGTATGTTTACATCACCAATCACAGCAGCAAAATTCGCAATACACTATTGATCCTTGCAATTATTCCAATTGCTTTTGCTGCCAATATTATTCGTGTAATGACTTTGATTTTAGTGACTTATCATTTTGGTGATGCAGCAGGGCAGGGCTTTATTCATGATTTTGCTGGCATGGCTTTATTTGCGATTGCATTAATTGGAATGTTTGCGTTGGATATGATGCTGGGTTTGTTTCTAAAGGATAAGAAAAATGAACAATAAGCTCATTACTCATACAATCCTTTGCTTTTTAATGCTATTTTCTGCTTTGTTTACATGGTATCTGACATCTAAAGACTCAAAGATTTATTTTTCTGCACCAGAAAAATTGGTGGTGACAATACCAACAAAAATTGGGGAATGGACTGAAGAGGTACAAAATACGAATGTAGTTATCAACCCAGAATTAGAGGCTAGTGTTAATAAATTATATTCAGATGTTTTAAGTCGTACATATGTCAATAATAAAGGCGATCGAATTATGTTGGTGATTGCCTATGGTGAAGATCAACGCGAGGGGAATGCGTTACATTACCCTGAGGTTTGTTATCCGGCTCAAGGTTTTGTTATTGATTCAAGTAAAGATGATTCGATTTTTATTGCTAATAAAGACCTACGCGTACGCCGTGTAATGACGAATCATTCACAAGAAAGATTTGAACCTGTGACGTATTGGACCACATTATCAGGTGAGGTAGTCCGTGGCAATGTGGAAAAGAAAACCAAAGAAATAATAAATAAATGGAACGGTAATGTTCTTGATGGCTATTTGATTCGCGTTTCCACAATTGATAAAAATCAAAAATCGGCATTTGCAATTCAAGATTCATTTATTCGCGAATTAATAAAGTCACTAGATAAAGGTATGGCAGTGCGCCTTGCGGGTGATTTGTGAGTTTAGGAGAAAGATCAAAATCAGCTGTACATTGGGCACTATTGGGGACGTTATCAAAATATTTCATCCAACTAATAGTTCAAATTATTCTGGCGCGATTTTTAGGGCCTCAAGTCTATGGATTATTTGCGCTTGGTATGTTGGTCATGCTGTTCAGCAATTTTCTCGCTGATTTTGGCTTGGCATGGGGCTTAGTACAGAAAAAAGAAGTCACCGAAGAGGATATTCGTTTTGCCATGACATGGCAGTTTGTCCTTGGGACTGTTGTAGCTGGTTTGTTATTAATATTTTCTGAATATATTGCTTTATTTTTTAAAGAGCCGCAGCTCACGGTGATAATTTCTTGGCTTAGTTTGGCGTGCGTTTTTAATGCTTTGAGTGCGCCATCCGCTAATTTATTGCGTAGAGATTTGGATTTCAAAACACTCAATTTACTACAAATAGCGAGTTATGTGATTGGTTATGTGTTGATTGGTTTGCCTATGGCATTTTTTGGCTACGGTGTGTGGGCCTTAGTAACGGCTTGGCTTATGCAATCGTTTGCTGGCATGGTACTGCAGTTCATTCGGAAGTCACATTCACTTAAACCGCTATTTTGGTATTCCGATGCAAAATCCATGATGAACATCGGCTCGACAGTGTTTTTCACTAATATAGTCAATTGGTTCCTCAATAATATTGATCGAATTGTTCTAGGGCGCTTGCTCAATACGCATGCCGTAGGCTTGTATACGGTTTCGTATAATTTGGCGGTTATGCCCAATGGTTTATTGCTGAGTGCATTACAGCCAGCATTTTTATCGATCGGTGCGCGCTTGCAAGATGAAAAAGAAAAAATGCGCACTGCCTACTTACAAATTGTGGCGGTAATTTGGGTATTGATTTTACCTTGCTTTGTTATTTTTTCTGCGATTGCTAATGATTTAATTCATGTTATGTATGGAGAGAAATGGGTAGGCGCTGGCGTGGTTTTATCTATCCTCGCGTTGGCGATGCCTTTTTATGTTATGTGGGGTATGTCTACGCCTATTTTGTGGAACACGGGAAAGAAACATTTAGAATCTATTTTGCAATTACCCATTGTGATGATTGGCTTGCTGCTGATGATTTATTTTGCTGATTTTGGTATCGCTGCATTCGCTATGGTTGCCGCGTTTATTCTCGTCCTACGTGCGTTAGTGATTGGCTATACAGCGTGCCATTTGATCGGATTAGGCATTGGGCAACTTGTCCCTATATGGGCGCGTGGCATGTTGATTTCATTATTGGTTTATATTTCCATCTATTTAGTTCAGCAGGTAATGATCGCCATAATGGTGATCAGTTTAGTTAAGTTAATTGTTAGTGTACTGGTTGGCTTTGCAATTTTGATATGCATGGCGCTGCTTTTTCCTCGATTGATCGGCGTTTCTGCATTAAATTTATTAATCCGGTTTAGTCCAGGAAGACTAAGTAACTATTTAAAAGCCAAAGTGGCAACACTATCAAGTCTAGGGATTGATTAAAATGGAATATGTAATCTATTTTGGCTATTTCGTTGCGCTGCTGGTTTTGGTTTCTGCGGTTGGAATATTAATTAAAGGCGCATTACATTTTGGTAGTAGCCGTGAAAATAGTGCTTTGCCACTACTTTTGACTTATCCTATTTTAATTGTGGTTGCTTTAACTACTATTTTTGGTGGTCGAGATTTAAGTATATCTGCCGATATTATTCCAGTGTTACAAATAAAGCATCCGATTGTAATTTGGTTTTCTCGCCTTACTAATTTATTTATTTTGTTATTTTCGTTGGAGCGGATTGTTCGCTACGTATTTAATCCACGCTCGGAGCGAGTAGGCTCGTATTGGCTGCTGATTGCATATTTAGTTTTTTATGCAACAAATTTAATCTCACCATTGTTGTTTGGTTATCGCTCGTTTTTTGCTAACGATCAACTGTATATGTTGTTTGTCGGTGTGGCCGTCATATTGGCTACATCCGATGATATGTGGAATATGATACGGCATCAGCGCAATGCTCTGGCGCTATTTGTATTTTTCAGTTTTATTGTTTTGGTAGTTAACCCGAGCATGGTGACTTGGAGCAATTATCAGGGTTTGATCCCGGGGCTGTCATTACGCTTTTCTGGTCTTTCAAATCATCCCAATGTGATGGGGCCGTTAATGGTGATTTTATTACTACTGCTATTTGTTAAGCCCTTTAGTAATTCATGGATAAATCGAATTGTTTGGGTCTTAGGGTTAGCGGGCTTACTGCTTGCGCAATCAAAAACAGCTTGGTTAGCTACGTTGGCCGCATTAACTTATTTGACCTATACCAATTACCGCCAGCAAGTAGTTGAACGTTTTTTTGATTTTCGCCGTCCCGCGCTTGCTGCCAGCATATTATCGGCATTAATGCTTATTCTACTTGTTGCAAGTGCATTTATTATGTTTGGCAAATTTTCATTTGTTGATCAGTTTTTGCTAACTAGGGAAGGTAGTGATTTACTCACAATGACGGGTCGGACTGATATTTGGCAAATTGCGCTGCGTGAATGGCAACTACACCCATTATTTGGATATGGTTTAAGTCTATTTGATGATTTTCACCGAATGCAATATGCCTTACCTGCCGCTGTTCATGCACATAGCCAATTTTACCAAGTTTTGGCGAGTGCAGGCGTTATTGGTGTATTTGGTCTTATTTTTTATATGGCGACGTTATTAATACTCGGAATTAAAGTAAATAATTCAAGTATGGGATTGTCAATTGCGTTGCTTATTGTGATTTCTTTTCGAAGTGTGAGTGAAGTTCCATTGGCGTTACATGGGTTGGGCTTGGAGCAGGTGGTGCAATTATTATTGTTGATGGTGATCGCAGGGTCGCTTCGGCATATTCAAGCAACTTCTACGATTTAATTTTATTGGTGTATAGAATGTTGATTTCAATCGTTGTTCCTTTGTTTAATAAGTCTGATTATATCCTTGCAACATTAGAATCAATTTTAAAACAAACATATTCTAATTTTGAAATTTTGATTGTCGACGATGGCTCTACAGATGATGGGGCTATAAAAGTTAAGCAAGTACAAGATTCTCGAATTCAATTAATTCAAGTACCTAATGGTGGGGTGGCTAGGGCAAGAAATATTGGTATTGAGAAAGCAAACGGTGATTTAGTGTGTTTTTTAGATGCCGATGATTTATATCATCCATTGTATTTACAGACCATTGTTAGTATGGCGGAGCAATTTCCAGATCACGGCTGGTATAGCACAGCCTATCGACGATTGGCAGTTCAACAGATGAGTGTTGAACAACTTAATACCTCTGGAATTGATACCTCGGTAGAAGTTACTGACTTTTATAATCAAAAAATAAAATATGGTGCTTTTTTTTGCACCAATACAGTGGCAATTTGGCGATGCCACTTAAGCACTATGCAGCCTTGTTTTCCGATTGGTGAATCGATGGCGGAAGATTTGGATTTGTGGTTTCGCTTAGCCGAGCGGTTTTCATTACGCCATTGCTCGGCGGAGCTATCTGCCTATCGCGTCGGAATATCCAATAGCCTATGTGCAAATAATACGCAAACGGCGCTCTGGCCCGCATTTTTACGCTTAGAGCAGCGTGCTTTAACGGGGCAAATTTCGACTGAACTGCTTGATTCAGCTTTTAGATTTGTAGCTTATGCTCGAATTATTGAGGCACGAAAAAATTTGCTGAATCATTCAAGACTCAAATGCATTCAACAATTATTGAGAGTGTATCGTGGTTATCGGGATAAAAGATGGTGGGTGACTTGGGTACTCGCTTTATGCTGCAGCAAGAAAATAATTGTATATTTCGAAAAAAACAGAATGAAATCTTCTTAAACAATTCAACGACGACTTAATTGACTAGAAAAATGAAAATATTGTTCGCGATGCGAGATGCTTTACCACCATTTCGTGTCGATGTAAAAATTCTTTTTGGTAAGTATTTATTTAATAAAGGAGTCTCTACGCATTTGGTTGGCAGATCGAAGTCTGGAAATTTCAGTCCCGTTGAGTGGAATGCTGGCGAAGTATCAGTTTCTTCCACAGACGGCGAAGGGAAGATTAAGACATTTTATTGCTTGCTATTAGAATCTTTTTTTCTTTTAAAGTTTGGACGTACAGCCGACATTATTCAGGTTCGTGATCGAATTCGATTGTTGCCGGCTGCATGGCTGTCGTCTTTTTTATGGAATAAACCTTTAGTCTATTGGGTATCATTTCCAATTGTCGAAGGGCATCGACAAGTGTATTTAGAATGCAAAATAAATTATTTTTTGAGGAGATCTATACTTTTTTTGCGATATTTTTCTTCAAAAATTATTTTTTACAAATTAATGCCTTTTTGCTGTGATGGTATTTTTGTGCAAAGTAATGCAATGAAAAAAGCATTTTGTTTGATTGGTATGCCTGAAAAAAAAATAATGGCTGTTCCTATGGGCGTAGATTTAGAAATGTTTTCTGCATTGAATCCTGATTTGGCAGATAAAAAAAATCAGCCACTAAGACTTTGTTATTTAGGGACGATTGCTAAATCACGGCAATCAGACTTTTTGTTGGACGTGATAGTAGGAGTTCGGAAATATATACCAGATGCTCAATTACTTATCGTGGGGAGTGGGCTTACATCGAGTGAGCAATCTTGGTTTCGTTCTGAAATTGAGACGAGGGGTATCGCAGGGTGTGTAGAGCTGACTGGTTGGTTGCCTCAAAATGAAGGTATATCGTTACTATCCAATGCTGACATAGGCTTGTCACCTATACCTAGAGGGAAGTTGTTTGATGTGTCCTCTCCAACAAAGGCTGTCGAATACCTAGCGTGTGGCATTCCATGTGTTGGCAACGATATTCCTGATCAAAAATTAGTATTGGAAGAGAGTGGGGCAGGTGTGTGTGTTGAAATGAATGTTGATTCATTTGTAAATGCTATTGTTGATTTATGGCATATGCCTGATGTTCGAGAAGTAATGTCAGTTAAAGCTAGATCCTATGTATTAACTAATAGAAATTACGCCGTATTATCTGAGCAAGTTTATTCTAGGTATCGTGAATTAATTTAATGGTGTGTTTATGTTAAAGTTATTTAGGTTGGCTAATTTACTAAGTCGATATCGTATTCCTTTTTTTCCTAAATTAATTTATTACGTTAATAGAATAGTTTTTTCTGTTGTGCTTCCCGCCTCAACACAGGTTGGTAAGAATGTAATATTTGGATATCAAGGTTTAGGAATTGTAATTCATCCTAGAGTTATTATTGGCGATGGTGTTGTTGTTGGTACAAATGTCACGATTGGTGGTCGTAGCAAAATCTATGCAGTACCAACGATTGGCGAAAATACAATAATCGGTTCTGGTGCAAAGATATTAGGCCCTATAAAAATAGGCCGCTACGTAGATATTGGAGCAAATGCTGTAGTTGTAAATGATGTTCCAGATTATGCGGTTGTAGTTGGTATACCCGCTAAAATTATAAGAATAAAAAACATTGAATAGGTTTATTAAAAAATGTCTTCACCGATGAGTAACTTAAAATACGATGCGTTTCGAGTTTTTGGCTGTTTTAGTATTTTAAAAATAATTAAGGGTTTTGTTTTTTATCGCACATTTAGGCCGGTAGTAACGATGCGACTTTGTCAGTATGTTAATACTCGCAATACATTAGGTCGGTTAGTGCAACCTTTATTTAATTTACTACATCGTATTGCGACTGGTTTTGCGGGAATTGATTTTTCATGGCGAACTCAAATCGGAGGTGGTTTCATTTTCACCCACGCATGGGGGGCAGTCATTAATGAAAAAGCCATTATTGGGCAGAATGTGACTATTTTTCATGGTGTTACGATTGGTCGATTGGATAAAATTAATGCCGATGGTGAACGTATAACCGGTTACCCAATTGTTGAAGATGAAGTTTGGATTGGCCCACATGCAATTATTGTGGGTGGAATTCGTATTGGGCGAGGTAGTCGTATCGCGGGTGGTACTTTCATTAATTTTGATGTGCCCGCTTATTCTGTGGTATCTGGTAATCCGGGGGGGCTCACTAAATCAAATTGTATTCCTGATGTTTATAATCGGGCACCGTTAGACCAGTATTAAACACAGGAATATTTATGCGCTTATTTTATTTGGTATTTTTTTATTTAATTGCGAGTTATTCCTTTGCTGATTGGATCGATACTACTGATCCCCTCACTGTAAAAGCATTTCCTAGCCAGCAGGCTGAAATTAAACAAAATCCACCGCAATTTCGCTGGCCGCAGCCGGATCGAATTCCATCAGGGTATGAAGTTCAATTATTGAGTAGTCAAGGCAAAAGTTCTAGCTATACGGTGGCGCGAAACTGGCTGCTGCCGAGCCAAATTTTTGCTGCAGATACGTATTCTTGGCGAGTGCGAACGACTACGGCGGGGGCCGCTTGGAGTGATTGGCGCAAATTTACCATCGGCGTCAATGCGGATGTTTTTCTTGTCCCAGAATACAATGTGTTATTAAGCCGTTTAAAAGCCAAATCTAGACCAAAGTCTCTGCCGATTAGTAGCGCAGGGATAGAGGTTTGGCGGCAGCAAGTTAATTCAACTCGGGCTAATGCAGTACTTGGCCTGCGTAATGATGTTGATCGCTATATGCAGCAAGCCATTTTGACTGATGCAGATATGCCATTGGTTGCCGCAAGTGTGAATGAGTCCGCTTGGGCTGCTTCTTTAACCAATATTCGTCAGCGGGTGAATGCAGAAACAGCTCAATTACGTAATAGTGCCTTACTTTGGCAAATTACTCGTGACCCGCGCTATTTTTCCGAAGCAGTACGGCGTGGTAATGGACTGATAGCGTTGAATTTAAAGGGGTCTACCCACTTTAAAAATCAAGACCAAGCAACTCGTGCCATTGCATGGGGGCTAGTGCAGGCGAATGATTTATTGGCACTTGATTTGCCTTCGGTTACCCGCACGGCTTGGTTAAACAATGCCAAATCAAGAACATTAGATATGTATCGAGATTTAGCCAATAACTATTGGCGTTTAGATCAGCGGCCATTTGATTCGCATGGCTCGACGCAGTATGGCTATGTGGCCGCGATTTCTGCGTTGTTGGTTGGCGATGTGCCTGAAGCTGATATTTGGTTTCGCGATACCTTTCGAGCTTATGCGCAATATATCAACCCGCTGGGTGGTGAAGACGGCGGATATGCCGGAGGTAGTGCTTACGGAGAGTATTCAGCTGATGTGTATTTGCAGCTGTGGGATCCGATTTCTATCGCGACTGGGGTGAGTTTTTATGACAAACCTTGGTCAAAAGGGATGTTAGATTTTTTTGCTTATTTTGTTCCGCCTGGCACACCAAGCCATCAGTTTGGCGATGCCGCTGAGACTAAGCCCGTCAATCAATTATTAAAAGCCTATGCTAGTCGATTTAAATCGCCATTAGCGGCTTGGTATTATCGAAATTTAGTTGGTGATGAGTCACCAAGTACCTTGCTTTCAGCCCCAATGCCTTTGCCAATCGATAGCTTGGCCAATACCTTACCGGATGTGAATTCGCTGTATTTGCCGACGACAGGCTGGGCTGCGATGCACAGTGAATTGGCCGATCGCAGCAGGACTTCGCTGTATTTCAAATCCAGCCCTTATGGCAGCTTTAATCACAGCCATGGCGATCAAAATACGTTTACTTTAGTAGATAAAGGCCGCCCTATCTTTGTTGATAGTGGTGTTTATGATTGGTATGGCTCAAAGCATTTTTATCAATGGTATCGGCAAACCAAAGCGCACAATGGCATTACATTTGATGGTGGTAAAGGTCAGATCGTTGATGATGATATGGGGGGCATGGCCGCCAAAGGCCAAATTACTCAATATCAATTTGCAGATAATATCGATATGGTCGAGGGCGATGCCAAGCAAGCTTATGGCGGTCAATTAAGCCAAGCATTACGCCGGATTTGGTTTTTGCGGGATCAAAATTTAATTGTGGTATGGGACAAGCTCAAATCACCGGTGGCGCGAAAATTTGAGTGGAATCTACATGCGAATGAAGCATTTGATCTCTCGATGCCACAGCAATATATTTTGCCAAATAAAGATAAGCCAATTTGTATTAATACGGTTTGGCCAGAATTGACTAATGCGGTTCAAACGAGTGGCTACGATGTTCTGCCTGAAGTGAACTCAATTCCTCCTGTTTGGCATCTGCGGGTATCTTATGGCTTAGCGCTTGAACAACAATTCGTGCATGTAATTAATTTAGATTGTTTATCAAGTAAGCCTAGTTATACATTTGATTTTGGTCGGTCACAATTGCTTATTGCTGATAAAGCGATTAGTTTTTGATTTTATTAACAAAGTGTTTTGTTACAGTTGTTGTAATTTTATTGGGTGGGACTTAGTAGGTTATGTAGAATGCTAAAAGTATAAAAATAAATTGATGTGTAAATTTTATAGAGGAATGCAGGATTTCTATTAATACCAGAATGGCTATTTAGTTGCGTACGATTAAGCTTTTTTTTTAGGTTGTTGATATTTTTCATGGGATGGAAAGTATCCTTGTTGATCGTTCAGTGATGGTTGTGAGTAATTAATTTTTTTCTTTCTGGTTAATAAAAGAGTAATAAAAGTTAGCTGTTGATAATGGATTTATGATCACCATAGCCGCTGCATCTGTTGATGATGCTAAGTTCTTTTGATGGGACTATTTGTATCAAGATTAATTAAATTTTAATTTTTTCGTAGTGTTTTAAATGGTTGTGATTGGTTTTAAGGTGGCTTCAGTTTTTGTAGTTTCTTGTATTGTATTTGAATTTTTTTAATTGTTTTTATTGTGTGTGTTTGTTTTGTGGTTTTGGGGCGCGTATGTCATTTTTGATTAAAGAAACAGCGAAGTACATTTTAAGAGACAATTTTATTACTGAGGCTCGTGTTTCGAAATTATTGCAACGAGAATCTTTGGATTTTGAAGAACATCATCGAATAATTCGGAGTAAATTACTTGCAACTTTAGTTGCGGCGCAAAAATTACCTGCATACGAGTATTTGTCAAAATTTAAGTTAACCGAAGATAACGTGATTGAAGTTTTGGCTGAGATTCCAATAGTCTCTAAAGCCGATTTAGTAGAAAAAAGGCAAGATTATTATCCTATGAAACGTATATGGTATGCCTCAGGAGTTACGAGCGGTTCGACAGGGAGCCCTCTCGATGTATATCGTAGTCTTGATTCAATTGTATGGGAAAACGCCTTTGTAAAACGTCATTGGCGATGGTTTGGATTCAAGGATGGCATGCCTAGAGCCGTATTACGTGGCGATATTGTGGTTCCATTAGAGCAATCTAAACCACCTTTTTGGCGTCATAACCGTCTTAATAATCAATTGATATTATCTTCACGTCATTTGAAACCAAATTTTGCTCCATCAATGATTGAGCAATTAAAAAATTTTTCACCATATATGCTGCAGGCTTACCCCTCTAGTGCTTATATATTAGCGCAATATGTTCGTGATTTAGGAATGGAAATTAAAATTCCATTTGTATTTACTAGTTCTGAAGTATTGTATTCTTTTCAAAGAGACTTAATCCAAGAATATCTTGGTTCTACTGTAATTGATTTGTATGGTATGGCGGAACGTATTGCTTTTGCTAGTGAATGCGAACACGGCTATTTACATGTTGATCCAGATTATAGCTATGTTGAAATTGTGGATAAAGATGGTGTTGCTACCAATGATTATGGTGCTGTTGTTGGCACGGCATTAAATAATTTAGCGATGCCATTGGTGCGGTATAAATTAACAGATATAACTCGGTGGATTTCTGGTAGCTGTCTTTGTGGTCGTACTTCCCGCCGGATTGAACCTGTGCAGGGCCGTATTAGCGACCAGATATTTGATAGTCATGGTAATGCAGTTAGTACTTCATTACTGACTTTTATATTTAAAGATCCAAAATTCATAAGAGAAGCACAAGTCGCACAAATTGATTGTGGATTTTGGCAGCTACGAATCGTTCCTTATCCAGGTTTTGATCAAGCAGTGATCGAACATCTAAAATCTAACGTAGCTAAACATATTGATAAAAACTTAGAAGTTGATGTGATATGTGTTGAAGAAATAGCAAGAACTAAAGCTGGAAAATTTAAATGGATTGTAAATGAGATTAAGGGGTAGCATGAGTAAAGCCATTGCCATGATTGGTACTGATCCTAAGGGACAAGGAGGAATCGCTTCGGTGGTTCGGACTTATAGTGATGCTGGATTATTTGCAAAACATCATATTTATTATATTAATTCTCACGTTGCTGGTAGTTCATATAAAAAGTGTATGGTTTTTATTTATGGATTAATACAATTTTTATTTTATTGCTGTATGGGTCGAGTTAATATTGTGCATTTGCAAATGGCTTCGTACGGTAGTTTTATGAGAAAGTTTGTTTTTTTTCTTATTGCTAGAATATTTCGCATTAAAACAATTGTGCATATTCATGGTGCTGAATTTGAGCTTTTTTATCGAGAAAAAAGTCGTGAATTTCAGAAAAAAATGGTGCAGTATGTTTTATCTAATGCAGATGTCGTGATTGCGTTATCAAACAAATGGAATGAGCAGTTGCGCGGTATTTGTAATAAATCGAATGTGATTACGATTTATAATCCGATAGCTAGTCCGGCCGTATCTTTTGCTGTTCGTGAGAAAAATGTTTTGTTGTTTCTCGGACATGTCGGTGACAGAAAAGGCACTTTTGATTTGATTCGTGCCATGCCTGATGTAATTAAATTAAATCCTGCCGTTCAATTAAAAATTGGTGGCACGGGTCAAATTGAAGCGGCTCGCCAATTGGCGGTTGAATTAAAAGTCGAGGCGCACGTTGAGTTCTTGGGTTGGGTGGTGGGTGAGGATAAAGAGCGGCTGCTCAATTCGGCGACCTTATTACTACTACCTTCGTATAACGAAGGTTTGCCGATGTCTATTTTAGAGGCGATGGCACATGGCTTGCCGGTGATTGCTAGTGATGTGGGCGGGATTCCCGAGGCACTTGCTTGCTGCGTTACCGAATGCATTGTGCAGCCAGGCGATGTGCTTGATTTGGCAAACAAGATTAATCATTTATTGAGCGACGATGCTTTGCGTGAGGACATTGCACGCAAATTGCAGCAAACCGTGGTGGAGAAATTTGATGTTGAAGTCGTTGCCAATGAATTGACACAACTTTACAACCGTTTGTTGGAAGTGAAGTGATGGCTACTTTAGATTGGTATATTAATCGTTTGCGCTGTATGAGTTTGCCAGAGGTTGCGCATCGTTTTGCAGAGCATTCACGTAAAGTATTGCAAGAAAAGGGATGTCTATTAGCGTCTTCTAAAACGCCCGAACGGATTGTGGCGACAGCGCCTTGGATTCAAAAGCCTGAGCATTTGAGTGCTGATGAATGTGCTGCAATTTTAAATTCTGCAGAGCAATTGTTGGCTGGGCGTTGGGATGTCTTTGGTCAAAGATTGCCATTGGGCATGCCACCTGATTGGCAAGTTGATCCTTTAACGGGTATTCGTGCCCCATTAAGCTTCGGTTTGCGCTTACCGATTAGTCAACGTAACGTCGTTGGTGATATCAAATATCTATGGGAGCCAGCCCGTCATCTTGAATTAGTGACTTTGGCGCAGGCTTGGGCTTTAACACAAGATTTACGCTACATTTCGGCGCTGCAGGACTGCTTCACATCTTGGCTAAAAGATGCGCCATATCCGAATGGGCCACATTGGTCGAGTAGCCTTGAAACTGCAATTCGCTTGATTAATTGGTCGATTATTTGGCAATTAGCCGGGCAAGATGATTCTGCTTTGTGGGCGGGTGAAGTCGGTCAAAAACTCAAATCGGATTGGTTGGTGCATATATATCAGTCCTTATTTTTTATTCGGCATCATTTATCTAAACATTCTTCTGCCAATAATCATTTAATTGGTGAGTTGTCTGGCTTGCTGGTGGCTTGCATGACTTGGCCTTTTTGGACTGAATGCAGCGAATGGCGAGATTTCGCGAAGGAAAACTTGCTAAAACAAGCACTGTTGCAAAACGGTGCTGATGGTGTCAATCGCGAACAGGCCATGTCTTACCAGCAATTTGTGTTTGAATTTTTGTTCTGGGCTGGGCGCTCAGTTGAGAGTACGCCGTATGCATTCTCTGCGGACTATTGGGAGCGCTTGTATGCAATGGGCGAGTGGGTTGCCGCTGTTCGGGATGTGGCTGGCAATGTCCCTGGTATTGGTGATGCAGATGATGGCTATGTCACTCAGTTAGCTCGCGATTCAGCGACATCACCGTTTGATCATCTACTGCAAGTTTGTGGCGAAATTTTTGGATGCGAGCAGTGGCAGACATTAGGGTGTCATTCAGCTGCGGCAAAATGGTGGTTGTCTTTTCCTTTATCAAAATCTAAACGTAGTACTGGCGTTCTCGTCGCGCCGAGGCTGTTTCCTGAGGGCGGGTATGCCGTGATTGGCTCTGACTGGGGTATGCCATCAGAGATTAAGCTAATACTGGATTCAGGCCCATTAGGCTATCTGGGTATAGCGGCTCACGGTCATGCTGATGCCTTGGCCGTGTTGCTTTCTGTTGGTGGCATGCCGGTGCTGGTTGATTCAGGTACGTACAGTTATCACGCTGAAGGCGGGTGGCGTGATTATTTTCGTGGCACTGCTGCCCACAATACGGTCTGCATTAATGGGCAAGATCAGTCCGTCAGCGGCGGTAAATTTATGTGGGTGAAACAGGCTAAATCGGTACTGCATGATTTTACATTTGGTGATGGCTTGACGACTTGGTGCGCCTCTCACGATGGTTATCAGCGATTAGATAGCAAAGTGGCACATAAGCGACGTGTTGAATATTCACACGCGGAGCGGATTGTGCGGGTGTTTGATGAAATTGATGCCGCTTTGCCGTGTTCGATTGCTATCCATTGGCAGCATGCAGCAGATCTTGAAGTGGTTTGCGCTGATGCGGGATGGGTGATTTGTTCGCCAAAATTTAAGATTGTGGCCACGATATCTGGTGCTGATTTTTCTTTGATTTCTCAATGTGGTGCATTGAGTCCAATTGCGGGATGGGTTTCTGAGCGTTATGGCGAAAAGCTACCTGCAACTCGTTTAGATTGTCGTATTGCAAACCATGTAGGTAAATCAATTTGGATTACCGAATTTAAAATTGAATTTTTAGAAATTGGTTAATTATTATATGAAAAATGCTCGTTTAGAAATTTTAGGTTGTTCTGTTGATAACTTAAATATGCAAGAAACATTAGTACGAATTGGTGAGTTAATTGAGTCAGGAATGCCGAATCAGCATGTTGTTATTAATGCAGATAAAGTCGTAAAGGCCGATAAAGATCCAGAATTACGCCAAATTATTAATGATTGTGCATTAATTAATGCCGATGGTATGCCGGTGGTTTGGGCGTCTAAATTATTGGGCATTCCTTTAAAAGAGCGGGTGGCTGGCGTTGACTTGTTTGTTGAGCTGATGCGCTATTCGGCTGAGCAGGGCTGGCGGGTTTATTTTTTGGGTGCCAAAGAAGAAGTGGTGAAGGGCGTAGTGGATAAATTTAGTGCTCAGTACCCGAACCTACAGATTGCTGGCTATCGCAATGGGTATTGGTCTGCAGGCGAGGAGCAATCTGTTGTGGATGCCATTACCCTAAGTAAAACTGATTTGCTGTTTGTGGCGATTAGCTCGCCAAAGAAAGAGCAATTTTTAGGTAAGTATCAATCGCAAATGAAAGTGCCGTTTGCAATGGGCGTGGGCGGTACGTTTGATGTGATGGTGGGTAAAACTCAGCGTGCGCCGGTTTGGATGCAAAAAACGGGGTTCGAATGGTTTTATCGCTTTTTGCAAGAGCCTCGTCGGATGTTTAAACGTTATTTTATTGAAGATATGTATTTCTTTGTCTTATTGGGCAAGGCTGTTTTTGCAAAAGTGATGGGTAAATCATGATGAAAGTTCTAGTGGTATTTGGCACTCGCCCCGAGGCGATCAAGATGGCGCCCGTGGTGGCTGCTTTGCAGGCTGATGCGCGTTTTGATGCCAAGGTGTGCGTGACTGCACAACATCGGCAAATGTTGGATCAAGTACTGGCGCTGTTTGCAATTAAGCCTGACTTTGATTTGGATTTAATGCAGCAAGGCCAAGATCTTACTGACATTACAAGTCGGGTTCTATTAGGGATGCGCGGAGTGTTTGCTGAGTGGCAGCCGGACATTGTCTTGGTGCATGGCGATACCAGTACCACGATGGCGGCTAGTCTGGCTGCCTTCTACCAACGTATACCTGTTGGTCATGTAGAAGCTGGCCTACGTACTGGCAACATTTACTCGCCTTGGCCAGAGGAAATGAATCGCAAAATTGCCGGGGCAATTAGTGCGGTGCATTTTTCACCGACTGAAGCGTCGCAAAATAATCTACTGCGCGAAGCGGTCAATCCCGCTCATGTGCATGTAACGGGCAATACGGTGATTGATGCTTTGCTGGATGTGGCGGCGCGGATTAAAAACGATACACAATTAAATGCTGAATTAGCCGCTCGATTCCCATTTTTGGATGCGAGCAAACGCCTGATCTTGGTGACCGGTCATCGCCGTGAGAATTTTGGTCAAGGGTTTGAGAATATTTGCGCGGCACTGGCCGAGTTGGCGCAACGCCCGGATGTAGAGATTCTTTATCCAATGCATTTGAACCCAAATGTACAAGAGCCGGTGCGCCGTATTTTATCAGGCTTGAGTAATGTGCATTTGATTGAGCCGCAAGATTACTTGCCATTTGTGTATTTGATGACGCGTGCTTACTTAATTTTGACCGATAGTGGTGGGGTACAAGAAGAAGCGCCATCTCTCGGTAAACCGGTATTAGTTATGCGCGATACCACCGAGCGCCCAGAGGCGGTCGATGCCGGTACGGTGAAGTTAGTGGGTACAAATCAAGCGCTGATCGTGAAAGAGGCGAGCGAGTTACTCGACAATCCTGCCGCGTATGAGCAAATGTCACGCGCACATAATCCATATGGTGATGGTTTAGCAGCAAAACGAATTAACGATATTCTTGCAACTGGGAGTTTTAAGCATGGCTAAGTATCAAACTGTTTCAATGATAGGCTTGGGTTATATCGGTTTGCCGACGGCGACTGTGATTGCCAGCCGTGGCGT
Source organism: Deefgea piscis (assembly GCF_019665785.1). Lineage (NCBI taxonomy): Bacteria > Pseudomonadati > Pseudomonadota > Betaproteobacteria > Neisseriales > Chitinibacteraceae > Deefgea > Deefgea piscis. The sequence continues at coordinate 1,094,804 of NZ_CP081149.1, forward strand.
AAAAGTAATTGGTGTCGATGTGAATCAACACGCGGTTGATACCATCAATCGTGGGCAAATCCATATTGTTGAGCCCGATTTAGATGGTTTGGTACATCACGTGGTGAATGAAGGCTTGTTGGTCGCGCAAACTACGCCATCAGAAGCGGATGCCTTTATGATTGCGGTGCCTACGCCTTTTACCGAAGGGACTAAGCCAGATTTAAGCTACATCGAGGCCGCTGGTAAAGCCATTGCACCTTTCTTAAAAAAGGGCAATTTGGTGATTCTTGAGTCGACGTCGCCCGTTGGCGCAACTGAGATGCTGGCTGGTTGGTTGGCCGAAGCACGTCAAGATTTAAGTTTTCCGCAACAAGCTGGCGAAGAAGCGGATGTGCAAGTGGCGTATTGCCCAGAGCGTGTTTTGCCTGGTCATGTACTGCGTGAGCTGGTTGAGAATGATCGTATTGTGGGTGGTATGACCCAGCGTGCCGCAGAAATGGCGGCTGATTTGTACCATATTTTTGTGAAAGGCGAATGCTTACTGACCGATTGCCGTACCGCAGAAATGGCGAAGCTAACTGAAAACGCATTCCGCGATGTCAATATTGCATTTGCGAATGAGCTGTCAATTATTTGCGATAAATTGGCGATTAATCCTTGGGAATTGATTAAGCTAGCTAACCGTCATCCACGTGTGAACATCTTGCAACCGGGACCAGGCGTTGGTGGACATTGCATCGCCGTTGATCCTTGGTTTATTGTGGATTCAGCACCAGAAGAAGCACGTATTATTCGCACGGCACGCGAAGTGAATGATTTTAAACCGCATTATGTGGTGGCACAGGTAGTAGAGGCGGCGAGCAAGTTTAAAGCGCCCGTGATTGCGTGCTTGGGCTTGGCATTTAAAGCTAATATTGACGATTTACGTGAAAGCCCTTCGGTAGGCATTGTGGCTGAATTGGCAGCAAAAGGCGTAGGTCGTATTTTGGCGGTTGAGCCACACGTTGATACCTTGCCGAAAAAATTACAAGGCAAGGTTGAATTGGTCGATACACAAACTGCAATTGATCAAGCCGATATTATTATTCTGTTGGTTGATCATAAGCATTTTGGCCGCATTCGTGCCGAGAAATTACAACGTTGCGTCGTGATTGATACCCGTGGATTTTGGTCGAATAAATAATTGATACAAGCAATCCAGCTGATTTTCAGTTGGATTGCTCTATAGTAAATAAATACATAACGAGACAAATTTGCGAGACATGACATGTCGGTCAAAGTGTTTAAAAGTATTTATAACGAAGCTCGGTGCTATATTCCAGAACGCCTACTTTATGCAAAAGAATATTTTTCGATTAAGTCTATTTTGGCCAGTCATAATAAAATTCAGATAAGCGCCTTGGTAGAGGCTCAGTTGAAGCATGTTTTGTTAGTTTGTTTAAGAGATGTCAATTTCTACAAAAACAATGTCGCTATTTCGTTGGCGGATATTGAACACAACGATCCTTTTGTGATGCTAAAATCATTTCCAATCATTTCAAAAAGTGATTTGATTACGCATAAAAATGATTTTTTGAATAGACAATATAGGAAATCATTTTTATCTAAATCATCGTCAAGTGGTTCGTCTGGTTTTGGTGTTGAAGTTTATCGCAATAAAAAATCGGCGGACATTGAAAAAGCTTTCTTTTCGCACCACTGGGGTAAGTTTGGGTTTAATGTCGAGTCGTCTAGGACCATTCGTATTGGTCAAGATGCTTTAAGAGCAAGCAGTCAAAGACCAACGTTCAGGCAAGGCAGTCGGTTAATGCTATCACCAACGCATATTTCTGAAAATAATATAGATGAGATTGCCATGAGTATTTTAAAGTTTAAACCTGACTTTATTCATGGTTATCCAAGTTGTATATATCAACTTGCTTGTTTACTCGACTCAATTAACGTAAAGATTAAAGTCAAAGCTGTTTTGTTGGCATCAGAGCCCGTGTTCAATTCTCAATTGAAGATGATGAAAGATGTTTTTATCGGTGAAATATCTGCAAACTATGGTTTGTCAGAAAGAACTAATTTGGCATTTTCAACGTATAAAGAAAATGAGGGTATGAGTTATATATTTGATGAGTTGTATAGCGTGAATGAATTTATTGATGATGAGTTAGGTACTCAAATTATTGGTACGTCATTGTGGAATGAGGTTATGCCCTTAATTCGTTATCAAACTCAGGATTATGTAAAAATAACTTCAGACAATAAAATACGTATAGATGGTAGACAGCAGCATTATTTAATTGCTAAAGATGGATCAAAAATACCAAGTCTTATTGTTGACGATGTTCCTTGGCAATATATTAGCCAAATTCAGATTAAGCAACCCAAATCGGGCTGCATTATACTGTATGTTGTATTAAAAATTGATGTACATATTGATGACGCAATCGAATTTATTACGAACAGGCAGAAAGCAATTTGGGGTGAGTGGTTTGATGTTGAAATTGTCGTAAAGGAAAAGCTAGAGCGCACGCAAGCAGGTAAAATCAACTTGGTGATTTTCGATTGATGCTGTTGCTGAGTGATAAAAAAAAGCCCTGCTCAATTTGAACAGGGCTTTTACAATTTAAGTTATGCAGTTTTGATTCTACGGCGGCGAGCCGCGAGTAAACCAATCAAACCTAAACCCATTAAGGCATAGGTTTCTGGCTCTGGTACGGCAGCAACGGTGTAGTTTAAGTTACCGACGTAGTTGGTGCTAAAGCCATTAAATTGGAATTTATAGTTTTTATTGGCAGCAAATGTATTACTAAATAAAAACTGCCCTGTGCTACCAAAGACTTGAGTGCTGATTACTTTGCTGCCTTCTAGCAATTTTACCGACAACACGTCAAATGTGCCTCTGCCAATATTGTTAGTTTTTTGTTCAGTAAAAAAGCTAAACAAAATCGGCGATTTATCAGTGACTTTAAAAGTAACTGAGTTATAGATCCATTCATTGCCAGAATTCTTGTTGATTTTTTGCTCAGCACTAAACTCACTGCCATGACTTAATGTCACTTTAGTTACCGCTGCTTGGCTAGATACAGCAGCCAGGCCAATGATTGCAGCACCTATAAAGTGGTTAATCTTTTTCATAGATATACCTATATAATAGATTACTTAAATTGAAAGTATGTTAATAGTTGGCATTCTAACTGCTACTGCCTTTAGCTCAAAGCATTTAGTTCATTATTGTGTGATTTATTTTTATACCTGTATTTTCGGCACAATTGATTTCATTTTTATTACTTTTCACAATTGAATGATCAGCGGTGTATTAATGAATTGATTTCAACTCAGTGTGGTTTTTATCTTTTGTAGTCACAATAGATTGATTACACACTGATTTATTTGGGGGCATAGTTTTGCCATAAAAAACAGCGCTAGCATATTGCTAGCGCTGTTTTGGCGTGGTGCTAATTATTTGGCTTGTTTACGACGGCGTGCCGCTAGTAAGCCCATCAAACCTAAACCCATTAAGGCATAAGTTTCTGGTTCAGGCACGGGTGTTACAGGTGTTACTGTTGCAGTAAACGTACCGCCCTTAAAGCCAGGATTAGCGAATGTAAATTGTGTGTTGTAAGCAAATTTGGCGTCTTTAATCGCACTAAAGGTATAGGTGCGAGCCCAAGAGGAAGTGCCAACCACTGCATCTTGAAATGTTGAAAGGATATGTGGTGCAGAAGTGTAGTTTGGATTTGTGCCGGTCCAATTAACTTGGGTGATAAATGAAAGCGCACTGATTAGGTTGCCTGAGTTTGGCGCGGCGTCAATTTTAAACGTCAGCTTATAGTCCCCAGTATTTGCAATATTAAAAAAGCCATAGCTGGTGACGTTGCTTGCATCTTGAGTGGCGCTAAATAGCGTCACCAGTTGCGAGCTAACGGTTTTTTCCTCTGGCGTTAAATTCAGTGTGGCGGCTTGGCTTAAGCTAACGAGCGAGCTTAAGGCGATGGCGGCTGCAATATGGATTAATTTCATATTCAAGTCTCATTCAGGGTTTTAAAGTTAGTACATGTTAATATTCTAACCAATTGATTATTAACAGTATTTATTTGAAATGCAATGCTAGTCGCATAATCCCATAAAGTCAAAGGAATGGGTAAGATATTTTTTTAGTAACGAAATGAATTTGTAATTTAATTGTAATTTTTTGAGAAGAAGAGAGAGCGCGAAGTTGGTTTTCGGCTGATTAGTCAAAAAAAAACCGGCGAATTTCGCCGGTTTTAGGGGTGTAGCAAGTTATCGCGTTTAGTTTTGCATCGTCAGCATCAAGCCATTTAAGCGTTTGACGAATGAAGCTGGGTCTTCGAGCTGACCGCCTTCGGCCAATAAAGCTTGATCAAAAATCAGCTGTGTCCAATCACCAAATTGATTGCTACCCGTTTCGGCTTTGAGCTTATTTACCAATGGATGCGTTGGGTTAACTTCCAAAATAGGCTTGCTGCCTTTCACATCTTGCCCAGCTGATTTGAGTAAACGTTCCAAGTTCGCGCTCATATCTTGATTTTCAACCACTAAGCAAGCAGGGCTGTCGGTCAAGCGATGCGTCACGCGGATATCTTTGACTGAGTCGCCGAGTACCGTTTTCATTTGTTCAATGACGTCTTTAAGCTCGGTCGCAGCGGCTTCTTGCTCTTGCTTTTCGGCTTCATCGGTAAATTGCTCTAAATCGAGCTCGCCTTTGGCGACCGATTGGAGTTTTTTACCTTCAAATTCGGTTAAGCCGCTAAATGCCCATTCATCCACGCGATCCGACAAGAGCAAGACTTCGATGCCTTTTTTGCGGAAAACTTCCAGATGCGGGCTGTTTTTTGCTGCGGCATACGAGTCGGCGGTGATGAAGTAGATCTGGTCTTGACCTTCTTTCATGCGGCCTAGATAGTCTTTCAGTGATACTGTTTGTTCGGCATTGTCATTGTGCGTTGAGGCAAAACGGCAGAGCGCGGCGATGCGCTCTTTGTTGCCCATATCTTCACCAACGCCTTCTTTAAGTACTTTGCCAAACTCAGTCCAAAACGCAGCGTATTTAGCTTGTTCTGCGCCATCGTCCGAGTTGGCCATGCTTTCTAATAGCCCCAGTACTTTTTTAACGCAACCAGATTTGATTTGTTCGATGTCTTTGCTGTGTTGCAAAATTTCGCGCGACACGTTAAGCGGCAAATCGGCCGAGTCAATCACACCACGGATAAAGCGCAGGTATTGCGGTAGCAATTTTTCGCTGTCTTCCATGATAAATACACGGCGTACATACAGCTTCACCCCATGGCGACGTTCGCGGTCGTAGAGATCAAATGGCGCCCGTTTTGGCACATACAGTAGCTCGGTGTATTCTTGGCGGCCTTCGACTTTGGCGTGACTCCAAGCGAGCGGCTCTTCGTAGTCGTGCGCAACGTGTTTATAGAATTCGGTGTATTGCTCAGGCGTGATGTCTGATTTGCTACGCGTCCACAAAGCATTGGCTTGGTTGACGGTTTCCTCGCCTTCAGCGGGTTTAATTGAACCGTCTTCGTTGTAGCCTGCTTGCGCTGGCATCATGATCGGCAAAGTGATGTGGTCTGAGTATTTGCGGATGATGCTGCGTAAACGCCAATCGTTGAGAAACTCTTCTTCGCCTTCTTTGAGGTGTAGAACGATCGTCGTACCACGGCTGGCTTTTTCAACGGTTTCTAGCGTGAATTCGCCATCGCCTTTGGATTCCCACTGCGTAGCGGTTTCTTCGCCTGCACGGCGGGTCGTTAGGGTAACTTTATCGGCAATGATAAAGGCCGAGTAAAAACCCACGCCAAATTGACCGATTAAATGCGCATCTTTTTGTGCGTCGCCAGAGAGTTGGCTAAAGAATTCTTTGGTGCCAGAGCGAGCGATGGTGCCAATATTTTGGATCACTTCATCGCGGCTCATACCGATACCACTGTCGCTGATGGTGATGGTTTTGGCATCGGCATCAAAGCTAACGTGAATTTTGAGTTCGGGATCATTGCCAAACAGGCTGTCATTATTGATGGCTTCAAAACGCAATTTGTCGCATGCATCAGAGGCATTAGACACCAGTTCGCGCAAGAAAATTTCTTTGTTGGAATACAAAGAATGAATCATCAGTTGCAAGAGTTGTTTGACTTCGGCTTGAAAGCCTAATGTTTCTTTAGACATAGTCTTTATTGCTTCCTGTGGGTTGAACATAACAACATGCTTAGCAAATGGGGGCAGAGGTGAGGGCTTCAAGTGATGCGGCGGGTTTATTATCAATAGCTTGCTTAATGTTCGATAATAGTTGACGCTGGTATTGTTTATTTCTTTTGTTGTTTGTCATAAATGACGCAGCTTATCTCGTGCAATAAGGCATTCCCCTAGCCGCATGGCGCACAGTGTTATAGTGTGATGAGGCAAACTTGGCGAGGCGTGAGCATGTTACGACGGGTGGTGTTTAATCAAAAAGGCGGTGTTGGTAAATCAACGATTACGGTGAATTTGGCCGCCGTGGCTGCGGCACAAGGCAAACGTGTTCTGATTGTTGATTTAGACCCACAGGGCAATAGTAGTCATTATGTTTTAGGCGCTGCAGCTTACGAGTGTAAGCCCACATTGGCCGATTTTTTTGACCAAGTGCTTAATTTCTCTTTATATGCCAAAGGTGCGGCTGAGTTTATCCATCCCACGCCGTTTAAAAATCTATTTATCATGCCTTCGCATCCCAGTATTGCCGAACAGCAAGTTAAATTAGAGTCGCGCTACAAAATTTATAAATTACGCGAAACATTGGCCGAGCTCACCGGGCAATTTGATGAGGTATATATTGATACCCCGCCAGCGCTTAACTTTTTCACACTTTCGGCCTTGATTGCCGCCTCTGGCTGCTTGATTCCTTTTGATTGTGATACATTCTCGCGCGATGCCTTACTGGGTTTAATCGCCCGCGTTGAAGAAATTCGGCAAGATCATAATAGTGAGCTGAAAATTGAAGGCATTATTGTCAATCAATATCAATCTCGCGCTAGTTTGCCACAGCGCTTGGTCCAAGATTTAGAGGCGCAGGGCTTGCCAGTATTGCAAGCACGGCTATCGAGTTCGGTGAAGGTGCGTGAGTCACATGATCAGGCTATGCCTTTGATTGCATTGGATGCCAAACATAAGCTATCACAAGAATTTTGTCATTTATACGCCGAGCTGTCCGGTGATGTGCTTGTCAGCACAAGTTAAATAGTTGGGGTAAATATGGCAACGAAACCGCTCAATCGAATTCTGATTGTTGACGATGAACCATTTAATTTAGAAATTCTCTCCGAGCATTTAGCCGATGCAGGCTATGAAACGGTGACCGCTGAAGATGGCGAGGCGGCTTGGGAAATCCTGCAGCACGATAAGGACGGTTTTTCGACCATCTTGCTCGATCGAATGATGCCACGCATGGATGGCATGCAGGTTTTGGCCAAGCTCAAGCAGCATCCTGATTTCTTGCATATTCCGGTCATTATGCAAACCGCAGTCGGCGCGGCAGAAAATGTGCGTGAAGGTTTGGCTGCAGGTGCTTACTATTATTTGATTAAACCGTTTCAGCGTGAAATGTTGTTGGCGATTGTGGCGGCGGCAGTAGGCTTTCACAAAGAGCGCAAGCAGCTAGAAGATCAGATCACCGAACACGCCGAATCCTATCGTTTACTGGTGAATGGTGAATTTCATTTTCGAACTTTAGAAGAGGCCTGAATCGCACCGGGTTTCGCGGAGGCACTAACTCTTGAGAGAATAGTGCCATGAAAAAATCTACCCCATTTTCCCCTGAAGTCCGCGAGCGGGCCGTTCGCATGGTCATTGAGCACCTTGCCGAATATCCATCTGAATGGGCAACCCTCGTTTCCATCGCCAGCAAAATAGGCTGCACACCCGAAACGCTGCGCACCTGGTGTCGTCGACAAGGTGGCGATAGCGTTCAAGCCAACAAAAACTCCGCAGAGAGCGAACGCATCAAAGCCTTAGAGCGCGAAGTGCGCGAGCTTAAAAAGGCCAATGAAATTCTGCGCCTGGCCAGCGCGTATTTCGCACAGGCGGAGCTCGACCGCCGCTTGAAATCGTAAGAGGATTCATCGATACCCACCGTGAGCAGCACGGGGTCGAGCCGATCTGCAAGCTATTACAGGTCGCTCCGTCTGCTTATCGACGGTATGCCGCTCGGTTGCGTAATCCCGCATTGCGTTGCCAGCGCGCCATTCGTGACGAGCAACTGAGCGGTGAAGTTACGCGCGTCTGGCAAGAGAATCACCAGGTGTATGGTGCCGTCAAAGCCTGGCGGCAACTCAAGCGCGATGGGCATCTTGTCGCGCGGTGTACCGTTGAGCGTTTGATGCGCAGCCTCGGTTTGCGCGGCATATCGCGTGGTAAAACGGTGCGCACCACACGTCCAGACCCTGCTGTTGCGTGCCCGCTTGACCATGTAAACCGACAATTCGTGGCTGAACGACCAAACCAGCTCTGGGTGTCGGATTTTACCTATGTGTCGACTTGGCAGGGCTTTGTGTATGTGGCGTTTGTGATTGATGTCTTCGCTCGTTATATCGTGGGCTGGCGAGTTAGTCGCAACATGCAAACCGAGTTTGTGCTGGATGCATTGGAGCAAGCCCTTTGGGCGCGCCAGCCAGAGCGCGAAGCATTGATTCATCACAGCGACCGTGGCTCGCAATACGTTTCGATTCGCTATACCGAGCGATTAACCGAAGCGGGTATCGAGCCATCAGTGGGCACGACTGGTGATAGCTACGACAATGCGCTGGCCGAGACGATTAACGGACTCTACAAAACTGAAGTGATTCATCGTTTGGGTCCTTGGAAAAGTTTAGAATCTGTGGAGATAGCGACATTAGAATGGGTTTCGTGGTTCAATCAGCATCGTTTGCTTGGGTCGATTGGCCACATTCCACCTGCGGAAGCAGAAGCAAATTATTATCGTAATCAAAGCGAGCAGGCCATGTTGGTCTGACTCAAACCAAACAGCCTCCGCGAAACCCGGTGCGATTCAGCCAGGCAATTGACCTTAATGCTGTCACGCGCTTGCCCAGAACCTCAGCGGGTGGCGATGGGTTTGTCTGAGTTGCTGGTTAATGCTATCGAGCATGGCAATTTGGGCATTAGCTACGCCGATAAATCACGGCTACTGCAAGCGGGTCGTTGGCAAGATGAAGTGGAGTCTCGTTTGGCGAGTCCCGAATACGCGCAAAGAAAAGTCGCAGTAAAATACAGCGCCAATGAAGATGAAATTCAGATTTATATTATGGATGAAGGGCAGGGCTTTGATTGGCAGCCTTTTTTAGAGTTTTCGCCTGAGCGTGCGTTTGATCCGCATGGTCGTGGGATTTCCATGGCCAGAATGATGTCGTTTGATAGTTTGGAATATCAGGGCAAAGGTAACGAGGTATTAGTACGAGTACTACGTAAAACCTAGTCTAGATGAATATACCTTAGGGTCTGTTGACGTTTGGTTTGCGGATCGCGTTTGTGCTGATTTTGGCCTGAAACAAGGCGAAAGACGCGTGGCATAGTTATTCTATGCAAGCGTTTTTCAACGCAGTGTCAGGCCAAAAGCAGCCAAACCCTAAGGGCTGGGCGCTTTTCGCGGCATCTCTGCGTTATTTCATGCTCGAATAACGGGTTATTGGTCGCATAAAATGCCTTGATCTGCCGCGAAAATCGCTCCAGCGTGACCGAAAACCATACGTCAACAGACCCTAGTAAACAAAAAGCCCGCTCCATTCGCAGCGGGCTTTTTGTATTCGCATTTCAGCATTTAAGCGAGGTGGTCAACGATGTATTGTTTGACCAAATTTGCATCAGCATCAATCGCATCAAAGCGCTGTGGCAAGGCTTCTAGGCCAGCCAAACCTTTGGGGCGGAACGGTGCTTGTTTGAGGGCTTCTAGCATGGTGTCTTCAAACTTGGCAGGCAAGGCGGTTTCCATAATCACCATCGGTACGGCAAGATTGCGATGGGCTTTGGCCGCTTTAAAGCCGTCAGCCGTATGCGGGTCAATTTGTACGCCGTATTTTTCAAACACTTCGCGAATATGCGCAATCCGATCGCTGTGATTGCTGGCTGATGATTTAAAGCCATAGCTGTCTTGCATCAGTGCCAATTCAGCGGGGGATAGATCAAAGCCACCACCAGATTCAACTTCGGCCCATAATGCCGCTAAACGCGTGCTATCACGGCCGATTAAATCAAACACAAAGCGCTCTAAATTAGAGGCTTTGCTAATGTCCATCGATGGGCTGGTGGTTTCAAAGGTGTTGGCTACATCGCGTGGATGGTAGCCGCCAGTTTTGAAAAACTCGTCAAGCACGTCGTTTTCATTGGTCGCGACGACCAATTGGCCAATTGGCAAGCCCATTTGACGTGCAATATGGCCGGCGCAGATATTGCCAAAATTACCTGACGGTACGCAGAAATCAACTTTGTCGCCGACTTTTTTGCCGGTGGCTAAGATGGTGGCAAAGTAGCCTTTGAAGTAATACACCACTTGGGCAACAATACGGCCCCAGTTGATTGAATTGACCGCGCCAATTTTGTATTGAGCTTTAAATTCAGCGTCTTTATTGATGTTTTTAACGATGTCTTGGCAAGCGTCGAAAAAACCATGCACTGATAAATTGAAAATGTTTGCGTCTTGTAGACTAAACATTTGGGCGCGTTGGAACGGACTCATTTTGCCAAACGGCGACAGCATAAATACATTCACACCGCGTTTGCCGCGCATCGCGTATTCGGCAGCCGAGCCCGTGTCGCCTGACGTAGCGCCGACAATATTGATTTGCTGGCCTTTTTTGTCGAGCACGTATTCAAACAGATTGCCGAGCAATTGCATCGCCATATCTTTGAACGCCAGCGTTGGGCCGTTGGAGAGTTCTTGGATATACAGCGAAGCATCGAGCTTAATCAGCGGCGTGATGTGATCGGCTTGATTTTTTGAGCGGCCATTGCAATACACTTCGGCGGTGTAGGTTTTGTCGATCAAGGCTTTTAGATCGTCGCTAGGAATATCGTCGACAAAACGGCTAATGACCGCAAAGGCTAAATCGCGGTAATTGAGCGTTGCCATGCTTTCTAAATCGGCTTGAGACAGTTGCGGATATTGCTCTGGAATCGACAGGCCACCATCGGGCGCGAGGCCACCAAGAAGAATATCGCTGAATGCTTGGGCGTTCATACCGCCACGAGTCGAGATGTATTTCATGGGTATCTGCTTGTAGGTTAGTATTCTTAAGGCTTAGGTTAATATACGTGCTCGTATTTCAAAGATTGTTTTTGCTTAAATCTATTTCTTTTTGGCTTGTTAAATTCAACAGTACAATCGCAGCATCAAGTCGTTTGCGCATTTGGCGTATCTCGTCATAGAGATTGATGATTAAGAATGCAGCAAAAATAGCGCAGAAAAATCCTAAGAAATAGACCGTGGGTTTAATTGTAAATATGCCGCTAATTATCCAATCGCTTAGTCCAGTTAGGACGGTCATACTGAGTGCAAATCCTAGGGTGGCGAGCAAAAGGTGCTGTCTTGGCTTTTTTGCCGGCTCACTGAGCGTCGCTATCGCTTCGGTGTAGGCGATGTTGGCTTTGCCAATTTGGATTGCGCTTAATGCTTCTGCGATATTCATCGTGCCCGTTTCAGCTTGCATTTCATGAACCCCGAATTTGATACAGTTCGTAGGGCGTAATCGCTGAAGGCATTACGCCACCATGCATTAAAAATCCACTTCATTCGGCGTATTGCCGCTTCGCGTCGAATACGCCCTACGATGCAATTAACCGTTCAAATGCTCCAAACGCAATTTCACTACCTTGCCATGCGTACTGGCGAGGCTTTCGATTTTGGCGATGGCGATGTTGATATTTTTTTCGATCGCGACGTGCGTCACGATAATGATCTCAGCAGTTCCGCCAGCAGCCGCTGCGGGTTTTTGCAGCATGGCATCGACCGAGATTTGCCCTTCAGCCAAAATACCAGTGACATCGGCCAACACGCCGGGTAAGTCTTTGGCGGTTAAGCGCAGGTAATAGCAAGTTTCTACTTCGTCGATCGGCAAAATCGGCAGATTGGCGATTTGCGACGGTTGGAACGCCAGATGGGGTACACGATGTTCTGGATCGGCTGTATGCAGGCGAGTGATGTCGACCAAGTCGGCAATCACCGATGAGGCGGTTGGTTCTGCGCCAGCGCCTGGGCCGTAATACATGGTTGCGCCCACTGCGTCGCCTTTGACCAATACGGCATTCATTACGCCGTCGACATTGGCGATCAAGCGGCCAGCCGGAATTAACGTTGGTGACACGCGCAATTCAATGCCGTTCGGGCGACGGCGAGTCATGCCAAGTAATTTGATGCGATAGCCGAGTTCTGCGGCGTATTTAATATCAGCGGCGTCGAGTTTGCTGATGCCTTCTAAATACGCTTTGTCGAACTGAACTGGAATGCCAAAAGCAATCGCGCTCATGATGGTGAGCTTGTGCGCGGCGTCGTGGCCTTCGATGTCGAAGGTCGGGTCGGCTTCGGCGTAACCGAGGCGCTGCGCTTCGGCTAAGACATCAGCAAAGGCCGAGCCTTTATCGCGCATTTCAGTCAGGATAAAGTTGGATGTACCGTTGATAATGCCGGCCACCCATTCGATTTGGTTGGCGGTTAAGCCTTCGCGCAGTGCTTTAATCACTGGAATACCACCGGCGACGGCGGCTTCAAAGGCGACCATGACGCCTTTTTCTTGGGCGAGGGCAAAAATTTCATTGCCGTATTCGGCGATGAGTTTTTTATTGGCTGTCACCACGTGTTTGCCATTGGCAATCGCAGCTAGAACTAGATCTTTGGCAACGGTGGTGCCGCCGATGAGTTCTACGACAATGTCGATATCGGGATTGTTTACTACATCCATCGCATTGTCGGTGAGTAGTACATCGTCACCCACTAATTCGCGTGCGCGATCTAAGTCGCGATTGGCGGCCATCGTAATGACGATAGGGCGGCCAGCGCGGCGGGCAATTTCATTACCGTTACGTTTTAAAACGGTGGCGGTACCGCCACCGACTGTTCCTACGCCACACAGGCCAACGTTGATTGCTTTCATTTTACTTCCCTTGTCGCTCGGGTTAGCGAAACCCGACGGTTTATTAGCGGGTGGCAGACCCACCCTACGATTATTTTGCAGCAAACTCACCCGTGCCATGGCGTTTACGCCATTGCGTTAAAAAGCGGGCGACGCGATTGAGAGCATCGGTGAGGTCGTCCAAATTAGGCAGAAAAACTACGCGAAAGTGATCGTGTTGTGGCCAGTTAAAGCCTGTGCCTTGGACTAGGAGTACTTTTTCATCTTGTAGCAATTCGAGCATAAATTGCTGATCGTCGCTCACCGGGTAAATTACCGGATCGAGCTTGGGGAACATATACAGCGCGGCTTGCGGCTTAACGACCGAAACGCCGGGCATGGCACTGAGCATGTTATAAGCCAAATCGCGTTGTTTGGCTAAACGGCCGCCTTCGCACACTAAATCATCAATGCTTTGATAGCCGCCGAGCGCGGTTTGGATGGCGTATTGCGATGGCACATTGGCACACAAACGCATCGTTGCCAGCATATTCAGGCCTTCGATATAGTCTTTGGCACGATGTTTTTCGCCAGAAACAATCATCCAACCGGAGCGATAGCCACAAGCGCGGTAGTTTTTCGACAAACCATTAAACGTGACAAACAGCACATCATCGGCCAGCGAAGCGATTGAGGTGTGGCTGACACCGTCGTAAAGCACTTTATCGTAAATTTCATCGGCATAAATAATCAGGCCAAACTCACGCGCCAGCGCAATGATGTCGAGCAGTACCGAGTTTGGATACAGCGCGCCGGTTGGATTATTCGGGTTGATCACCACAATCGCCCGCGTTTTTGGCGTAATTTTGGCGCGCATATCGCTGATCGATGGCATCCAACCATCGGCCTCGTCGCAGAGGTAATGCCGTGGCGTACCGCCTGCGAGGCTGACTGCTGCGGTCCACAGCGGATAGTCTGGCATCGGCACCAATACTTCATCACCGGTATTGAGTAAGCCTTGCATACTCATCACGATGAGTTCAGACGCGCCATTACCAATATAAATATCGTCAACGGTCACGTCGGCGATATTTTTTTGTTGGGTGTAATGCATGATGGCTTTGCGGGCTTGGAATAAACCTTTGGAATCCACATAGCCGGCGGCATTGGCCAAATTGCGAATCACATCTTGCACGACTTCTTCGGGCGCATCAAAACCAAAGTTGGCCAAGTTGCCAATATTGAGTTTGATAATGCGATGGCCTTCTTCTTCCATCTGCCGCGCTCGCTCTGGAATCGGTCCACGGATTTCGTAGCAGATGTTCAATAATTTGTTGGACTTGAGGATGGCTTCCATCGTATGGCCTGCGCAAAGGTTTTTCAGGGAAACCCCGTATTCTAACGAAAGAATGAGGGAAATGGTCATCTACGTGTATTAAATGCACAGTTCGCACGTATTTTTGCGCTTTAGACGCAGGCGGCTTTGGTAGAATCGAGCAAAATCACTTAAATAGGCATTTGCGCATGAAGCTGCATCAATCCAAAGTAAAAAATGTGAATCAATTTACTGCGTATGACACCACGGGTGTCAAGGTGAACGATGAGCGTTTTGAAGGCAGCGTATTGGTGCTGCCCAATGAGATTCATACATGGCGTCCGACGTCGTTTGCCGATTTAACTGCAGAAGATTTTGCTGAGTTGCTGGGATACGAGCCTGAGCTGGTGCTGCTAGGCACGGGGAGCAAGATTCAATTTCCTCATCCACAGCTGTATGCCGCGCTCTCTAGTCGACGGATTGGGATTGATATGATGGATACCGGCGCACTGTGCCGCACTTTTAATGTGCTGACAGCAGAAGATCGCCGTGTCCTGGCCTTGGTTTTGCATAGCTAATTCAATTGTCATTAATTGGTAAGATCTATCTGTTACTTTCATTGCGTGGGGTGATTGCTATCGCGGATTGTTGTTTGGTTTTTGATTAGGTATCTGTTTGTAGTTCAATATGTGTATGCCTTAGGTCTTCATACCCACAAAATATTTCTTGTAAGTCATCCGATTTTCACCCTGATTGGGGAAATAAAATGAAAGTGACGGTTATTGGCTCGGGTTATGTTGGCTTGGTGACGGCAACGTGTTTGGCTGAGTACGGCAATGATGTGCTGTGTTTGGACGTGGATACGAGCAAAATTGAGTTGCTCAATCAAGGCGGTGTACCTATTTACGAGCCGGGCTTAGAGGAAATGATTAAGCGCAATCGTGCCGCCTCTCGATTACGCTTTACAACTAATATTGCTGAATCCGTCGCGCATGGCACGATTCAATTTATTGCGGTGGGCACGCCACCCAATGAAGATGGTTCGGCCGATATGCAATACGTCATTGCGGCCGCCAACCATATTGGCCGCCATATGAATACCTATAAAGTGATTGTGAATAAATCAACGGTGCCCGTCGGGACTGGCGATGAAGTTCGAGCAGTGATTGCGGCTCAGTTGGCGCTCCGTGGTTTAAATTCAAGTTTTGCGGTCGTTGCCAACCCCGAATTTTTAAAAGAAGGGGCGGCGATTGATGATTTTATGCGGCCAGATCGGATTGTGATTGGCTGTAATGATGAGACCGCGAGCGATTTATTGCATGCTTTATACGCGCCGTTTGTGCGCAATCATGATCGAATTTTATTGATGGATCTTCGTTCGGCTGAAATGACCAAATATGCGGCCAATGCCATGTTGGCGACGCGCATCTCATTGATGAATGAATTGGCCAATTTAGCTGAAATTTTAGGTGCCGATATTGAGTTGGTGCGTAAAGGGATCGGTGCTGATCCTCGCATTGGCTACCATTTTTTATACGCCGGCGTGGGTTATGGCGGCTCGTGCTTTCCCAAAGACGTACAAGCTTTGCAGCGTACCGCCAATGAAAACGGCATTCAGTTGCGCGTGTTGGCCGCGGTTGAGCATGCCAATTTAGCGCAAAAATCAGTCATTATTCATAAAATCAATCAGCGTTTTGCCGGCAATTTAACCGGGATGCATTTTGCATTATGGGGGTTGGCCTTTAAGCCCAATACCGATGATATGCGCGATGCACCCAGCCGTGTATTGATTGAGTATCTATTGGCGCAAGGCGCGACGATTGCTGCGTATGATCCCGTAGCGATGAGCGAGGCGCAGCGAGTAATGCCTAATGCAATTGGGCTGCATTATGGTGAAGGCCCTCTGGCCGTGCTCAAGCAAGCCGACGCTTTAGTGGTGATGACCGAGTGGAAAGCGTTTCGTAGTCCAGATTTTGCTGAAATGAAGGCGCTATTGTCGCAGGCGATTATTTTTGATGGGCGAAATCTGTACGAGCCACAGTATTTGGCAAAGCAAGGGTTTGAGTATTATCCGATTGGACGGGAACAAATTTATCCGGCATCGATTGCCCGCGCATTGATGGCGCAGCCATCTGAATATGACGCATTGAATATGGCTTGATTCAATCGCGGTTGATCGTGGCGCAGGCAACGATCAACCGCAGTTGAGCTCTTACATACCACCGCTTTGCTGGTAGCGTTTTTCTAAGTGGCTAACACCGGCGGCGAGCACCAAGGTCATGATTAAGTAGATAAATGAGATGGTGAGATACGGCTCCCAGTAGCGAGAATAAGCGCCCGCAACGGTACGTGCGGCATAGGCCAATTCCGCCAAACCAATCGCAGAAACTAAGGAGCTGTCTTTTACGAGCATAATGGCTTCATTGCCTAGTGGTGGCAACATGCGGCGGAAGGCTTGTGGAATAATGACAAAGCGCATGGTCTGCCCGTAGGACATACCCAGTGAGCGAGAAGCTTCAAACTGCCCCTTGGCAATCGATTGAATCCCCGCACGGAAAATCTCGGTAATATAAGCGCCAGCATTTAATGTGAGTGCGACGAGGCCGGATAAAAATGCACCATATTCTTGGCGTAATGTGGCCGCCATATCACCGCTGAGCAAAATACCAGTATCGGGATGAACCAATAACGGCATCACGGCAAAGTGAGTCAATAAAATTTGTACGAATAGCGGCGTGCCACGAAAAAAAGTCACGTAAGCAGTCGCTGGCCAGCGTAATAAGAGTTTGACTGGATATTTCCAGACACCATGCTTCACTTCAGCCAATCGAGCCATGCCGGCAAATAGACCAATTAAGGTGCCCACGGTCACCGCAACTAAGGTGATACCGAGCGTCATTTTGGCGCCGTCAATAAATAGATCTCGATATTCCCAAACAATTTGTAGTTGGAAATTCTCAAGGAGCGGTGCTGTTTGTTGGATTTGTTGCCAAATCGTGATGAAATCCATGGTCATACCTATTTGATACAGAAGAAAAAGAAGCGCGACCGTTCAGCGGTGCGCTTCTAGGGTTGATGCTTAATGCGAGTTCAACGGATCAAACTTAAACGAATGCTAAGTGACTGCTGCTGATTCGCTTATTTACCAAAGTACTTGGCGTAGATTTTGTCGTAGGTGCCGTCGGCCTTGATCGCGGCCAAGCCTTTATTGATTTGTTCGATCAAGGCTTTGTTACCCTTTTTCACCGCAATACCATAATACTCTTTGGCAAAAGTGGCATCATCGATGATTTTTAAATTCGATTTTGGATTGTTTGAAACAAAGTTTACAACGACACCATTATCTGCAACAACGGCATCTACACCGCCGTTTTCCAATTCTTTGATGGCCAGGGGCGTTGATTCAAATCGCTTGATATTTGGGCTGGTTTTGCCCTGCAATTTTTGAATCACTTCATCGCCTGTTGTACCCGTTTGTACACCGACTTTGATGGTTTTTAAATCAGTAAATTTACTTACTTTGCTTTTTTTATTTACTGCAATCAATTGTTTGGCTTCAAAGTAAGGCTCTGAGAAGTCCATTGATTGTTTGCGTTCAGGCGTAATGGTGACTGATGAAATGACCATGTCACGATCACCATTGGGCAGTGTGGCAAAAATACCTTCCCATGGTGTATTAATGAATTTGATTTTCATTCCTGTTTTTTGGGCAATGGCCTCAAGAATGTCAACACTAAATCCAACCACTTCTTTTTTGCTGTTGAGTGACTCAAAGGGTGCATAAGCTGCATCAGTGGCAACTTGATATACTTTTGCTGCATTGGCATGTGTACTGAACATCAGACTGGCAAACAGAACACTAGCAAGAAAACCTAGTTTTTTTGTATTCATTATTATCTCCAGGTACAACAAGAAAAAGGGCAGGACGAGAATTGTATATGAAATACACAAAATTCTCACGCTGCCCAGATGCTAGTAAGCTTTAAAGTTCAATATAATCAGGATTATCCCTAGGTTTATGACGATCGCACGGTTTTAACCAATGATCTCATCCATGCCACTTGATAGTTCAGACAATTCAGAAAGCTTAAAGAATAGCTCGTCTTTATTGATGCCAGTCTCAACTAAAACTGAATCTGGAATTTGTTCGGCGAGCTCTTCGATGCTGGTTTTTTCTGTGGTTAAAACGGTAATTAATTTGGCTAAAAACAGTACTGCAGTGAGTTTACTGATTGGTTCTTGGCTGAGTGGTGAATTTTGACCGCGAATTGCTAATTGGATTTCGACAGGGAAGTTCCAGCGTCTAGCCAGCTCTTCTCCGACCATGACATAGTCAAATCCAATATTATTGGCCTCCAGTGAGACACGATCACCACCGCTTTCAACAAATTTATCGATTTTAACGGCGATTTCTGGCGCAATAATATGGATGAGCATTTCACCAATATTGTGAATCATGCCGCACGTAAAGGCGACCTCAGCATTAATTTTGGCTTGCTTGGCTAACCATTTGCAAATCGTGGCGACTGAGAGGCTGTTTTTCCAGAATAATTTACGATCAAAGCCTGGTGTTGCGACAAATGCACCGGTAATACCAGAGGCCACCACCAGAGTACGAACCGTATTAAAACCTAAAACGACGACCGCTTCTTGAACCGAGCCAATTTGGCGGCTAGCGCCAAAGTGTGCTGAGTTAGCAAGGCGCAGGACTTTGGCGGTAATAACCTGATCTTGCGAGATTTTTTTCGCAATACTGTCAATGTCGATATCATCTTTACTAAAGCTGTCGATCAGTTCCTGAACGACTTTAGGGATGGTGGGTAACTTGTGAGTTTGCTCAAAGACTTCTTCTAATTTCATTGGTCTTACTCCCAGTGTATTTTTGTCGGTAACGCCTAGTCATACTAGAACACCAGAAATCACTATGCCAGTTTCAAACGTAAAAAAGCCGTACTCATTGATTGAGTACGGCTTTTGGCGATTGTGGCTGTGAATGATTAGTCTTGATGAGTCTCGATTTGAGATAAACCATCAGCGCTAATGTTTTTGGCCTGAGTTTCTGCAGCAACATCGCGGCGGCGACGTACTGTTTTTGCTGGTTGAACATCAACAGCGCTTGTTATGGCCACTGTTGTGACGGTTTCAACCATTTTTAACTCAATAGCTTCATTGATGATGACTGGTTTAGCTACGGCATTGCGTCGACGCGTCGCAGTCGTATTGATCACGGCCTCGGCTTGAGGTGCTGTAGTTTGACGCGTTGCGACTTGCGTTAAATTACTTGTCTCTAGAAGGGCGGTGTTGGCTTCAACAGCAGGAGCTGCATTGCTTGTCGTCACACTAGCTACGACTTCTTTGTGCATAGCTGGCGTTGCAGCAACGGATTCACTTGCAGCAGCTTGTTGCATCGCTGGTTTAGCGACAACTCGTTCTTCAGCGACTTCTGGTGTTGAGGTTACTGTAACCGAAGCAGCGGCCGCTACAGGAGCCGGAGCCACAACAGGTGCAGGAGTAACGACAGGAGCCGGAGCCACAACAGGTGCTGGAGTAACGACAGGTGCTGGAGCAGCAGCAGCAGCAGCAGGAGCTGGAGCTGGAGCAACAGCAGGAGTCGGAGCTACAGGCGCTGGCGTGACAGCCTCAGCCACTACTGGTGCGGTGGCGATTGGTGCCGGAACAGCTTGTTCCGCTGTGCTTGTCTTAATCACTTCAACTTCAGTTGCTGGTGTTTCAGTCGCAATTGCAGTGTTTTCAACAACTGTAGTTTCAACATCAGTGCGGTCGCGACGATCACGACGACCACGGCGACGACGGCTACGCGTTTCTGCGTTGCTATCGGTGGCCGCTATCGCCGCGTTTTCTGGTGCCGTGGTAACTGCAGCCAAATCGGCTTTAAGTGTTTCACTGCGTTGCTCATTGCGCGGCGTACGTTCTGCACGAGGTTGGCGCTCCGGACGTGGCTGGCGTTCTGGGCGCTCGGCGCGCTCAGGTCGTTCCGCTTTTTCGGTGCGGTTTTGATTGTCACGTTTTTGCAAATCTTCTTCAATGCGCGGCTTGTTGCTTGGACGTGCATTACGATCGGTGCGATCACGATTTGCATCACGCGTTTCACCGCGCTGATTATCCGGACGTGCTTCGTTACGATTGCGGCGTTGCTCATTGCGGCCGCGTTGTGGACGTGGTGCTGGCTTAACCTCTTCAGCTTTAGCCACTTCTGGCGTAGCACTAAACCATGAAACAATTTTTTGCCATAACGAGACTTGCACTGTCGGTGCGGGTTGGCGAGTTGGACGCTCCGAAGTCGCAGGAGCTGGTTGTGACGGTGTGATGCCTTTTACTGCTGCCTCTTGACGTTTGGCTTGCTCTTCTTTGGCTTTGGCTGGCTGATAGCCTTCATCAGTCGGTTGTTCAACCATGCGATAAGAAGGCAGGATGTCTTCAAGTTGACTGACATCATCATGGCGTAAACGCGTGATGCTGTAGTTTGGCGTTTCTAGGTGCGTATTTGGAATCAAAATCACGCCGACTTTGAGGCGATCTTCGACCGCGAACAATTCAGCACGTTTTTCATTGAGCAAGAATGTGGCGACATCAACTGGCACTTGCGCGTGGATTGCGCCGGTGTTTTCTTTCATTGCTTCTTCTTGAATGATGCGCAAGATGTGCAATGCCGATGATTCAATACCGCGAATGAAACCTGTGCCGTGGCAGCGTGGGCAGGCCATGTGGCTGGTTTCTTCAAGCGATGGTTGCAAACGTTGACGCGACAACTCCAGCAAGCCAAAGCGGCTAATTTTGCCAGTTTGTACGCGAGCACGGTCGTGATGCAGCGCTTCACGAACACGGTTTTCTACTTCGCGTTGGTTTTTCGGGTTTTCCATGTCGATAAAGTCGATCACGATCAAACCACCTACGTCACGCAAACGCATTTGGCGAGCGATTTCATCGGCCGCTTCAAGATTGGTGCGCACCGCAGTTTCTTCAATGTCGCCACCGCGAGTCGCTTTGGCCGAGTTGACGTCGATCGACCATAAAGCTTCAGTGCGATCGAGTACGATGGCGCCGCCTGATGGCAGGCTCACTTCACGCGAATAAGCGGTTTCAATTTGATGCTCGATTTGAAAGCGTGAAAACAGTGGCACATCATCTTGATAGAATTTTACTTTGTGCGCGCTGCCTGGCATTACGTGCGCCATAAACTGCTGGGCTTGCTCGTAGATGTCACGTTTGTCGATGAGTAATTCACCAATATCCGGTTGGAAGTAATCGCGGATGGCGCGAATCACCAAGCTAGATTCTTGATAGATCAAGAATGCGCCAGTTTGTTTAGTTGCTGCGTCTTCGATGGCGCGCCACAGTTGCAATAGGTAAGAGAGATCCCACTGCAATTCTTCGGCATTGCGGCCAATGGCAGCAGTACGCGCAATGAGGCTGGTGCCCACTGGTGTATCGAGTTGATCCATCGCTGCGCGCAATTCATTGCGCTCTTCGCCTTCGATACGGCGAGAAACACCGCCGCCACGCGGGTTATTTGGCATCAAAACTAAATAACGACCTGCCAAGCTTATGTAGGTAGTGAGAGCTGCGCCTTTATTGCCGCGTTCGTCTTTTTCGACTTGAACGATGACTTCTTGGCCTTCAGAAAGATTGCCGGCGACGCGGCCACGGCCACCTTCGCCATCACCCATATATGAGCGAGCAATTTCTTTAAATGGCAAAAAGCCGTGACGGTCGCAACCGTAGTCAACGAAACACGCTTCAAGCGATGGCTCGATGCGAGTGATGACGCCTTTGTAGATATTGGATTTACGTTGTTCTTTACCAACGGTTTCGATGTCGAGGTCGATCAGTTTTTGACCGTCGACAATCGCAACACGTAGCTCTTCAGCTTGTGTTGCGTTAAATAGCATGCGCTTCATGTAAGGCTCCGGCGCACACTGCTCAGATTGAGTGCAAATCAACAGGGTGATGAAGACGTCAATTCGGCGCAATAGCAGCCATGCTATCTGGCGCAGCTTAAATTAAATCTGCGGGAGCTAACAAAATGGCTAGATGTTGCGGCTTAGGAACTGGGTATCGTTCTCCACAATAATCATTATGAGGTCTGTCTAGCTATACCCTAAGTTTCTTTGTTTTAGACAACTTAGTGTGAATCAATCCGGTCAGTGCACTAATGTAATAAATCAATTACCATCGCTGCTTGATGCTACGGTGAGCGTTATAACCGTTCTCCGACTCTGAAAACCGGCGTCACCTCTCTGGCATGACGAGCCCCGCGCATCAGCTCCAAATATGGAGTTGGCAGATAAAGTATTTTTATCTACGGCGGGAAAGAATTCGTCAGCTGATAAGGCTGAGCTTGCGGTCAAAGAGCGGAACTTGTAATTAGATCGGTGGTGCGCTTTGGTAAAGCCTCACCACGGGCAATTTAGCAGTATTTTTTCATTAATACCTAAATTGCGTTGCCACCCCAGTCTTTAAGTATTTAACTTAAAGCGGCCACAACTTGCTGCAAATTGCAGCGCGTCACAGAGTATATGTCAATATGTCCGAGACTAGCAAAGCGTCTGTCACTTTCGTGACGATCGAAGCAGAAGATGCCGGTCAACGGCTCGATAATTTTTTATTAAAAATGTTGAAAGGAGTACCTAAAAGCCATATTTACCGCATTGTTCGCTCGGGTGAAATTCGAGTGAATAAGGGGCGGGTAGATGTGACTTATCGCATTGCTGCGAATGATGTGATTCGCATTCCACCGGTACGCGTTGCCGAGAAAGCAGCGGTGCCAGCGACTGTTTCTGGTGCTGCACAGGCAGTACAAATCCCTGTTGTTTTTGAAGATGATGCCTTGATTGTTTTAAATAAACCGTCAGGGATGGCTGTGCATGGCGGTTCTGGAATTAGCTTTGGTGTGATTGAACTTTTGCGTGCGCAAAGGCCGCAAGCCAAATTCTTAGAATTGGTGCATCGCTTGGATCGAGATACCTCTGGTTTATTGTTGGTGGCTAAAAAGCGCAGTGCTTTAGTTAAAATGCATGAAGTGTTGCGTGAAAACCACCGGATTGATAAGCGTTACCTCGCCTTGGTTGAAGGTGTTTGGCCGAATGAGCGTAGTCATGTGAAATTTAAGCTACTCAAGTATGAAACCCCAGAAGGTGAGCGCCGAGTTAAAGTGCATAGCGATGGTTTAACGTCTCAGACAACAGTAAACCGCAAGCAAGTGTGGCCAGATCAAGCCAGTTTGCTTGAATGTGAACTTAAAACGGGTCGCACCCATCAAATTCGGGTGCATTTGTCTGCTAGTGGCCATGCGATTTTAGGTGACGATAAATACGGCGATGCCACCGTCAATAAAACAGTCGCTCGACATGGCTTAAAACGGATGTTTTTACATGCTTGGCGTTTAAGTTTGGATCACCCATTAACGGGAGAGCGAATGGTGCTTGAAGCGCCTTTGCCCGTAGAGTTGCAATCTTATTTAGATATATTGAATTCTCAAGGAAAATAATGAGCCGACAATTTGATTTATTGGTGTTCGACTGGGACGGCACCTTGATGGATAGTACTGGGATGATTGCACGCTCGATTCAACGTGCATTTCGCGATGTGGGTTTGGCAGAACCGAGTGATAAAGATGCACGCTTTGTCATTGGTTATGGTTTACATGAAGCGATGCAATACTTGGGGCCAGAATTAAATGCTGAGCAAATTCAGCGTATTGTCGATGCCTATCGTGGTCATTTTTTATCTCAAGACCATGAGTTACAACTTTACTCTGGTGTTGAAGAAGGCTTGCTACGTTTACAAGCCGCTGGGTTTCGAATGGCTGTTGCTACCGGAAAGTCACGCGCTGGTTTAGATCGCGTGTTAGCCGCAACGGGTTTGGCGCCATTTTTTGAGGTGAGCCGCACTGCAGATGAGGCTTTTTCTAAGCCACACCCTGCGATGTTGGAATACATTCTTGAAGCATGCGATATCGAAGGCCACCGTACTTTAATGATTGGCGATACAACGCATGATCTGCAGTTGGCAATCAATGCCGGCACGGCCAGTGTGGCATTAAGTTATGGTGCGCATCCATTACATGATTTATTACCGTTACAACCTTTAGCCCATTTTGATGATTTTGGTCGATTGACTGATTGGATTTTGGCGCATGGTTAAACGCAAAATTTGCGTTTCGACGGATGTGCTTGAATGTGGCTTGGCGTTTCGCTTTGTTTTGATGCAGCAAGGGCGAGAACGTAAAGCCATATTGATTCGTTTTCAGGGGGCGGTGTACGGCTATTTGAATGAGTGTGCGCATATTCCAATTGAACTCGATTACAATCTAGGCGATGTGTTTGACTTGAGCCGACAGTATTTGATTTGCTCTATGCATGGTGCTTATTACAACCCCCGCAATGGTCTATGTTTAGGTGGCCCATGTGTCGGTCAGCAATTGCGATCTATTGCGGTATATGAACAAGATGAGGCCATCTGGCTGATAGAGGAAGGAAATAGCAATGAATGAAGCGCAAGAGCGTAGTGTTTTGCAAGAGGTGCTCGGTGCCTCAATTAAAGAGCAGCGCCGTGCGCGTCGGTGGGGGATTTTCTTTAAGTTACTGACCTTTAGCTATTTATTCCTCATCTTGGCTTTGTTGATGGGCTGGCTAGGCAAAGATGCTGATAAAGCCACCATGAAAGCCCATACTGCTGTGGTTGATTTGCAAGGAACCATTGCCGCCGGTGGCGAGGTGACCAGTGCATTGATTACCGAGGGTTTACGCGCCGCGTTTGAAGACAAAAATACCAAAGCAGTTATTTTGCGTGCCAATAGCCCTGGTGGTAGTCCAGTTCAAGCGGGCATGATGCACGATGAAATTCAGCGACTTAAAAAACTGCACCCACAAACGCCTTTTTATGTGGTGATTGAAGATATATGCGCTTCGGGTTGTTATTACGCAGCAGTAACAGGGCAACAAATTTATGCGGACAAGGCATCGATTGTCGGTTCGATTGGCGTATTGATGGATGGTTTTGGTTTTACTGGCGCGATGGAAAAAGTCGGGATTGAGCGTCGCTTACTCACAGCTGGGGCCAATAAAGGCTTTTTAGATCCGTTTTCACCGCAAAGCGTTGAGCAAAAAGAGCGCGCCCTTGGCATGCTCGATGAAATCCATCAGCAATTCATAGGTGTTGTTAAAGCTGGGCGCGGTAAAAAATTGGCCGACAACCCAGATTTATTCTCGGGTCTGGTTTGGTCGGGTGAAACTGGCGTAAAACTTGGTTTAGTCGATGGTTTAGGCTCAGTTGAAAGTGTGGCGCGTGACATTGTAAAAGTCGATAACATCGTTGATTTTACGCCACAGCCGACCTATGCCGATCGCTTGGCGCGTCAACTCGGGGTTGCTGCAGCAACGACATTTAGCAGTCATCTTGGTTTACAAATTAAATAAGTAGGCGTTATGGCACGCAAACAACGGCATGAAGAGCACGAAAATCATGAAAGATGGCTGGTTTCTTATGCTGACTTTATAACGCTGTTGTTTGCTTTTTTTGTGGTGATGTATGCGATTTCATCGGTGAACGAAGGCAAGTACAAAGTACTTTCCAATTCCTTGGTCGATGCCTTCAAGCCGCAGCAAAATCCCCCCGCCGTGCAGCTAGACAATCAAGCCATCAAGGGTAGTCCGCAACAAATTAAGTTGGCGCCTCAAACTAGTCCAAGCAATCCTAAGCTTGAGCAACAAACTCAAAAAATGAAAGGTATGGCCAATGACTTGCGTGAATCATTGGGGAGTTTGATCGATCAGGGCAAAGTGAAAGTGACTCAGTCAAAACGTGGAATTGCCGTTGAAATCAGTGACTCTATTTTGTTTGACACTGGACGCGCAGACTTACAAGCTAGTTCGGAAGGCGCTTTAAGGGCGATCGCTGATTTAGTAAAGGGCAGCGATAACTTAATTCAAGTGGAAGGTCATACTGATAACCAACCGATTCGAGCGGGGCAATTTCCAAGCAATTGGGAACTTTCGGCTGCCCGTGCTTCGAGTGTAGTGCGTTTATTTGAGCAAGCAGGCGTTGCGCCGCAAAGAATGGCGGCAATTGGTTTTGGTGAATTTCGGCCAATGGATACCAACGATGCAGTGCAAGGGCGAGCTAAAAATCGGCGTGTAACTTTAAATATTTTAGCGGATAACAAAGATGAGGTTGCCATTTTGCCGAGCAATCCTTAGTTTGTATATCGTGTTTTGCTGATGCCTATCGGCGATGATTTTCTTATGTTTTCGAGTCGCTTGTAGATTGCTAGCGCACTGATTCATGACTAAACACGGTTTAGTCCATCTGTAATTTCCCTCTTCCTCCTTAATTTTTTCCTCACTAAAACGGGCATAAGGCCTCGTCGTGGTGAGGATCAAACTAAATTTAGCGACAGCTTTTATTCAAGCGATTTAGTGCATTCAAAAGCATTGCTGCCGGTGTATTAAATCATCAGCTCAAATCAAATCCTTTCTTAAATATTTCTAAGCAATTAATTTTTTGCTTTGAATTGTGACAATTCTCGCAATTTTAAAATTAAGCAACTAATCTGATTGTAGACATATTGATGTAGGTTGCGTGCTAAGGAGTGAGCTTTGCAGGATTTTTCATCGGCAAGTAATGACCAGCTGCCATTTTTTTTTCAGCAGCTTGAGGAGTTATTTTTATTCGATCTTGAGCAAGCTTATGTGGCAAGTTGTGCCTTATTGGCACGTTGTAAGCAAATAGAACCATCAGCCCTTCACTTAACAAAAATGCACTTACTGCATAGCAAAATGCTATGGGGCAAAGGGCAATATCATGCAGCTCTTTATGCCATAACACAAACATTAAAAATAATTCAAAGTCATTCATTGTTTGAATTAAAAGCAGAGGCCTATCTATGGCGTGGTCAATGCAATCTTAATTTGAAGCGCCATGTTATTGCCGTTGAAGATTTTACCTATGCCGTAGAATTAGCATTAGAGTATTCACAGATTAGTATTGCGATTGAATCTTATGTCAATATAAGTCAAATATACTATTTTGCAGAGCAATATGATGCATCAAAAGAAATTTTAATTATTGGTTATCGCCTCGCTGTTTTGTTGAATGACCATAAACAAAT
The DNA here is from genome assembly GCF_019665785.1 of Deefgea piscis. NCBI lineage: Bacteria > Pseudomonadati > Pseudomonadota > Betaproteobacteria > Neisseriales > Chitinibacteraceae > Deefgea > Deefgea piscis. Next base: position 1,122,318 of record NZ_CP081149.1, read on the forward strand.
AACAAAAAGTGGTATTTTTTTATCTAATTATTTAATCGAATCTGGCGATCATGCTAGTGCACTTTATATACTTAATCAAATAGAATCAAGCTCACTCCAATATGGTGATATGACATGGGTTGTTGAAGCGGGAGTTAATATTGCTACTGCATATGCGGGGATAAATGAAAATGAATTGGCTGAAGTTTATTTCGAATCAATGTTGGCCATTTCAAAATTTAATCATGCATTGTGGGCGAAATCATTAACCTTGTTGAAATATGGAGAGTTTCTTATTCAACAAAATCGATATGAAGAGGCCATTGATTGTTTAGAGGTGTCTGTTGAGGGTATTAGTCAATTTGATTATGGTAATGTAAGGCAGAAAAGTGCAAAGTTATTGCTTTGTGCATATAAACATATTGGTGATTTTGAGTCGGCTTTGTTTGAAATAAAAAAATATAAACAATTTTCTGAGTCATTGTTATCTGATCATTTGTTGCATGGCTTGAAGGGAAGTGCTTTAAATTTATCAAGATTAGATCGGTCAAGAAAAAAAATAATTACAACCAGAAAAAATTTTGAGCATATGCTTGATTTGATTTCACCTGGAGAATCAAGAGTTCGTTATCAGCAGTTTAAGCTGAAATGTTCAAGTGCATCAAATTCAGTTGAAGTTATTCATGTTCAGTTACTCGGTTTATTGTATGTAACTGGTTTGTATTTGCAAAAAATGAATGCTTTATTAAGAGAATTTTGCCTTGCTGAATCAACTTGGACCAAGCTACCCAACTTTGCATATTTAATTATTCCAGATCAAGCCTATATTAATTCATCGCTGGCATTGCATCAATTAGAAAAAATAATCAATGGATTCCCATGGCGCTGGCATGGATTAAATCCACCTGAAGTTAAAATACAATTGATTCCACTTCAGTCTGCAATTGAATTTCTTTTGCCTTTGGAAGATGGGGGTCAAAAAAATGAATTATTTATCTAATAAAACAGATGAATTAGCCTTCTCTCAGTCTATTGAAGCTCATTTTTTTGATGTCGAGAAAGCTTACTGGAGTGCTGGATCCGACAGTCGTGATTTATGTGAGAATTTAATACAACGATGTAAGTATGAAGAGCATCCTTGGCTTGGTTATGCATATGCTATTTATGGTCGAATTTTATTAGCATTTGATGAGAATTTTAAAGCATTGTCGATACTACAAAAAGCAAAAAAATTAATTGAAAAAAATAAAGATATCGAGCACCTACCTTTTTGTATGTTGTGGCTTGGGGTCGCTTTAGAAAGAAATTATAAATACACGTATGCTATTGAAGTTTGGGTTAAAACAATTGACTTAGCATTGGAATTGACTCAGCTCGAGTATGGTGTCGAGGCGTATTTAAATGCATCAATGGTTTATTATCATTTAGGCCAAAATGAAAACGCAGACGTTTTAATGCGTAATGGTTTGAAGTTGGCTGAATCAATTCATAGTAATAAATTAATCGCAAAAAGTGGTATTTTTTTGATGGAAGGTTTGTTACTTGCTGGGCGTTATGATGCGGCTTTAGTTTTGCTTGCTAGAATAGAACCTTATGCATTAGCACATGGTGATATGACATGGTTAGTGCAAATTTGTAATGGATATGCAATTTCATATTGGAATAATTGCAGTCATGAGTTGGCTATTTTTTACTTTGAAAGCGCTGTGGCTATAGCAAATCATTACAAAATGACGTGGGGATATTGCATCTCCGTCATTAATTATGGCGAGTGTTTGCGGGGTATGAATAAATTAACTGATATTTCCCCTGTTTTATTGAATGCAAAAAAAATATTAAAAGATATTAATCACAATGACTTAGATGCTAGGTTGAATTATTTACTTTATCAAGCCTATCGTGAAAATGGTGATTATTTATCAGCTTTAAGTGTGTTACGTGCTTATGAAAGACAAGCTATACGTCATATTACGAATGAAATTGGTGAAAAAGGTTTTAGATTAAATTTAAATCGTTTGGATAAAGCCAGGGCTTTACTGGTTAGAACCCATATTAAATTTGAAAAATTAGCCGGTTGGGTTGTACCTGGTGTGTCATTACAGCACTTGCGACAATTTCGATTGCGATGTGAGTCGGCTGATTTTAGTGATCGAGTTATTGAACTTGTATTTGATTTGCTGATTGACTCTGTTATTGAACAGCGTATTTCAATATTACTTAATGATTATTGTGCGCTGAGTGATTTATGGATTTTTGTACCACCTTATCGTTATATTATTTACCCAAAAGAATCGAGTTATATTTTAATGGAATTTGCTCAGTCTTTAGCTATGGCGATAGAAAATTTACCTTGGGAGCGATATGGTAAGGATAAGATTAAAGTTAAATTTAAACTACAGCTTGCAAATGAAACCATGCTTAGACAGGTTGATGTTTTATTGAAAAAGGAGCTGGAGTATGTCTGAGCAACTTGCAAATTTATTATCACAGCAAAAACAGTTTAGAAAACATAATTTTCAGCAAGCCTTGGCGTTGTCAGAGAAATTGATCGAGCAAGCCCAAGAAGTAGATAATGAAACAATATTGGCCCAAGCATTGTTTTTACGTGGCGAGGCATTTGAAAAAACCGGAAATTATATTTCTGCTAGACAAACATTAGAATCAGCTTTAAAAATTGTAGTGAAATTAAATTTAGATTCATTACTGTTAGATATTTATGAATGTCTAGGTAAAGTTTATTACATTTTGGGTGATTTAAATAATGCATTAAGTACTTGGGGGCAGTGCCTTGAGCTCGCACTCGATCAACATTCTATTGTGCATTATATAAAGGCCTATGTAGGAATTGGTGGTGTTTATTTGTATTTTGACATGGCTGAAGAATCTTTGCGGCATCATAAAATTGCGTATGACTATGTTCAAGAATTAAATGATGACCAATTACTAATGATGCTGCATTTATGGTTAGGTCATGATTATCAACGATTAGCACAGCATGAATTAGCCTTGCAGCATTTAGCATCATGCCGAGCACTTTATCCACAAACTAATGATGCAGGGATGATGAGTGAAGCAATCCTGCATTCAGGTTTTGCACAATTGGGCTTGGGGCGATACAACGAAGCAAAGCAAAGCTTTTTACAGACGATTACTTTGTCTCAACGCCATCATTATGCTTGGTCTACTGTAATGGGACAGCTGGGAATAGCTGAAGTGGCCTTATTGCAAGGTGATATGCAGGTTGCTTTAGTTGAATCGCAACATGCACTTGATGCAGCTTATCAAGGGGGCTCACAGCATCAAGAAATGAAAGCGAGTCGAATTCAGTCTGCGGTTTATGAGCATATGGGGCAGTTTGAATTGGCTCTGACTTTGTATGAGCGCCATACCGAGTTAGCGATTAAATTAGCCAAAGAGAGAACCTTTACCCAAATAGAAAGTAGCACTATGCGTAAAATCTCACGCATGGAAATGCGATTGAAATTATTAAAGTCTGAGCAGCAAAAGCAAAATATTTTAAATGAAAGTATTCGACAGCAAGCAGAACATCTCGCAGAAAAAAATACTTTAATTGCGATTAACCAGGCAAAAAGTGATTTTCTAGCGTTAATTAGTCATGAAATTAGAACGCCATTGTCGGGGGTGATTGGCATGTTACGTTTGGCAGGGGGACAAAAAGAATTGCGTCCTGCGACTCGTACTCAAGTGCGGATGGGTTTAGAAAATGCAGAATTATTATTGGAAATAATTAATGATATTCTTGATGCATCAAAAATTGAATCAGGGAAACTATCGATTGAGTCAATCCCATTTGATTTAATTAAATTATTACATCAAGTCGTTGATTTTTTTACTGCGCGTGCCGAAGAAAAGGGTATTACTTTTATTTTAAATATTTCTAGATTTAGTCCGGCTGGCTGCTTGGGCGATCCGACTCGGATTCGGCAAATATTATTTAATTTAATTGGTAATTCAATTAAATTTACCGAACAGGGCTCAGTGACCATTACGGCATATCGGGATCACGAGCAAGTTAAGATACTAATTAGTGATACTGGCATTGGCATGGATGAAATGACGATTGGTCGTTTATTTCAAAAGTTTGAGCAGGCTGATACGTCAACAACTCGTAAATATGGTGGTACAGGCTTAGGGTTATCAATTTGTCGTGGTTTAATTGATTTGATGGATGGCTCACTGGGGGTGACTAGTGCACCGAATGAGGGTAGTCATTTTAGAATTGAAATTCCATTGCCGATTGCAGATGTACCTATGGAATTATCAAAATATGAAACCCCATTGCTGCCGTTAAATTATAAAATAAAAGTATTGTATGCTGAAGACATTGAAACCAATCAACTCATTGTGCGTGCATTGCTTGAAGAAATGAATCTTTCACTGACCGTAGTTGATAATGGTGAAGAGGCATTACGGGCATTGTCTGAAATGAATTTTGATGTTGTTTTGATGGACTGGCGTATGCCAATTATGGATGGGATGACTGCGACACGTTTAATTCGTGAAGGGGGGAATCTACAATATCGAGTTAAAGACCCTGATGTTTATATCGTCGCCTTAACGGCCAATGCCACAGCTAAAGAGCAAAATGAAGGCATGGCTATTGGTATGAATGATTACTTAACCAAACCTGTTTCTTCTCGAGGTTTACATCAGGCTTTAAACCAAGCTATTCATTATCAATTACAACGCGGTGTTTCATTACCATTAATGCAAATAACTGCGGATCAAAATCTTGCTAATTTAAAAAAATCATTATCAGCGCCAGCCTTGCAATGGATAGAGCATCTCACAGATTTGGGTGTTGCGGTTGACGAGGCTCTAGATCGCTTGAATGGCAATTTATCGCGTTATCAGAGATGGTTGTTGCATTTTTTTACTGAAAATCAGCAATTTTTTGATGAAATCAGTCAGCTGAAGCATATCGATCATTTGGATGATTATATTGAAAAAATTCATGCAATGCGTGGTGTCTCTGGCACATTAGGTTTAATGGATTTTTATCGTACCGCCAGTGACTTAGAACAAGCATTATTTCAGCAGCAGAAGCAAACAATAAAGACTCTCCCGGAATTTTATGAGCTAGAACAAGCATGGTTCCGTGCGAAGAATAAAATATTGCCGCTAATTGAGCTTGAGTCAATGTCCAGCACTTTGATTCAAGCTGAGGGTCTGTTACCAAAAAGCTGTTTAACCACAGCTTTAGGATTGCAAACAGCATTGAAGAATAACAGTTTACGTGCTAGGAAATTACTATTGGCTTTGTTGGCAGAATTGCCCGAATCAAAATTTAATTTGTTGGTCGATGTGACTAGCGCCTTAGAAAAATTGGATTATCCCGCTGCATTAGCAGCATTAAATCAAAGAATCCCCATGCCAGTGGACGAGGTGATTATTAATGGATGAGGCTTTTATTTTAGTAGTAGATGATCAAATGAATACGATAGAGACGCTGGGTGAAGTCTTGGGCGATGAGTACGATGTACATTTTGCTTTGAGTGCTGAGCAAGCTTTAAGTCATATCGAGCGTAAGCTACCTGAGCTGATTTTGCTCGACATCATGATGCCAGAGGTCGATGGGTTTAAATTTTGTGAGATTATCAAATCCAAGTTAGAAACTAGGGATATCCCAATTATTTTTATTAGTTCTCTATCATCTCCAGAGCAAGAAACTCGAGGTTTAGAGGCGGGGGCTGTTGATTATATTATTAAGCCATTTAATGCTTCAATTGTTCGTGCTCGGGTGCACAATCATTTAGAGCTAAAGCGGACTAAAGATTTACTTCGGGTGTTATCACAAACCGATGTATTAACGGGAATGGCCAATCGCCGTCGTTTGTTTGAATTGCTAGATCAAGTGCAAGATCGATCATTGCGGCTGACTCAGCCATTGTCGATTTTATTAATAGATGTGGATTCTTTTAAACAATATAACGATTTATATGGCCATATTTCAGGCGATGTTTGTTTGCAGCGAGTTGCTGGGGTGATTCAATCTTCATTACGTTCAGTGACCGATGTCGCGGCTCGGTATGGTGGCGAAGAATTTTGTTGTGTGCTGGAAAATGCGGATCAGGAATTAGCACTGCAAATCGCTGAGCGAATTCGCAGTAGTATTGAGGCTTTGCAAATTCCACACTTAAATAGTGCCGTCACAACGTGTGTGACGGTCAGTATTGGGATTGCAACTTCGAGCACTGCTAGCCGCATTCAACATGCTCAATTGTTGATGAATGCGGATAAGGCCTTGTATGCGGCCAAAGATCAGGGCCGCAATCAAGTCCGTCATGCGAGTGTGCATTTTCTTTAAAGTGTTCAATTTCGTTGAGTGCCACAGCCAAGCGTGATCGGCAATCTGATCATTTAAAGTAGTGGCGTATTGGCGCGCAGCGTACAAACTCTGGACTGGGTATTGATTTGTATGCCATGTTTTATTTGTTCTCTAGCAATATACCTCTTGGTTTCTCCAGTTTTTCCAAGGTGAGATATAAAACTGGCGTGATGTAGAGCGTGATGAGTTGCGAGAAAATCAGTCCACCGACAATACTCACTCCGAGTGGTTGACGTAGTTCAGCGCCAGCACCTAAGCCAAGTGCAAGGGGTAGTGCCCCCATCAGCGCTGCAAGCGTGGTCATCATAATCGGCCGAAAGCGTTTGGCGCTGGCCTCAGTAATGGCATCAATCGGGCGTAGGGCGTTTTTGCGTTGCGCTTCAAGCGCAAAGTCGATCATCATAATGGCGTTCTTTTTGACAATCCCGACCAATAGTAAAATCCCAATCATCGCAATAAAAGTAAGCTCTAGCCCGGTGATTTGCAGCGCGAGTAGCGCGCCAATGGCCGCCGATGGAATCCCCGCCAAAATGGTGAGCGGATGAATCCAGCTTTCGTATAACACCCCCAGCACCACATAAATGACGGCAACGGCGATCAAAATCAGCCACAGCTGGCTCGATTGCGTTTGTTGATACAGCGCGGCATCGCCAGCAAATGCCCCAAAAATAGCGCTCGGTAGGCCGATTTGGCTTTCGCTGGCTTTAATTTCGCGTGCAGCGTCTGAGAGCGACGCGCCTTCGGCTAAGTTAAATGAAATCGTAATCGCCGGCAGCTGGCCTTGGTGATTGATGGCCGTTGTTACCGCCGTTCTTTCGATGGTAGCAAAGCTGCTTAATGGCACTAAAGCGCCCGACTTGCTGCGCACTTTAAGTAAATTAAGTGCGTTTTCATCTTGGCGTGCGCTGTCTTTCAGTTGCATCAGCACCGAATAGCTGTCTTGCGGCGCATAAATCGTCGCCACTTCGCGCTCGCCATATGCGCCATACAAGGTATCGCGCAAGCTTTGCATATCAATGCCTAATTCGCTGGCGCGATCACGATTGATATTGATTTTGGCTTGCAGCGTTTTTTGCTCCGAGTCAGAGGTCACATCGCGAAACGTCGGGTTGGCGGCCAGCGTGTTTTTAAGCTGATCGGCCCACGATTCCAGCTGATCAGAGCTCACGGCTTGCAAAGTGTATTGGTAACTACTTTTGCCGCTACGCCCACCAATTTGCAAGTTTTGGGTCGGGCGATAAAACATACTAATACCCGCAATTTTACCTGTTGATTTGCGTAAGCTATCCAGCGTTTTAACCATGTTTTGTCGTTCTTGACGTGGCTTGAGCGTGATAAAGAAACGCCCACCACTGCCGCTGCTACCAAGGCTTGAGGCGACGGTGGCGACATTGGGATTATCGAGTAAAGCTTGTGCGGCTTTTTGCTGTAAAGCTAACAGCGCTGGATAACTAATATCTGGCGACGCATCCATGCTCGCTTGCACTTGCCCGATATCTTCTTGCGGGAAAAATCCTTTTGGCGCTTGGATATACAGCGCGGCGGTGGCGGCAAAAGTGGCAAAGGTCAGTAGCAGCATCCAGCGTTGATGGCGCAAAGCGACAGCTAAACTGCGTTGATATGCCGCGAGTAAGCGATTAAATGCCGCTTCAAAATAGCGGCTCCACGCTGGCTCGACTTTTTCTTCTTCGTGTGCTGTTAAAAAGCGCGCAGCAAACAGTGGAATTAAAGTGAGCGATACGGCCATTGAAACCAACACCGCTAACGACACGACGACGGCAAATTCATGAAATAACAAGCCGATGGTGCCGGGCATAAAAAAGATTGGAATAAACACCGCAATCAGCGAAATCGAAATCGAGACCACGGTAAAGCCAACTTCTCCTGCGCCGGTGATGGCCGCCTCAAGTGGTGCCATGCCTTCTTCAATATGTCGGACGATGTTTTCGAGCACCACAATCGCGTCGTCAACCACTAAGCCCAGCGCTACAGTCAGGCCCATTAATGAAATATTATCTAGGCTATACCCCAGCCAGTACATCAATGCAAACGTTGCCAGCATTGAGATCGGGAGCGATACCGATGGAATTAACGTGGCGGCAGCGCGGCGTAAAAATAGCAGCACCGACAACACCACCAAGCCCATGGTGAGTAGCAAGGTCAAACTCACGTCATGAATCGACTCACGAATCGAGGTTGAGCGATCATTGAGCTTTTTAACTTCGACTGAGGCGGGCATTTGCGACGTGAGTCGCGGCAACATGGCGTTAATGGCATCCACGGTGGCGACGGTATTGGCACCAGGCTGGCGTAAAATAGCCAGAATAATCGAGCGCTGACCATCAATCCAGCTACCTGATTTGATGTTTTCAACGCTGTCTTCTACGGTCGCTACATCAGAGAGTCGAATTGGTAGGCCATTTTTAGTGGCGACAACGAGGCGGCTAAATTCGGCGGCATTTTTGAGCTGCGCATTGGCTTCCAGCATTAAGGTTTGGCGCTCGCCTTCGAGCTGACCGACCGGTGAGTTGGCATTGGCTGTTTTAAGCGCGCTGGCTAATTCAGGCAAAGATAAATCACGCGCAGCCAATAAATCAGGATCAACCGCCACGCGTACCGCAAAGCGTTTTTGCCCATAAATGGTCACTTGCGCCACGCCATCAATGGTGGATAAAGCCGGACCAATCAGGTTGTCTGAATAATCATTTAATTGTGCTAGCGATAGTGATGGCGAATTAATACTCAGCATCAAAATCGGTGCGTCCGATGGATTGACTTTGCGATAGCTCGGCGGGCTTTTCATATCGCTAGGCAAGCTGCGATTGGCGCGATACAGCGCGGCTTGTACGTCGACCGCCGCTGATTCAATGTCCCGAGAAGGGGCAAATTCCAAGGTAATATTGGTGCTGCCCAGCTTGCTGGTCGATGTCATCATCGCCAAGCCCGGAATGGTTGAAAATTGCTTTTCTAGCGGCGTAGCCACTGCATTGGCCATGGTTTCGGGCGAAGCGCCTGTTAAGCTGGCTGACACGCTAATCGTAGGCGTATCGTAAGTCGGCAGTGCGGCAATGGGTAAATGAAACCAAGCAATCGTGCCGGCGACCATCACGGCAATCCACAGCAACAGCGTAGCCACTGGGCGATGGATCGCCCACCAAGAAATTCCGTGACTCATTATTTTGACCCTTGCACTGAAGAGGCGCTGCTGGCAGCCAAGGGCGGACGACTCGCTTCAATCACTTGAGCGCCAGGGCGCACATTTTGGCCGCCTTCTTTAATGATTTTGGTTTCGGCGGCGACTCCTTCAATGAGCGCTTGATTGCCAACACTGCGGATGACTTGAATCGGTTTGACTTGTGCTTGTTTATTTTGGTCGATTACATACACAAAGCGCTGTTCAGGACCGGTTTGAATCGCTTGAATCGGCACAATTAAACCTTTTTGCTCGGGCAATTCGATGGTCACACTGCTGCTCAGCCCTGGCCACAATTGCAAATCAGCGTTAGCAAATTGTGCTTTGGCCAATAGCGTGCCACTGGCTTTGTCGACGGTATTGTCGAGAAACACCAATTCGCCAAGGCGAGTTTGGCCGTTCGGTAGCTGTGTTTGTACTGGGACTTTGCCTTGGCTTTGCGCGGCAAGTAGGGCGGGTAAATCGCTTTGATTAATATTAAAGCTGATTTGAATCGGGTCAGTTTGCGAAATCGTCACCAAGGCTTGCGCGGCATTTGATTGCGCTAAGCTACCTTGTTTTAAGGCGATGGCGCCAGTTCGGCCAGTAATTGGCGCATGAATTTGGGTGTAAGACAGATCCACGGCGTTGGCGCGCTCGTCGGCTTGGGCTGCAGCCACTTGGGCTTGCAAACTACCCATTTTTGCGCGCGCGGTGTCGACTGCCGATGGTGATAAAAATCCAGCTTGGGCGAGCTCTTCGCTACGTTTTAAATTGCGTTCGGCCTCGGCAAACTCGGCTTTGCTTTTTTCGGTGAGGGCTTTGCTGCGGCCTATTTGACTTTGTACGCTGCGCGAATCGAGCGTAAATAGCAATTGACCGGCTTTGACAATATCGCCTTCTTTAAAATGAATTTTCGCAATTTGTGCATTCACTTGCGGGCGTACTTCAACGGTTTGTACCGCTTCGGCATGGCCAATGGCGCTAATCAGATGCGGCAGCGCGCCGTGTTTGACTTGCGTACTAATAATATTCACTGGGCGTTTTGCGCCATTTTTATTCTCTGGCGCTTTCTCGCAAGCACTCAATGCTAATAAACAACAGCAACTCAATGCTGCGAGGTTGAATCTATTCATTTAACTCGCTCAATTCAATTAGTTTAAAGCGCCGTTGGTGAACGACGATGGATCAATGTTTGCCGATGGTGATGCAGCATAATCGTGGCCATGGCCAGCATGACCATGAGACCAAAACTGATCAGTATCATTTGCATCGGTGGCACGCCATGCGTGGCGTATTGTACTTGCAGTAGCGCGCTACTGTTAGGAGCAAGTGGCAAGCTGAGGTATTTAATCATTAAAGCGTGCAAGCCAACCATGATTAAGATACCCAGATTTTCATTGAAGTTTTGTACCGCAATGGAATGCCCAGCCCCCATCAGTAGTTGGCCACGATGTTGCAAAACTGCATTTAACGGCACGACAAAAAATCCCGATAAAATGCCAATCAGCAGCATCAATAACGCGGCAAGGGCAATTTGGTTGACCCACAACATGCAAATAAGTAAAGCCCCCATCAAAAGGCCTGCAGGCATAACGCGAAAAGCATGGGGTAATGACACGAATCTTCCAGCTAATAAGGCGCCGATGGCAATACCCACGGCAACAATGGCAATTAAATGGGTGGCAGACTCTAAATCGATCCCTAACCACAGCAGTGCCCAGTTCAGAACCACCAAGCGCATCGTGGCGCCTGCGCCCCAAAATAAAGTGGTGATGGCTAGCGAAACTTGGCCTTGCGGATCACGCCATAGTCGTTTGAGGCAATCGTAAAATTCTGCGATTTGATGCCGTGGGCTGAGGTGGAGTGGTTTGAGGGCGATATTTGGGCGGGCAATGGTCGCATTAATCAGCGCGGCAATACTATATAAGCCGCCGATGATGACAATTGTAAACTGGCTGTTGTTCAAATATTGACCAAGGGTATTGCCTGACAACCATTGGTTAATATTTGATCCAGATAAATACCCACCAATAAGGGTGCCTAAGATAATCGCAAAGACGGTTGAACTTTCGAGCCAGCCATTGGCGGCAACCAGCTGCTTTGGCGCTAAGCTCTCAGTGATTAAGCCGTATTTGGCGGGCGAGTAGGCCGCAGCGCCCAAGCCGACCAAGGCATAGGCCAATAAAGGCGAGGCACCCAAGCCCATAAGTATGCAGCCGAGTAGTTTGATGCCATTGCAAAGCATCATCACTTGATTCTTGGGTCTGGCGTCGGCCAGTGCGCCGGCATAAGGCGCAATCAGTACATAAGAAACCGTAAAACCCCACAGCAACATTGATAAATGCCACTCGGGTGCGTGTTGGGATTTGAGTAAGGCCAAGGCGGCAAAAAACAGCGCGTTATCGGCTAAAGCCGAGAAAAACTGTGCTGCCAATATTTTATAAAATCCGCTTTGCATCATTTGCGCCTTGCACCGTGCTGAGATTGTGAATTTATATCAGCCAAATATGACAAAACTACCGCCTCTGACTGCGGTGTAAGATTAAAGTCCGCTGTTTTGCGTGGTATGATCGCAGGCGTCACAATTTAAAAGCTTGGGCGCTGCAATGGATATTCTGCAGTTTTTAGTTACGATATTTACCGATTACGGCTATCTCGCTGTATTTACAGTGTTATTAATCTGTGGTTTTGGCGTACCAATTCCAGAAGACGTGTCTTTGGTCGCCGGCGGCGTGATTTCTGGGTTGGGTTATGCGAATGTGCACACGATGTTTGCCGTGGGTATGCTGGGCGTATTGATCGGTGATAGTTGTATGTTTTTAGCGGGCCGTCATTTTGGCGCGCGCTTATTACAACACCGCTATTTTGCGCGCATGATGACCCCCGAGCGATATGCTGCGGTACAAGATAAATTTGAACGTTATGGCAATCGCGTGTTGTTTGTTGCCCGCTTTTTACCGGGATTACGTACGCCGATTTATCTCACTGCGGGGATGTCGGGGCGTGTTTCTTATTTCCGCTTTTTACTACTGGATGGTTTTGCCGCCTTAATTAGCGTACCGATCTGGGTGTACTTGGGGTATTACGGTGCGTCCAATCATGAATGGTTAATTAAATGGCTCGGTCGAGGCCAATCGGCGATTATGGTTTTTGTGGCAATTATTGCGGTGATTGTTGCTGTGTGGTATTTCCGCCATTGTCGTAAACCTAAGTAATTCGAAGTCGTTCAACAAAAGCTTTTTGCCGCCTTGTCTTGTCATCAAACTTTTGTACGAGTACTTATTTCTGAATTTCTAATCTTGAAGCCAATATGTCGCGCCCGATCCAAGCTCGCTTTAATTCACTCGCCTTAGCGCACAATTATCAAATAATTCAGCAAAGCGCGCCGACTGCGCGCGTTTTTGCGGTGATTAAGGCCAATGCCTACGGGCATGGCGTGCAGCGAGTGGTCGAGGCATTACCCGATGCCGACGGTTTTGCGATTTTAGAAATCAATGCCGCGATGGATTTGCGACGCATTGGCGTAGAGCAACCTATTTTGCTGTTAGAAGGGGTGTTTAGTGCGGCTGAATTAACGGCATGTGCCGAATTTGATTTAGCCATTGCATTGCATTTGCCTTTGCATATTGAATGGTTAGAGCAGGCCCAATTAGCGCGGCCGATTGCGGTTTTTCTTAAGCTCAATACCGGCATGAATCGTTTGGGATTTGCTGCCGAATCGGCGCCAGCTTGGGCTGAACGCTTGGCGCGCTGCCCCAATGTCGCCAGCGTGACGGTGATGACGCACTTTGCGTGTGCTGATGAGCCAAGTAAAGGGATTGATCGCCAATGGCAACGATTTATTGCCGCAACACAATCGTTGGCATTGCCGACATCGTCGGCTAATTCGGCGGCGATATTTGCTTACCCGCAAACGCATGGCACGTGGGTGCGGCCTGGTCTGGCTCTGTATGGTTCATCGCCGTTTAGTGATCAAACAGCGGCGAGCTTAGGTTTACAAACGGTGATGTCGCTGTGCTCGGAAGTGATTGGCACGCAAATAGTGGCTGAAGGCGAATCGGTGGGTTATGGGGCGAGTTTTATTGCCCCTGCGCCAATGAAAATCGGTATTGTGGCCTGCGGTTATGCCGATGGTTACCCACGGCATGCGCCGACGGGGACGCCAGTATGGGTTGCTGGGCAAAAAACGCGTCTACTCGGACGCGTTTCTATGGATATGCTGTGTATTGATTTAACACCATGGCCCGAGCTCGATGTGGGTAGCCCCGTTGAGTTGTGGGGAGCGCATTTGCCGATTGATGAGGTCGCGAGCGCTGCGGGTACATTAAGTTATGAATTAATGTGCGCGATTACTGCGCGGGTGCCGGTGTATACACAGCGCTGAATGACGTATGGCTTTACGGCTAAAAAATGTTTTTTGAATTGCGATATGCAATAAATCGGCATGAAAAAACAGAGTGCTTATCGTTTTGTGTTCAAAAGTATTAACTCATTCCAAAAAGTTATAAAGCCAATATGCTATTACCGCGAATTTAATGTTTTTGCATTCTATTTTTGGCGAGTGTTGTAATTATAGCTATTAAATTATTTTATTTCTGTCGTAGTTTCTCGATTTAAATAAATTCTTCATAAATCAATTCAATTGCCACTCCCCAAGCAGGGGGGCTTCCTTTACAATTAGTCTGTTTCTTTTAATCCCGCCCTGCAGGTTGAATCATGGCATTGATCGTCCAGAAATACGGTGGCACATCGGTGGGTACGACCGACCGAATTAAAAATGTGGCTCGCCGCGTCGCCAAACATAAAGCACAAGGACACGATATTGTTGTCGTGCTGTCAGCTATGTCTGGTGAAACCAATCGTTTGATTGGCCTCGCTAAAGAAATGCAAGTCAATCCTGATCCACGCGAGCTCGATGTTATCGTCTCGACCGGTGAGCAGGTTACAATTGGCTTGTTGGTCATGGCTTTGAAAGACATCGGCATCGATGCGATTTCATATACTGGCGCCCAAGTGAAAATCTTGACCGATAGCGCGCATACCAAAGCACGTATTCAGCATATTGATGATGCCAATATGCGTGCTGATTTAAGCGCCGGTAAAGTGGTTGTGGTTGCAGGCTTTCAAGGTGTTGATCCTGACGGCAATATCACGACTTTGGGTCGTGGCGGTTCAGACACCACCGGTGTGGCTTTAGCGGCAGCATTAAAAGCTGATGAGTGCCAAATCTATACTGACGTGGATGGGGTTTACACCACCGACCCACGCGTGGTGCCAGAAGCCAAAAAGCTAACAACGATTACTTTTGAAGAAATGCTGGAAATGGCCAGCTTAGGTTCAAAAGTATTGCAAATTCGCTCTGTTGAATTTGCTGGTAAATATAATGTGAAATTGCGCGTGTTGTCTTCCTTCCAAGAAGAAGGTGAGGGCACGCTGATTACCTTCGAGGAAGACTCTACCGTGGAAAAACCAGTCATCTCCGGCATCGCCTTTAATCGTGACGAAGCCCGTGTCAACGTTATTGGTGTTCCTGATAAGCCCGGTATCGCTTACCAAATCTTGGGCCCAGTGGCCGATGCCAATATTGATGTCGACATGATTATCCAAAATGTCGGTCAAGACGGCACAACGGATTTCTCGTTTACTGTTCCTAAAGGTGAGCTAGCGCGTACGATTAAGGTTCTGGAAGGCGTGCAAAGCCATATCGGTGGTAAATCGGTATCGGGCGACGACAAAATCTGTAAAGTGTCTATCGTTGGCGTGGGAATGCGCTCACACGTTGGTGTTGCATCAACCATGTTCCGCACCTTGGCTGAAGAAGGCATCAATATTCAAATGATTTCGACGTCTGAAATCAAAATTTCTGTCGTTTTAGACGAGAAATACTTGGAATTGGCCGTTCGTGTATTGCATAAAGCGTTTGGTTTAGACCGTACGGTGTAATTTAAGCGCTGATAAAGTGTTGCTTTGCGCTGCGCCATTTAAAAATGTCGTTTCAGGCTAAAAAATACACTTGTTGTAAAATCAGTAGCTTACGTAGTTAATCGACATTTCATCAGAAATTTTCAATTAGAAGTGTTGACGGAGGCCGATAGTGTGTATATTATTCGGTCTCCCTGAACGGAGATGTGGATGAGTGGCTGAAATCACCGCCCTGCTAAGGCGACATACGGGGTAACCTGTATCGAGGGTTCGAATCCCTCCGTCTCCGCCAGGATCTTTAAGTTGTACAGTGCGCCCGTAGCTCAGTTGGATAGAGTATCTGGCTACGAACCAGAGGGTCGGGCGTTCGAATCGCTCCGGGCGCACCAACACTTAAAGCGTTTTACCGAGTCTCCATCGTCTAGAGGCCTAGGACACTGCCCTTTCACGGCGGCGACCGGGGTTCGAATCCCCGTGGAGACGCCAACTGTCGAGTTGGTGAGTTTTAAAGTTTGAAATACAGTGCGCCCGTAGCTCAGTTGGATAGAGTATCTGGCTACGAACCAGAGGGTCGGGCGTTCGAATCGCTCCGGGCGCACCAATTTCTTACTATTGCATTAAATGCATTTTTGATCAAATTTTTTAAATTGAACTTAAATTGCAACACAGTCCCTATAGTTTAGCGGTTAGAACACTGCCCTTTCACGGCGGCGGCCGGGGTTCGATTCCCCGTGGGGACGCCAAAATTCGAATGAATAACGACTTAAGCGCGAGCTAAGTCGTTTTTTATTGCCTGTCACTTTGGCCACGCGAGGATTTTGCTGTCAGACATCGTTAATCGATGTCTTTTGCCTGCCTTGCCTATCAAATCAATACGATCCAATCAACTCAAACCGTGTACTCGCAAAGCCTATCTTACAATTTGATGATTTTTTGCGACGCTACGTGCTAATTCAATCTAGCTACGCTGTCAGCTGGGTTTAAATCAGGTACATTACGCGAGATTAAATCAAGAATAAGGATGAGACAGTGAAAAAGAATAATCTAGTGCTAGCGAGTTTGCTGTGTTTGGGTTTGATCGCTTGTGGTGATCAGCCTGCTGCGACGCAAGTTGACGCCAATTCGGTTGATCCAAAATATCAAAATCCATTATTAAACATCGATCCAGCGCAATTTAGCGCGGTGCTCGGTGAATGTGGCAAAGTGCTCTATGCCGCTTCAGTGCCGACCGATGAGACCTGTCGCAACGATGTGAAAGCCAGAGCCGCTAAGCAAGGCATTATGCTCACTGATACGCATTTGAATGAGCCCTTGGTGCATGATCGTTATCAATACAGCACGCGAGCGCAGTAAGTTTAGTGCCTGCAGTAGTTCTCGAAAAAAAGGGTGCAGTTCTTGATGAACTGCACCCTTTTTTAATTCCTAAGATCAAAGCTGCGAGCTTAATCTACTGTTATCTGCCATCCGTTAGATGGTTTATTTTTTGCCTAAAACGGTAATTGTTTTTCGGCTGTTATCTGAGCATAAAGCCAGCGCTAGCAAGGCCTGCGCGGCATCGGCGCGGGGTAAATAATCGCAACTGTCTTGCGCTGCTGTGGTGTCGTCCTCAATCACATACTGGCCTGTGGCCGCTTGATGTGTGAGCCCGCCTGGGCGAACAATCAGCCAATCTAACTGAGTGTGACGTAAATGTTGTTCGGCGCGGGTTTTTGCTTGCAGCGCTTGGCCTAATGCCGCGTGCGCTGCTGGCGATAAACGAGACCATTGTTCATCGCAGCCCAAAGACGTAAGCAAAACAAACCGACATGGATGACTGACTTGCTGAGCGGCATCAATGGCATTGATATTGCCAATGTCGTCCACTCGGCGACCTTCGGCGTTTTTGCCGCCAAGTAGGCTGATTAACAGGGGCGCGGCGGCCGCTGCAATGGCGTTTTGGCAATCGTTCACATTAAACGCATCGCCTTGCAAAATGGTCACGCCGGCAGCCGTCAGTGCCGAGGTATCGCGACCCGCTCGTACCATGCACGCGACGCGCAATCCTTGACTGCGGGCGTGGTGCACTAAATGCAAGCCGGTATTGGCTGCGCCGCCAAAAATCAATAAATCGTGTTGCGTCATTGTGCCTCGCTCTGCTGCGCGGCAAATTGGCGTAATGCATCGAGTTGATCTTGGCGCAACTCGCCTGCTTCATCGCGGCCAACAAAGATTTTAAACATCGGATCACCCCTTAAATTGCAAAAAATCAAGCAAGCCGTTGGCTTATTCATAAACGGGCGCTCAATCCAATAAATGGCACTGCATTGGCTAAAGCGCAAATGGCCGTGTAGACCGGTACTGCCTTGCCAATTGTAAAAACCGTGGCTGACTTCACCGTAGGGCAGGGGGCCGGTAAATTCTAAAATGGCGTCATTGCTATTGCTAATCACCGTAACGCTGCTTTGCCAAGCATGCATCAGGTCTAAAAGCGGGACAAACTGGCTGCCAGCGATTTTTTGCCACAGGGTGTTGGGTAGGCATTCGATCACGGTTTGTAATGGGCAATCTAAGCTCGTTGCCAATTGCTCGAGCACTACGCCTGGATTTTTGGCTAGGCGGCTTTGTAGGGCGGTAATTTGTTCGGCAGTTAAAGTGGGGTTCATGGTGGCTCCAGACAGCATTAAAGTAATACAGCAAGTTCGCGGGTGAGGGTGGGTGACCAGAATCGGCCAGCAATGCTCAGTGCCGCGTGTTGACCATCGATGCTCAGTAAACCTGTGGCTTGCCACTCATTGATTTTTTCCAGCGCAGCGGGGTAGGCGGCGAGTCGTTCGAGTGACAAGCTGCCACGATCAAGTTCACCCTGAATTTGGCCAAAAAGACGCTTTTTATCGCTCACGCTGGCGATATAGCTCAAGGGCTTATTGGTGCTGGCTAAATAAGCCGCTAATTCGCCCTGTACTTGATAGCTCAAGCCAGAGTGGCAGCCGCCCGCGCCTGAACCAAAGGCGAGGCAATCGTGGCCGGTTTTAATCGCGCTGTTATAGCGATTGCGCTCGTTTTTTTGCGGATTGGCAAAATGACTATTACTCACTTGTACCCAACCGGCGGCCTGCATTTTATGCACGGCGTAGGCGTATTGACGCGCTTGTGTCGCCAAATCAGGCAAGGGTTTGAGCGCGCCTTTTTCTATCATTCGATTGATTGGCAAAGAAGGAAAAGCGTTAAACGCATAAATATCTAGCCCTGATAGCCCTAACGACAAAGCCACATCCAGATCGTGTGCCCATTTTTCATCGTCTTGCCCGGGTAGGCCGAGCATTAAATCGGCCACGATGACGGCATCGCAGTCTTGGCATAAAGCACGCAAATAATCAGCAGCGGCGTCACCGCTATGATGGCGGCCTAGGCGGCGGCGCAGTTGGCTATCAAAACTTTGCACGCCAATTGAAATCCGATTGGCACCTGCCGCGAGGCAAGCGTTGACTTTATCGCGGTCAAAATGCGAAATTCGCCCTTCAATGGTGATTTCGCAATCGTCAGTTAGCGGTAAATACTGCCGAGCAGCAGCCAATAGGCGGGCTAAATCAGTCGCAGCCAATGCCGTTGGCGTGCCACCGCCAAAATACACAGCTTGAATACTGCCGCCAGCAGGACGGCTGCTGGCGTCTTGGGCGAGCTCGGCAATGAGTCGATCGACATAGGGTGCGCCGTGTTTTTCTTGCCATGCATTGCGATAAAAACCGCAAAAAACGCAGTGATTGGCACAAAACGGAATATGAAAATAAGCCAAAGCGCCGTCGCGAATAGTCGCTTGTGTCAGCGTGGCTTGCATTTGCTGCCATTGCTCGCTGGCAATCGGATTAGCACCCCACATCGGCATCAGTGCTTTGCGCTCTTTAAATGCATCGGGGAGTACGTCGTTTGGGTGGTGTAGGGCGAGAGTCATGGTTATTTTCTAAATATTAATGATATTCATTATCATTTGAATTGCGTTAAAATTTCTGATGTAAATCAATTCAAAGCGCATCAAGTTGGCTCAATTGCTCTGGGTTGCTGTGTAACTGGGGTCGGTGGGTACTGCTGCTGTTTTGATTAGCAGTCAAACAATACCAATGGTCGACGTTGATCTTGTGGATGGGCAATCACGGTGGCGGCCAGTTGATACGTTTGCTGTAAATGATCCGGAGTTAAAACATCGCTGGGTATACCGCTGGCGATAATGCTGCCCTTGGCGAGCATGGCAATACGGCTGCAATAGCGCGCAGCCAAATTTACATCATGCAAGACAGCAACCACCGCAATACCGGCTTCTTGCGCCAGTTCTTGCGCCGCAGCCAATAAGCCATGTTGATGCAGCGGATCCAAACTCGACGTGGGTTCATCTAGCAACACACAGCGATATTCCCCTGCTTGTTGCGCTGCCAAGGCTTGTACTAAAACGCGGGCAAATTGCACGCGCTGCTGCTCGCCGCCCGATAAAGTCGGGTAGCGCCGCCCTGTGAGGTGGCTAACATCGGCCCATTGCTGCGCCGCCTGAATCACCTCGGCAACGGCCGAGGGCGACAATTCGGCAAATGGATACGCACCCATAGCAATCACTTCATCGACCGATAAATTAAACCCTAGCCCGGGATTTTGCGGCAACACGGCGCGAACGCGCGCCAATTGCGAATTGGCTAATTCACGCAAATCTTGCCCAGCCCAGCGCACATGGCCATGCTGGGGCGTTAGCTCGCCAGCGAGTAAAGACAATAGCGTGGATTTACCTGCGCCATTGGCCCCCAGAATGGCGGTAAATTCTCCAGCAGGAATCGCCAGTGACACTTGATTTAAAATCGGCCGATGGCAGCGCGAAAAAGAGACTTGATCGAGAGTTAACATAAATCAACTTAAGACTTGCGGCTAAGTAACAGCCAGAGGAAAAACGGCCCGCCAATTAAGCTGGTAACAACGCCAATCGGCAGCTCGGCAGGGACTACGGCGATGCGCGCAATATAATCGGCCAGCACTAAAGCGATGGCGCCGAGTAAAAATGAGGCCGGCAATAAGCGCCGATGATCGGCGCCCAACAACATGCGTGCGCAATGCGGCACCACCAAACCGACAAAGCCAATCCCACCGGTGGCGGCGACTAAAGGACCAATTAATAGCGCCACTAAAACAATCAGTTTGCGGCGCAGGCCTTTAATCGCAAAACCCAGATGCAAAGCTTCACGCTCACCGAGCAGCAGCGCATTCATGGCGCGCCAGTAGCGCATAATCCAGATTGAAATCAGCAATAAAAACGGTCCAAGCAGCGCTAAACGCTGCCACGTGGCGCCCGCTAAACTACCCATATTCCAAAAAGTCAGGCTGCGCAGTTGATTGTCATCGGCCAAATAAGTAAAGAGGCCCATTAAACTGCCGCAAATGGCGTTAATTGCAATGCCCGCGAGTAATAAACCGGCCATTCCGGCATAACGTCGCCCAAGGTGATACGCCAAAGCGGTGGCTAAAATACTGCCTAAAAAAGCCGCAGGCGCTAAAATCGCAAAACTACCCCCTCCCAGTACAATCGCAGATACCGCACCCAGAGACGCGCCGGACGATATACCTATCAGGCCCGGCTCGGCTAATGGATTGCGAAACAAAGCTTGCATCGTCGCGCCAGCCAGTGCCAATACGCCACCGGCTAAAGCGGCGAACAGCACGCGGGGCAGGCGGATTTCGAGTAAGACATCACGCCAAAATTGTTGCTCATCGCTCAATAACGGCGCGTTCATTAGCAATAAGTCGGGAATGGCCGACAGGGGAATTTGTACTGCGCCATGGCTGGCGGTGAACACCAGCAGGATCAGCAAGACGCCAGTGGCAAGTAAGCCAGCCAGCCAATTGGGAATCAGCAATCGACAGCACATGATTATTTGGCCGCGCTCATCAGTTGACGCAAGGCTTCCGGTAGGCGCGGACCAAAGCCAAGCAGTAATAAATCATCCATCACAATCACCCGCTTATTTTTGGCCGCTGGCGATTGCGCCAAACCGGGCCGCGCCAAAAGTGCCGCCATCCCGCCCATGCTGCTTAAGGTGCTGGTGGTGGTGATAATCACGTCAGGGCGCAAGGCCGCCATGCCTTCGCGCGATAGCGGTTTATATCCTTGTTGCTGCGCCAACACATTGCGTAAACCAGCCAATTGCATCATCGCATCGGCACTGGTGTTTTTGCCGGCGCCTTCTGGTTCGCCACTGCGGCTCATCAGCATTAATGCGGCGCTGGTGCTGGTAGCAGGCTGCAATGCTTTGACGTCTTGACTGATTTGTTTGACCATTTGCTCGCCTTGTTGCGGCAGATTAAGCGCCGCAGCGACCCCGCGAATGCGTTGTGATAAGGCCGACAGATTGGCTTGGCCGGGCAAAATAATGACTTTGATGCCCATTTTTCTTAGCTGCGCTAAGGCTTGTGGTGGACCGGCTTGATCGGTTGCCAACACGATATCGGCCTTGCTGGCTAATACGCCTTCGAGCGAAAACTGCCGGTAATAACCGACTTTAGGCAGCTGATTGGCCGCCGCTGGATACACACTGGATTGATCGACGGCGACCAAATGCTGCTCGGCGTTGAGCGCGTAAATAATTTCAGTCAGCGGGCCGCCAAGGCTGACCACGCGCGGCGCACTTGCCAGCGCGAGCGTGCTGAAAACAGTAATAAAAAACAGCAGTAAAATCGTCGTCAAAGAGTAATAAATACGCATGATGTATCCAGCAGTAAAACAAGGTATGGGCTTAGCCCGCCTTGGCGTGATGATGCAAACGCTGGCGGGCTGACCGGTTTATTGCGCCAACGGCGTGCTGCATAAGTTTTCTAGCAAAGTGCGCCAAGCCGCCAGCTCAGGCACGCCGGGTTTGCGCACGCCAAAGAACTGCACGATTAATTCTTCGCTCTGGCTATACACTTCAAGCGATGTAACCCAGCCATCGACAGTGGGTTTATTGACGACCCAGCACGAAGCAATGGCGTCGGTATTGAGATGCAGATTAAATTTTTCATCCAAAATATTGAACCAAGGCCCAGTGCGTAGTAGTTTTTTGACTGGCCCAGAATGAATCTGCACCATGCCGCGATTGCCCACAAAACACATAATCGCCAAGCCAGAATCAGCCGCTTGCTGCAGCATGGTTTCCACCGCATTAATCGCCACCGATTGCGCCAAATCCGCGCCCGCAGCGCGCAAAGCGCCTAGACGGCTGACTTGGTTTTTACGCAGCATCGGAAAAAATCCATGCGTATCGGTCAGCGCCAACCACGCAGCACGCAGCGCCGCAGGATCGGCGGTATCTCTTGGCATTTCGTCAGCAGGATAGGGCGCAATATTGGGCCAAGCTGGCTCGGCATCGGTGAATTTTGCGACCAAAGCTTGGTAAGCTGCGATATTGCTGTTGGCGGTCATAAAGATTTTATGCACGGCGACCCCGGCGCCATCAAAAAATTGCAGGCTGAGGCGCTCGCCTTCTTGCACCGCAAAATGGCTTTGCCAAGCATTAAAAAACATCCGCAAATCTAAATCCGCGCCCAGCACCATGCCGATGGCTTTTTCGGCTTCGATTTGTTCGTATTCGCCATGACGTTCATGCACGCACCATTCATTGCGGCTGAGCACCATCACTTCACCCAAGCTCGCTAGCTCACGAAAGATCGCTTGGGCAGAGCCTTTGAGTGGCGTCGCTGTCACGCCGCATTCAGCGGCGATGAGTTCTGCCTCACTGACCTGAAGGCGCAGCGCCCGATCGCGGATGCGTAGTTTGGGCTCGGCTTGGCGTAAAGCTTGATCGGCGGTTTGCAATGTGGCGGTGCGTTCGGAATAAGTCATCGCGTTCATGGGGTGTCCTTGTGATTTTACGGCTGTGAAATGGTGAGGGTCGGCGGCAAGCTTGCCGCCTAGCCTTGGCGCTCGGTGGCTTTTGAGCGAGCGAGGCATATTGTGGTTTAGAATTTCCAATCGGCGCTCAGGCGTAGATTGCGACCGGGCTGAGTGAGCCTATCCATATTGGCGCTTGAGCTAGCGAGGCCACGCACATCGCTATCAATCCAATATTTGCGATCGCCTAAGTTAAAGATTCCGCCGGTGATTTTGAGATCTTTGCGCGGCGTCCACCACGCGATTAAATCGACTAAGCCATAACCGGGCGCTTTAAAATCATTTTCGCCTGCCACTTTGTCTTGCCCTTTTACTGCGGTGAATAACAGCTGGCCGCCCCATTGCGCTTGTTGATAGCCCAAGCCGGTAACGGCTTTCAGCGGGGCGACACTGCCAAGCGGTCTATCATTGGTTTGATTTAAACCTACTGCCCAAGCGGCATTGGCCCAGCTATGCCAACCTTGGCCGATTTGCCAGTTCATTCTGACTTCCGCGCCATAAATCCGCGCTTGGCTGATGTTTTGGTTTTGATAGGTGGTGTCGGTGCCCGGCACACATTGCGTGCTGCCAGGGCAAGTGAAACTCACTTGCTCAATAAAATTGTCATACTGATTATTAAACGCAGCGATGCTGCCGCCGAGTGCTGAATTGCCAAAGCGGCCACCGAGCTCAATGCCATGGCTGGTTTCAGGTTTGAGATTCGGATTGGCAATGGCGGCATAGCCCATTGGCGAGATATAACTACCGTTCAGCTCCATTGCATTGGGCGCGCGAAACCCCGCGCTGTATTGGGCAAATAAAGTGCTCATGTCACTGACTTGCCACGCCGCAGCTAGCTTGGGGGACAGCGCTGAATCATTCAGCGCTACCGCTTGCCCACCACCATTGCTAAATTGCGTATCAACATCGGGCTTGAGTTGGTAGTGATCAAAACGCAAACCCGGCGTGAGGGTGAATTGGCCGCCAGCAAAGCTCAGCTCGTTTTGCGCATAAATGCCCCATTGCGTGGTTTTGGTTTTGGGTACATCGCGCACATTGAGCGTGCTCGAACTTGGCGTGCCGTCGCGTAATTCAGTTAAATCAGTTTGAAACCATTCCGCGCCCAGTGTCCAATGTTGCCCAATATCCCCGGCGATGCGCTTTTCAATCAGGCCATTGATGCCGATGGTGTCTTGATCATACGTTGAAGTTCGGCTCCAATTGGGCGTGAGCGCTTTGCCTTGTTGGCGAACCTGAAATGATTTTTGCGTGGTGGCCATATCTTGGCGGTAAACCATCGCTTGCGCGCCATCGATCCAGCCATTCTGATCGGGTGCGGTGTATTGATAATCCAGTGAAATACGGCGGCGCGTTTGTTCGTCCTCAGCACGGCTTGATTTCACCGAGCTCATCATTGGCGCGCCAATATCGGTATACATCGTGGTGTCGACGCTTTTTTGATTCATCTCGGCGGTCAAGCCTAGCTGGTGGCCGCCATCGAGAAAATGCTGCAATTTGACTAAGGCGCTGCGTTGCTCGGTGTCTTGTGGATTGGCGGTGGTGCGGCCATATTTTTGCGTATCAACTGTACCCATGGTTTCGAATTCATGACCACGGCGGCCCGCCACTTGCACTAAACCCAAGGTGTTTTCACCAGCAGAAAATGCGACTGCCGCTTGTGCGCCAAAGCTTTTGTCGGCGCTGGCATAATCGGCTTTGACTTGGCCGCCCACATCGCCTTGGCCTTGTAATAAATCGGCTGGATTGGTGGTGCGCATACCGACCACGCCGCCGAGTGCATCCGAGCCATACAAGGTGGACGCTGGGCCGCGTAAGACTTCAATCGCCGCCAGTTGCGAAAAATCGACTTGGTCGCGGCCGCTATTAAGGTAAGAGCCAAAAGAGAACGCGTCCGGTAAGCGAATGCCATCGACCATCATCAAGACGCGGTTACTATCCAAACCTCGGATGCTTACGCTGGATAAACCATAACGGCCATTTTGACGAATATTCACGCCGGGTTCGGCGCGCGAGAAATCACGAAAATCGTCAATCATATCGTCATCGAGCACGGTTCTGGTGGTGGTGGTAATCGATGGTGGCAGCTCGCTGAGCTCTTTTTCGGTACGGGTGCCAATCACCACGATCGGGTCAAGCGCCGGAAATACCGGCTCTGCGGCGGCAAACGCGTGTTGCATCGCGGCAGAAATAAGCGTCAAAGTCAAAACCGTGGCTTTCATTTTTTGTCCTTTAGCGGCCCGCCGTGCTGCGCGAATCAAGCGTGTGCAAATCAGCAGAGACCAAACCAAACGTAAATAAGAATCGTTATCAATTTGTGTGGTGCATGTTAATGATATTTATTCTCATTTGCAAGTTGTAATCTTTACCCCTAGAATTGACGCCTCTCACCAATGGCCGCAACTCACGAATGAAACGAATCTATCCCTTGTTATTACTGAGCTTACTGGCTGCCTGTCAGTCGCCTACGACTTTGACCTCAGCAGCGCCGACGGCTCAGCCGGTAGTGCTGTTGGGCGAAGTGCATGACAATGCGCTGGGCCATCAGCAGCGCTATGCATGGCTCAAAGCCAAGATTAAAGCTGGCTGGCGGCCAGCGATTGCGATGGAGCAATTTGACGTTGAGCGACAAGCCGACATAGATCAAGCGCGCGCCAAGCGCCCAAAAGACGTCGATTTTCTAATTAAAAAAGCCGGTGGTGCGCGCTGGGATTGGCCTTTATACCGGCCGGTGATTCAGCTGGCACTGCAATATGATTTGCCCTTGCTGGCGGCCAATTTATCGCGCCAAGACGCCGCCGCTTTAATGAAAAATCCGCAAGCGAGTTTAGCCAGTTTGGCGGCAATGGATTTAAACGCAGATATTGCACCCGCTGTTTTAGCTGGGCAGCGCCAAGCGGTGCAAGCGGGGCATTGCGGGCAATTACCGCAGGCGATGGAAGAACCCATGGCACGCGCGCAAATTGCGCGAGATCGCTTAATGGCGCAGGTTATGGCGCCGTATTTGTCGCAAGGCGTTGTATTGATTGCGGGTAACGGACATACCCGCCGCGATATCGGCGTAGGCCAATGGCTGCCGCAAGCGTATTCGGTCGGCTTTGTTGAATCAGAACAAGAAAATTATTTTGATGAAGTGCACGTAATTCGTCCTGCCCAGCGCTCAGATCCTTGCGCGACATTGCAGTTAAAAAAATCGTAAATTACCCGATTGAGCTTTTGATGTAATCTGGGCGCGAGAGATTCGCGCCCATTTTTTATCGCTGCTCGATGCGTGTTTTGTTTTGTGCCGATCGAGAATTAAATCAAGCCTTCATCATTGTCGACTAAAATATTCAGCGAATTTTTTAAGGTGTTACGCACCTTTTTGCGCGACAATAATTTTGATTGTGCCGGTAATGGTAAATCAGTGAGCCGAAGGACGTTTTTATCAATTAATACATCGACCAAGTCTTCAATCACGCGAATTAAATCGGTATCGAGCGAATAAAAAACCTCGTCTGATTTCACTAAAAAATTGACCACATCGGGGTGATTGCTATCGAGCCTTTCTTGGTTTTCAGCCGAAGCTTCAACCGAAAGGGTAATGATTTCGCCTTGGGCATTTCGACGGGCATAAAACATAATGGTAGGCTCATAAGTAACATTTAAGTTTGATGTTAGCAGTTTCACCGTAGGCTGTAGATAATCTAAGGAGCAATCAATGGAAAAAGTCAGCAAAACTGATGAAGAATGGCAGGCTCAGCTCAGCCCCGCCGCGTATTACGTTACGCGGCAAAGTGGCACCGAGCGCCCATTTAGCGGTCAATACGAAAAAAATCGTGTCGCAGGGCAATACCATTGCATCTGCTGTGGCGCGCTGTTATTTGATTCAGCCAGCCAATTTGACGCTGGTTGTGGTTGGCCGAGTTTTTCGCTGGCGGCCGACGAATCGGGCGTCACGCGCATTGTCGATCGCAGCCACGGCATGGAGCGTGTTGAGGTGCGCTGTACACAATGCGATGCGCACTTAGGCCACGTTTTCCCCGACGGCCCGGCCCCTACCGGCGAGCGGTATTGTATCAATTCGGTGGCGCTGGATTTTGAGCCGAAGTAGGGCTTATGTATTTGATTGTGGCCTTTTAAATTTATAGCCTACATGGCAATACCTAAATGTAGTCATCAAAAAAGCCGCACCAATAGTGCGGCTTTTGCATTTTTACTTTCAGTGTTTAATCCGCGATCCGTGCCAATTCTTCAAAATACGTTGGGAAGGTTTTAGCGGTGCATTTTGGGTCGTTAATCCGGACCGGTACGCCTTTGATCGCAACGAGTGAGAAGCACATCGCCATGCGGTGATCGTCGTAGGTGTCGATTTCGGCGTTGGCGGTAAGCGCTTCAGGTGGCGTGACTGAAATCCAATCTTGGCCTTCAACCACGGTGGCGCCGACTTTGCGCAGCTCGGTCGCCATGGCTGAAAGGCGATCGGTTTCTTTGACGCGCCAGCTTTCGATATTGCGGATGGTCGTTGTGCCTTTGGCGTAGAGCGCGGCAATGGCGATGGTCATCGCGGCGTCGGGGATGTGGTTGAGATCAACGTCAATCGCGGTGAGCTGGCCGCTCGCAGGTGGTGCCGCTTCAATCCAGTTGGGGCCCCAAGTAATCAGCGCGCCCATTTCGGCCAATGTATCGGCAAAACGTTTGTCGCCTTGAATGCTGTCAGA
The DNA here is from genome assembly GCF_019665785.1 of Deefgea piscis. NCBI lineage: Bacteria > Pseudomonadati > Pseudomonadota > Betaproteobacteria > Neisseriales > Chitinibacteraceae > Deefgea > Deefgea piscis. Next base: position 1,150,316 of record NZ_CP081149.1, read on the forward strand.
TCCCACACCTTCAACGCGTACCACGCCGCCACCGATGGCACCGGCAGCGAGGAAATAAGACGCGCTGGACGCATCGCCTTCAACGTGGATTTCGCCGGGGCTGGTATAGCTTTGGCCGCCGGGGATGAAAAACTCGTTCCAGCTTTTACGCTCGACTTTCAGACCAAATTTGGCCATTAAATTCAGCGTGATTTCGATATACGGTTTAGAGATTAATTCGCCGATCACATCAATCGTCATATCGCGCTGGGTGAGGGGTATCGCCATCAACAGCCCAGTCAGAAACTGGCTGGAGACATTACCCTTGACTGCAATGCGATCGCTCGTCACGCTGCCTGGGCGAATTTGTAGCGGCGGGAAGCCTGCATTGCCCAAGTATTCAATATTGCAGCCCGCTTGCTGTAAGCCCGTTACCAAGTCGCCAATTGGGCGCTCGTGCATGCGCGGCACGCCAGACAGACGGTAATCGCCACCAGCAAAGGCCAGCGCCGCAGTCAATGGGCGGAACGCTGTTCCGGCGTTGCCGAGGAATAAATCTGCTTGTTTAACGGGGAATTCACCGCCACAGCCATGCACGATAAAATCACGGCTGTTGCCGATTTGCTCGATTTTGATGCCAAGCGCAGCAAGGGCTTCGAGCATGCGTTCGGTGTCATCCGAAGCCAGCAAACCCAATACACGGGTGCTGCCTTGGCACAGTGCCGCCAGTAACAAGGTGCGATTTGAAATGCTTTTTGAGCCGGGCAGGGCAACGCTGCCATTCACGCCCGCAATCGGGGCAAGATCCAGAAATTCCATCATGGTTTCCTAAAAATAACACGGTGTTAAATGGGCAGCGCAGTGATCGATCGCCCTGCGAGCTCAATCAATGCAGATGAGCTGCCGCTGAATCATCGATTGAGACTGGCTCGGTGCGCCGCTATTGCGCGTCAACAGCGGCGTTGGCTGTGCAGCTGTGCTGCAAACTAAGCAATTGGCCAAAAGTTTTTGCGCAAGGTGAAGCAACCATGCAAGGGCACTTTTGCCGACTGACTTATGCTTTTAATTTATTGAGCGCGGTATACACCAGATCAGCTTCAAGTTGATTGAGGCAGTTCATATGCCCCAACGGGCAAACGCGGGCAAAGCAGGGGCTGCATTCTAAATCGAGGGTAACAATCTTGGCCTTAATCGCCAGCGGTGGGGTAAAGCTCGGTGAGCTCGAACCAAATACCGCCACTAATGGGCGCTGTAATGCCGCGGCCACATGCATTAAACCCGAGTCATTACACACCACACTGCTGGCGAGCGACATTAAATCAATCGCTTCGGCCAGACTGGTTTTGCCGGCTAAATCGAGCACTTGCGGCGCCAGCTGGCGAATTTCGTTGCAAATTTCTTGGTCTTTATTTGATCCCAATAGCCAAACTTGCTGACCCTCGGCGATCAATCGATTGGCAAGCGCTGCGGCGTGTACCGCAGGCCAGCGTTTGGCTGGGCCGTATTCTGCGCCGGGGCAAATCGCAACAATGGGCGTGTCAATGCTCAAACCGAGTTTACGCACCGTGGCATCGCGCGCATCGGCGTTGATGGTAAGCACCGGAAACGGCATCGCTTCAGTGAGCGGCACGCCCGCATCGGCACCGAGGGCGTAAAAGCGCTGCGCCATTTGCGGTAGCAAAATCGGGTCTAGCTCGCGAGCATCATTAAGTAAGCCATAGCGCATTTCACCCAACCAACCGGTGCGCTTAGCAATGCCAGCCAAAAACGGCACCAAGGCTGATTTGAGAGAATTGGGTAGCACAATCGCTTGATGGTAGCCGCGCGCTTTGATTTGTCGGGCTAAGGCCCAGCGCTCACGTAATTTGAGTTCGCCATGGGTAAATGGCGCGTCGATCAAATCGTTAATTTCGGCCATCCGCGCATGCAGTGGTCGCGTCCATGCGGGCGCGAGCACGTCGATTAGCGCATCAGGGTGGCGCGCTTTGATTCGTGCATACAGGGGCTGCGCCATAATGGCATCGCCCACCCAAGCGGGAGCGACGATGAGAATTCGTTTCAATTTAATTTTCCTAAATACTGCGCGGTGTTAACGCGTGTCGCCGCAGCGTGGTAAAGCCCTATTTTACGACTTATCAACGACAAAAGCGGCGTATTAAGCCGCTTTATTAATCAATCTGCTTGCGGGCGACTGAGGTTGGCGTTTTGGGCTGGCTGCTTGCAGCGAGCATCGCTGTTTCACCTTTAGCGCTGCCTGTGGTCTGTAGTTGTACTGATAATACAGATACCACAGACCGGTATATCAATGACCCTTAACTACTTCGCCGGCTTTAAGGCGATACGTCGTGCCACAGTATGGGCATTGTGCGGCGCCAGTTTTGCTCACGTCGAGAAACACGCGAGGATGCGAATTCCAGCTGCTCATTTCTGGCATTGGGCAATGCAGTGGCAAGTCTTTAGCCAGTACTTCGATGTCTTTTTGCGATTCTTTAACGCTCATAGTTGAACTCCGAATGAGGATTTTGTAGGGATTAGCTCGCTGCATTGTATCGAAAAAAACGCCGATACTTATCGTCTGTCAGCCATCGTGCAGCTGGTGCGGTTAGATCGGCGTTGTTCTTAGCGGTGGGTATGCGGCAAAAAACCGTCAATCCACCCAACGGTGTTCATCAGCAGGCAGTGAGCCAATCGGCATGGTGGCTGTTACGGCCTTGAACGATATCAAAATAACGCTTTTGGATTTCAGTGGTGATCACTCCACGGCTACCGCAACCAATGGTGCGGTTATCCAGTTCGCGAATCGGCGTGACTTCAGCGGCAGTGCCGGTAAAGAATGCTTCGTCACAGATATACACTTCATCGCGGGTGATGCGTTTTTCGATGACTTGCAGGCCCATCTCAGTGGCGATTTGGAAAATCGTATTGCGGGTAATCCCGTCCAAGCACGAGGTCAAATCTGGGGTGTACAGCTTGCCAGCACGCACGACGAAAATGTTTTCGCCCGAGCCTTCCGCGACAAAACCATCCACGTCCAGCAGCAGCGCTTCGTCGTAACCATCAGCGGCAGCTTCATCGTGCGCCATGATTGAATTCATGTAATTGCCGTTGGCTTTGGCTTTACACATCGTCACATTCACGTGGTGGCGTGAAAAGCTCGACGTTTTAACGCGAATGCCTTTGGCCAAACCATCTTCTCCCAAATACGCGCCCCAAGGCCAAGCGGCAACAATAATGTGCACGTCTTTTTTCGGCGGCGCGATGCCGAGTTTTTCTGAGCCGTAAAACGCCATTGGGCGCATATAGCCCGATTTTAAGCCGTTTTCTTTAATCACCGCGATGTGCGCGGCGTTAATTTCTTCGCGGGTAAACGGCAAAGTCATATTCAGAATTTTGGCCGAATTAAACAGGCGATTGGTGTGATCTTGCAGGCGGAAGATCGCAGGGCCGGTACTGGTTTCGTAAGCGCGAACGCCTTCAAAAACGCCCATGCCGTAATGCAAAGTGTGGGTCAGCACATGGGTCGTGGCTTCGCGCCAAGGTACCATTTTGCCGTCATACCAAATAACGCCGTCGCGATCTGCCATTGACATCGATGCTCTCCTGCCTGAGTTCTGGGTTTCTAATAAAGACGGTGATTGTAACTTAAAAATAGGGGATTCTGCGTAGCGCCGTACACAGAGTTACATGTGGCTGGTCGTAGTGTAAGACTTGTGGTTTAAACCCCACGTTGCAGCGAATTTGCGGGGGTTAAATCAATGATTCGGGGCTTTTTGGGCGATATGGGCGGCGTATTGCCGCTCATAAAATCAGTGCGCGCTGTGAATCAGCGCGCGTAGCTGATCGTTAGGATGGGAATAGGCCGCGCTGGCAGCTTGGATTAACGGTGAAACTTACCCATCGCCTCCGGCTGTTTGATGACGTCTAAAATGCGCAGTTCAAGCTCACGCCCGCCCGGCACTTGCCAATGAATCGACTGGCCAACAGACAGACCCAATAGCGCACTACCAACTGGCGCTAGAATCGATACCGATCCCGCTGCGCCGCCTTCGTCGGGATACACCAACGTGAGTTCAGACAAAGCACCGCTGGCATCTTCAATAAAGCGCACGGTTGAATTCATCGTGACTAAGCCAGGTGGAATTTGCGTCGGCTCAAGCACATTGGCCCGATCCAGTTCATTTTGCAGTGCGGCCAAGCCTGGGCTATTTTGCGCCGCTGACGAATGAATGATTTTTTCGATCCGCGCTAAATCTAGGCTGGAAATAGTAATTGAGGGTTGATGATCCATGACGATTTCCTTAAGAAAATAATTCACAAAAAAAGCCAAGCATCGCTCGGCATTGATTGGGCTATTCTCTCAAAGCCTGACAAAAAGTCATTGTTAATAATCGGCTTGAATTAAAAATTAAAATTGGATTTTTGTTGTTTTTCTTGTTTGAAAATAACTAAATTTGTAATTAAATTTTAGTGGCGGGTTTTATGCTGAAAGTCCGAAAAAGGCAATGTTCAGATTATGTGTTGATCGTTTTTTAAGTACCTGCGGCACAGCATCAACACCAACTAAACATTGCCCACAAAAACCAAGACGATGAATCAAGCAGTAGATGGTTTGCAAGTCGCTGATTTGCACCATGGCCAAGTCGGCAGTCCAGCGCAAACGGGCTATTGTAGCATCAGCCGCGCTTGTTCTAATTTTTGCCCTGCAAGCGTGTATTGAATAATGGCAACGGAGCCGGCGAGCGCCGCAAAGTCGCCTTGAGTGCTCAGTTGATTGGCGCCGCTCGGTGTGAGTGAAACTCGGCGTTGTTGTTGCTGGTTTTGCAAAATCACCACCGCACTGGCGCCGCTGGTTTTGATGGGGCGGCCATCGTGGTCTTTGAGATATAGCGTGAGCGAGTCAGGGCGGTAACTGAGTTCTAATTGATGGCCAGCAGCAGATTCTTTTACTGTACCGCCGTGCTCAGCTTGCAGTGGGGTGTCGCTGTGGGCATAAAGGTTGCTGCAAGCTAACAGCAGGGCGAAAAGCAGGGATTTATTCATGGTGATCATTCTTGTTGGTGATGAGTAAGCAGGCATGCAGTAGAGGAATCAACATGCCCTTGTTTCGCGCTGGTGTAGTTTAACGATTGTTTTCGCAAAAATTATGGAAGTTTTCAGCGGTCAACTCGAGATTATTGTCGATGAGCACTTTGCTGGGGCGCACGCATTGCTGTTGTTTTACGCACCATGAATAGCCTTGTTCACCAACGCAGCCATGATTGTCTTTGGCCAGTTGGGTGGGCTCGGTGGTAGCGCTGGCGCTGGCCAAACCGGCAATAAACAGGAGCCCCAAACCGAGGAGTCCGTATTTTTTTGTAGAAAGTTTCATGGGTATACCTCGCTATGCGTTTATTTGTAGTGTTTAAAGCTAGATACCTAATTGGATGGCTTGACTTGCGTATTGCTGATACTGGCTAGTTTTTGGTGTTGAATTACCTTTTGGGTTTAGCTTATTTTGTCAGCGATTGCCAGCCTAGAGGAGGTCAGTACGGGTAATAGCTTAGCGAATAAGCCGAGCCAGCGATAAAATTTTTGACTGGGCTTTGTGCTCGGCGTGGCGTGCGTGCTGATTCAAGCTCAGCCTCGGTGATCTTTACTCGTTTTATCGCGCCAGACCGAGTAAAATGCGGCCTTCACCGCCCATACTATGTGTATGAGGCGGTTGTTTTTTTGATACTTGGAGTGGGTCTATGTCTGAAGCTATTGCAGTTGCTCTTGTTGGGGCTGATACCCCTGCATCTCAAGCATTTTTAGATGTATTGGGTGAAATGCCATTGGCTTTGACCGCACTGTATCCTTTGTCGGATGACGAAGACGCTGTCTCGGTTGAGTTGCGCCATCAAAGCTTGCCGATGATTGACGTAGCCGGTTTTGATTGGAAAAAAGCCGACGCGGTGGTGTTTATTGGCGCGCCAGAATTAGCCAAGCGCTATGCCCAAGCGGCGTGTGACGCCGGTGCGGCGGTGATTGATTTAACCGGCGCCACCGGCAGTAAATCTGGCAAGCCACAACGTGGCCAAATTGTTGGGTTACCGCATGTATTAACGTCAATGATGTCAGCGCCATTGGCGGCATTGCAAACCGTTGGTGCGATTGATTTTGCTGGCGCAACGGCGATGTTGTCGGTGTCCGAAGACGGCCAAGCGGCGATTGAAGCATTGTCGATGCAAACGCGGCAATTGTTTGCGCAGCAAGAAGTTGAGCTAGCCGGTTATCCTAAGCGTTTGGCGTTTAATTTATTACCGACGGCCGATTGCGGTGAAGAAGCGCGAATTAGCGCCGAACTGATTGCCGTGGGTACGCCAGTGAATTGCATTACCGTGAGCCGTGTGCCGGTGTTTTTTGGTCATGCAGTTAGCGTTAATGTGTTGATGCACGACGTGGTGACGCTGGCGCAAGTTGAGGCGGCGATTCAAGCTTCGCCGGCGCTGTATTACCTCAAAGCCGATGGCGCAGCAGGCATTGCGACGCCGCAAGACGCGATTGGTGGCGACAAAGTGTGGCTCAATCAATTGCAAGTGGCTGCCGATGGTCGCTCAGTACAAATGTGGTTGGTAGCCGATAATGCGCGCTTGCCAGCGCGTGCAGCCGTTTTGCTATTGGCTTTGCTGTAATACTTAGTTGCTCGTCGTGAATCGATAGCCGCTTAACGCGATAAAAAATGCCGTTCATCTTGCGATTGAACGGCATTTTTTATGGCTTAAATACTGGGCTTGCCGCTGGGCTTATTCTTTTTCAAACCAAGCAATGCTTTCTACGTGCGCAGTATGTGGGAACATATTAATCACGCCGGCGTTTTTGAGTGTATACCCTTTCACATTGACCAAAATATCAGCGTCGCGCGCCAAGGTGGCGGGGCTGCATGACACATAAACAATGCGTTTCGGGCCGTGCTCAATACTGATCGATTGGCACAAAGCCATCGCGCCATCGCGCGGCGGATCGATCAGCATTTTGTCAAAACGACCGAGCTTATCGAGCCATTCTTCGGTCATTTCAAATAGGTTGGCGATTTCATAGCTGGTGAGGTGATCGAGCTGATTATGAATCGCACCTTCCAGAGCGCGTTCAACCAATTGCTTACTGCCTTCCATGCCCAGTACTTTGGCACCGCTGCGTGCAATTGGCAGCGTGAAATTGCCCAAACCACAGAACATATCGGCAATGATTTCACCCGGCTGCGGATCGAGTAAACTCATCGCGCGCGCCACCATCACGCGATTAATTGCGTAATTAACTTGGGTAAATTCAGTCGGTTTAAACGGCATTTCGATGCCAAATTCAGGCAAGGAATACGTCAGTGCTGGCGCATCGAGTGGATAGAGCGGGTAGGCTGAATCTGGGCCTTTGGGTTGCAGCCAGATTTGCACTTGCCAGCGATCGGCATAGGCTTTAAATAAGGCTAAATCAGCGTCGTTAATGTCGGTCATGATGCGAAACACGAGGACGGTGACGTTCTCGCCGACGGCCAGCTCGATTTGCGGCATGTCGTTGACAATCGAAAGCGCGCTGATTAATTCACGCAGCGGCAATAATTGATCCGACATGGATTTGGGTAACACATGGCATTCGCGCATATCGGCGATAAAGCCAGAGCGGCGTTCATGAAAGCCAACCAAAACTTGTTCTTTTTTCGCCACATAGCGCGCAGAGAGTCGACCGCGCGCGCGATAGCCCCAAGCTTGACCATAAATAGCGGGCAACATCGATTCGGCGCTGACCTTGCCAATGCGGCGTAGATTGTCTTCGAGAATGCGCTGTTTGGCCGCCACTTGCGCGCCAAATTCCATATGTTGCATCGAACACCCACCGCAAACGCCAAAGTGTGGACATTTGGGCTTAACGCGCATAAAGCTGTCATTATGAATGGTAATCGCTTGCGCGTTTTCAAAGCTTGGCTTTTTGCGATAGCTACTAAACGTAATCGTTTCAAAAGGTAAGCCACCATCAATAAAAATGGTTTTACCTTCGTAGCGTGCTACGCCGTGGCCTTCATGGTCTAGCGATTCAACTGTGGCAATGGGATTGGTTTTGGGTGCAGATGGATTCATGACGAACTAATTCAATTAGACAGTTGCATAGTATAACGCAGTCAATGCTGCGCTTGGTGCTGAGTCATACTCAGCGTGATTTTTGCTCAAAATTTAGGCTGGCAATGCAATTGACGCAACTCGAATCGGTATTAAATTTACCGGCTTTATTAGAAGCTGAATCGTGGGATGAATTTGCCGCGACGCTGGTTGGCACGGTGCGAGATTCATTTTCAGCCAAGCGTGCGTATTTGATTTTGCCCAGTGAAAGCGCCGAGGTCGTGGCGATCTATGCCGAGGCAGTGATCGGCCAGCGGCCTTTGGCATTTGCCGAGCCACAGCAAGCGAAGGGCTTTTTTGGCGTGCCAGTGGATGAGCTGACTTGGCAAATGCGCGAACCGGCGGTGTCGATTCGTCCGGTTAGCTATCAAATGCAAGAAATTTGGGACGTGGCGGATGAAGAAACCGTTGCATTATCGCGCTTGATCTTGCCGTTAATGAGTGGCAATACGCTGCAAGCTTTGCTTTACGTTGAGCTGAGTGATGTTGGCTTATTGCAAAACTATTTAGATACCGCCGCCTTTCGCATTGAATGCGAAGTTTTGGCCGAGATGCTGCAAGAGCGAGTGGCGGCGTTATTGTATGGACACAATTTAGAACGCGATGAAATGACGCGGCGCCTGCAGCAAAGCTTGCAACGGGCAGAAGAATATCGTGAGTTATTGCAAAAATTGCATCAAGTGACACTGCGCCTTACTCAAACCACGCATTTAGACGATTTGTATCGGCAGGTGGTGCTCGCCGCCATTGGCGATTTGGGGATTGATCGTGCGGCGTTATTTACTGCCGATTTGCAAACCAATGAAATGTGCGGCACTTATGGCACTGATAATGATGGACAACTCTGCAACGAAGCGTGGTATCGCAGCCCAACGCCGCAGCATCAGATTTTTCGTGATGCTTTAGCCCAACCGGGCGAAGTAATGGTCAAAGAAGACGCGGCGATTTATTACAATAAAGTCGTCGTTGGCCGGGGTTGGAATTCTTTAGTGGCGCTGTATGCCGACAACACTTTACTCGGTTGGATCGCGGCGGATAATTTTTTGCATCGCCGCAGCTTGATGCCGTACCAGCGAGAAGTCATGAAGCTGTTTGCGGCGATTGTGTCGCAATTGATTCCTGCCAAACAAGTGCAAGAAGAATTACGCCAAGCCAATGAGCGACTGTTATTACAAAGTGATTCTTTGGCTGTGGCGCGGGACGCGGCAGAAGCGGCCAATCGGGCTAAGTCAAATTTTTTGGCGACGATGAGTCATGAAATTCGCACGCCGCTCAATGGTATTTTGGGCTTTGTGCAATTACTGGGTAATACCCCACTCAATGCCGAGCAGGCCGAATATGTGACCAATGTGCATAAATCGGGTGATTCATTGGTGTTGCTGGTGAATGATTTACTCGATTTTTCTAAAATTGAAGCCGGTAAACTTGAGCTGATCAAAGCGCCATTTGAATTGGCGCTCGTTATCGAAGAGGCTGCTGCGGTCTTGGCGTCGCGCGCCGTTGAAGCGCGACTCGATGTGCTGCTCGATATTGATCCGCAGTTGCCTGCTTGGTATTTTGGCGATGCGTTACGCTTAAAGCAGGTGTTGATTAATTTAATCTCCAATGCGATTAAATTCACCGAGCATGGCTTTGTGCGCATTGCGGCGTATTGCGATCAACAGCAGATTTGCATCGCGGTGCAAGACAGCGGAATTGGTATCGACACTGCCAGTGCCAATCAATTATTTCAGCGTTTTTATCAAGCCGAATCGGGCTCTACCCGGCGCTTTAGTGGCACGGGCTTGGGATTGGCGATTTCGAAATCGTTGCTGGCCTTGATGGATGGCGATATACAGTTGCGCTCGGTGTTGGGGCAGGGGTCTGAATTTATCGTTAGCTTGCCACTGCAGCACTTGGCCAAACCGCGTGAGTTTGCCGATTATCATTTACACGGCAAAACGGTGCTCTGGTTGGGCAAAGCCGACGGCGTGGCACGGACGGTATTGCCGTGTTTGGCGCGAGCGGGGGTTCGTATACTCACCACACCGCCAGAATCGATAGATCGCGTTGATTTATTGATCGTTGAAGAGGCGAAATTGTTGCAGATGTGGCCTGAGCTACCCAGCTTATTGCTGGGCTGGCAAATGCCCGATGTAGCATTGCGTTCGCAGCAGGCTTTTTTGTGCAAGGTAGCGTTGGCCGAGCACACTGTATTGCGTATGGTGGCAGAATTATTGCAATGTGTAGAGGTATCTACTGCTAGCCCAGTGAATATGCTTGCTACAGTGCAATACCGCGGTAAAGTGCTAGTGGCAGAAGACAATAAAATTAATCAGCGCGTTGTGCAGGCTTTTTTAGCCAAATTAGGCTGCAGTGTGGTGGTGGCAGAAAATGGCCGAGAAGCGCTGCTTGCCGCCGATGCCGAAACCTTTGATTTGGTGCTCATGGATTGGCAAATGCCAGAAATGGATGGTTTGGCAGCGACAAGGATTTTACGCAGCCAAGCGCATACTCGCGCCTTGCCGATTATCGCGCTCACTGCCAATGCTTTTGAGCATAGTGAAAACGAATGTCTGGCGGCCGGTATGGATGGCTTTTTAGCCAAACCGCTGAACTTAGTTAAATTACAGCATATTGTGGCGCAATATTTGCCGGCATCGGAGTGATGCATTGGCAAAAAACTCGTGGATTGAACGACCAATCCACGATTAGAGTCTGTGCCGTTTAATTCTCTTCGGCTTCACACAGCAATGCCGCTTGCACCACTTGGCGGTTAAGGTGCGGGGCAAACAGCTCGATAAAATCGTAGCCATAACCGCGTAAATAAGCGTCTTTGCGTACGCCAATATGCGTGGTCGAGGGCTCAAATAAATGGCTTACATCGATCGATGTGAGTTGGGTATCTCGCTCTGGCTCATACGCCATACTGGCCAATATGCCGATACCCAAGCCTAAAGCCACATAAGTTTTAATCACATCCGAATCAATCGCGGTCAGCACAATATTTGGAATCAGGTGCTTTAACTCAAAAGCGCGGTTGATTTTTGAGCGACCCGCAAAAGCAAAGTCATACGTAATTAAAGGCCAAGCGGCAATATCCTCCAACATGACTGGCCGCTGCAGTGTCGTTAAAGGGTGGCCATTGGGCACGACGACAATGCGATTCCACGAATAGCAATCGAGCGTGGCCAGCTCAGGGTAATGATCGATGCCTTCGGTTGCAATCGCAATATCGGCACTGCCATCGACGACCATTTCTGAGATTTGCGTTGGATTACCTTGCTTGAGCGAGAGGCGCACTTTGGGGTAACGCTGCATAAAGGTTTGAATCGTTTTAGGCAGTGCGTAGCGCGCTTGGGTGTGCGTGGTGGCAATAATTAAACTACCGCCTTCAACGTTAACAAATTCTTCGCCAATGCGTTTTAGATTGCGCGATTGCATCAAAATACGCTCAGCAATCCGCAAAATTTCACGACCCGGTGCGGTGATATCGACCACGCGTTTGCCGTTGCGAATAAAAATCTGCACGCCAAGCTCGTCTTCAAGTAAACGGATCTGTTTTGAAATACCCGGTTGCGAGGTATGCAGTTTTTCCGCCGCTTCTGAAACATTGAGCCCTTGCTTCGCGACTTCGACCAAATAACGGAGTTGTTGTAATTTCATAGCGTAGACTCGTGAAAGAATTGACTGAGAATTTTTGGTTCTAAAATCCTAACATATTTGTCTAAGGTGTTATAAGTATAATTGCTATGATGCAAGGCTAAATCAAAACCGCCAAACCCTTTGGCCCTAGGATACAAGATGGATGTTGGCGTTTTAGGCTTTGTCATTGCGGGTTTAGTCGTCGGTTTTATTGTTGGGATGACTGGCGTTGGCGGTGGTTCTTTAATGACGCCGATATTGTTATGGTTTGGGATTCCACCCGCAGCGGCGGTTGGCACTGATCTACTTTATGCCTCGATTACCAAGGCCGGTGGCGTTTATGTGCATCAAAAAAATAACAATATCGATTGGTCGATTACCGGCTATTTATCTTTAGGTAGCGTGCCAGCGGCGGCTTTAACTTTGCTGGTGCTGCACTATCTGCATACCGATACACAAACATTAAATGCAGTGATTAAGCATGGCTTGGGCGTGGCTTTACTGTTTACCGCAGTGGCGATTGTGTTTAAACAGCAAATCATTGCTTTTGCCAGTCAGCATGCCGGTGATCGCTTTAAAATGAGTGGCGCTCGTTTAAATACATTAACGGTGCTGACCGGGGTTTTACTCGGGGCGATTGTTACTTTAACTTCGATTGGCGCTGGTGCTTTAGGCACGGTGGCGTTATTTCTTTTGTATCCCTTAATGACCACCAAGCGCTTAGTCGGCACCGAAATCGCGCACGCGGTACCGCTGACTTTAGTCGCAGGTCTAGGGCATGCCAGTATGGGCAATATGGATTGGAGTTTATTGGCGTATTTATTAATGGGCTCTTTGCCGGGTATTTATTTTGGCAGCCATTTATCTGGCGTGATTTCTGATCGTGTTTTGCGTCCTTGCTTGGCCACCATGCTGGTATTCATTGGCTACAAACTGATATTTTAATTTTGGGGTTTATTATGGATTTTTCGCAAAAATTAGCTGAGACCATCGCGCTATTAGAACGAATTGCGGCTGAATATAGTCCAGCGACATTTGCCAATTCTTTTGGCGCTGAAGATATGGTGATTACGCATTTATTAGCTAAGCATCAAGTCGCCGTGAGTATATTTAGTCTCGATACTGGCCGTTTACCCAGCGAAACCTATACCTTGATGCAAAAAGTGGCGGAGCAATATCCATCGCATCCAATTGCTGTGTATTTCCCACAAACGGCAGCAGTAGAGCAGTATGTAAATAGCAATGGCATCAATGCATTTTATAACTCGGTTGAGCTGAGAAAATCTTGCTGCCATATTCGCAAAATTGAGCCTTTGCAACGCGCTTTGCAAGGCAAAAAAGCCTGGATTACTGGTTTACGCCGCGAGCAATCACCAACTCGCACCGATTTAGCGCAGCAAGAGTTTGATGCGGGTAATGGATTGGAGAAATTTAATCCTTTGCTTGAATGGACCGAAAAAGAAGTTTGGGCCTATATTCGCGACCATCAAATCCCCTATAACGCGCTACACGATCAGTACGTACCTTCAATTGGCTGTGCGCCTTGTACCCGGCCGATTGCAATGGGGGAAGACGTTCGTGCCGGACGCTGGTGGTGGGAAAACCCAGAAAATAAAGAATGTGGTTTACACGTGAAAGAAAGCGCTGTGAGTTTGCTTAAATAACGAGCTGCACAGCTATAAACATCGACTAAGTTTTTTATCGGCCAACTTATTTGTTTGAAAACAAACGCCCGAGTTATCGGGCGTTTTTCTTGTCTGCTGTAATTGACAAGTTAGGCTGCTCTCACTAAATTGGTATGCTTAATTTGGCGTGTTCGTAAATTAAATGTAATGGTAAAGGCGCAATTTAATTGATGTGCTGAACGAGTTTAATGGCAAAAGATATCAAGTGGTTCTAGAGCGATTAAACCCTGCGTTAACAAAGCCAAAGCTATTTCGCTCTTTTAGGGAGGGCGGCTTAGTTAATTTAACTCATATAGGATAAGAAAAATGAGCTCTATTCAGTATTTAATCGGCGTGGATGGCGGTGGTACAGGAACACGGATTTGTATCGCAGGATTGGATGGTGTGGAAAAAGTACGCGCTCAAGCTGGTCCTTCTGCGTTAGGGCAGGGCATCGAGAAAGCTTGGCAAAATATCACCCAAGCAATTTTAGAAGGTTTTAAAGCCATCGGCGTGAATGAGCCAGATTTTGCGCAGTGCGCCGTCGGTTTTGGTTTGTCAGGCGTTACAGTTAAAGCATGGGCCGACGCGTTTGCCAGTCAAAACCCTGGTTTTGCTCAGGTGGTGATTGAAACCGATGGCTACTCAACATTATTGGGTGCACATAATGGCCTGCATGGCGGCATTATTGCGATTGGCACCGGCTCGATTGGTGAGGCTTGGCTTAGCGATGGTACGCGCTTAGAAGTCGGTGGTTGGGGCTTTCCAACTTCAGATGAAGGCTCTGGCGCCTATTTGGGTTTAAAAGCGATTAATCATGTGCAACGCCTAATGGATGGTCGTCGTCCTATGACGGCATTTGGGCAAAAACTCTTGTCGATTACTGGCGACACACGTGAACAAGTTTTCGCATGGATGGGCACAATGAAGCAAAGCGAATGCGCTTCTTTGTCGCCGATTGTGCTGGAGTTTGCTGATAGTGATGAATTTGCCAAAGCATTTGTAATGGATGCTGGCCGAGAAATTGAAAATATCGCCATTGCTTTGCGTGCTACCGCTCCCGAGTTACCGATTGCGATTTGTGGTGGTGGTTTATCCGAGGCATTACGCCCATATATGCCGAGTGAGTTTTTAGCGAGCACGACGCGCGCGCAAAAAGACTCATGTGCCGGTGCTTTAATCTTAATTGCGCGTGAATTTAAGTAATTCAGGAGTAGGGGATGCAAAATCAAAACAAGCTTTTGGTGCTCAAGCCCGATAGTGATAGTGCAACACCATTGTATTTGCAGTTTGGGCATAAGCTTGCTGCCGCGATTCATGCTGGATTTTGGAAAGCGGATGATCCCCTTCCTTCGGAGCGTACCTTTTGTGATGTGCTCGGTATTTCACGCGTAACGGCGCGTAAAGCACTCGATTTATTACTCGAGCAAGGCTTAATTATTCGTCGCCAAGGTTCTGGTACCTATATCACGCCTAAATTAGAGCAGCCGTTAACTCGGCTGACTAATTTGTCTGAAATGCTCAAGCAGCGTGGCTTTCGTCCATCATCCAAATGGCTCAAGCGTGAGCTCGCTTTAGCCGGCTCAGAAGAATTACTCAGGCTTAATCTCACGCCCAATAGCCGTGTGGTGCATTTGGAGCGTTTACGTTTTGCCAATGACGTGGTGATGGCGGTGGAATACACCGCTTTACCTTATCACTACGTGCCAGAGCCCGAGCGCATTGGTGAGTCTTTATATGAATATATGCGCGATGCCAATCTCACGGTGGTACGCGCGATTCAAAATATTGGCGCAGTCAATGCCACTGAAGAATTAGCGCAACTCACCGGCGTACCCACCGGCACGGCGATGTTGCATCTGACGCGAGTGGGTTATTTAGAAGACGGCACGGCGATTGAACTCACGCATTCATGGTTTCGTAGTGATTATTATGATTTTGTCGTGGAGTTATATCGTTAAAAACGAGCTACTGCAGGTTTTTTATGGCGTACGGCGAAAGTCGATACGCCATTTTTATTGCAGTGTGTTGCGGTAATGGTACAAAAAATTACATTGGTAAATTTACACACCCTGTCTTAATTTTGGCCGAACTTTGGCTTGAGCAATGTAATTTCTCTCACGATTTGTCAGTAAGAATGTATTTATTTACTCAAAAATACCCAAAACATACGGGATTTCCTACATTTTTTGTCGTTGCTTACACGATATTTCCTTGTTTTGTAGTGCTTTTTCGAAAAACGAATAAAGACTAAATGTAGTTTTTAAAAAGCATTAGGGCTTTTGCCTACAGATTTTTCTTATTGTGTTGATCTCACCAATCTTGCTGTTTGAACAACGTCGATCCGTGAAGCGAAGAGGGGGGCTGACGCACTGTTGGTGAGAATGTTCACTCATCTTGCGAATTACGGTAATCTAGATTCCGTAGTGTGATCGCAGTGGCTTACGAAACTAATTCGAACCACCGAGTGATTAAGATGGCTTGATGAAATTAAAAGTACTAAAAGCGTTCATATCGAACGTAATGCGTGAAAAAAAATTCATTATTGCAACTTGACTTGAGATTGCCCTGAAATTTTTTTGGTTTACTTGTTGTTGATTTGAGCCCTTTTCCTGCGACCTTGTGTTGCTCGTATTCAATGTTAAATGTTAGGAGTTGTTATGAACTTTAAACGTTCCGTTCTTGTTGGTGCTGCACTTTTCGCTGCTTCTGTTGTTACAGCTCAAGCTGCGACTAAAGTTGAGTTCTGGTCTCACTCTTTGGCTCCAACTTACGATGCATACCACAAAGAAGTTGTTGCTAAATTCAACAGCTTGAACAATGGCATCGTATTGACTCAAAAAGATTTGGGTTGGGGCGCAATGAAGCCAGCTATCGTTGCTGCTGTTGCTGAAGGTAACGTTCCAGCTTTGGCATTGGTGCCAACTGACTGGATGAATGAAATGTCGGGCAAATTGTTGACGCCAGTTGACGGCATCATCAACAAAGCGCAATACACTAACGCTGCTTTGTCTAACGCTACTGTTGACGGCAAAATCTACGGCTTCCCATCTTACCAAGTTACTGCCGTAATGGTATTTAACAAAGACATGTTGGCTAAAGCTGGCGTTAAGCCAGAATTCAAGTCTTTGGACGACGTATTTGCTGCAGCTAAGAAAATCAAAGCAACAACTGGCAAACCAGGTTGGGCTTCTAAACTTCAAGACGGCTTCACTGGCTGGTTCATGTTTGAAGGTTTGCCTTTGATGGCTAACGGCAAAGCGGCATTCAATAGCCCTAAACACGTAGCTTTGGTTCAAAAATTTGCTGATGCATACAAAGAAGGCACCATCGTTAAAGATGTGAACCTTGACTTTGACAAGCAAATTGCTGGTTTCGCGAATGGCAACTTCGCAATGTTCGCTGAAGGTGGCCACGCAGTTAAGAAAATTAAAGATGCTAACCCAGCAGCTTACAAAGCAGCTGACGTAACTAGCTTCCCATTGGGCGATAACGGCAAATTGGCATTTGGTGGTTGGACTACAATGTACGTAGTGCCAAAAGGCCAAAAAGACATGAAAGCTGTTGGTGTTGTGGGTAACTTCATCACTGGCGAATGGGCTCAAGAGCAATTTGCTAAAGCATCTTACACTTTTGCATCAACTAAGTTGGCTAATGCTGCCGCTTCTAAAGATCCAGCTTTGAATGACATGACTGACCCAGGCAAGAAAGCATTCAAGATGGGTGGCATGGTAATCGATAAAACTCGTCACTTCATGGTAAAAGACTTGCCAGCAGGTGCTGACGAAGCTGCTTTGACCAAAGTAATGAACGACAAGATCGATGCTGCGATCCAAGGTCGTATCCCAGCTAAGCAAGCTTTGGATGAGGCTGTTGCTGCTTGGAATGCTCAATTCACTAAATAATATTTAGTTAATTAAAAAAAAGCGGTAATGCATTATGCATTACCGCTTTTTTTGTGCGTTGCAAAATTAAATTGAAATTGTTAATTAGACTTTACTAATGAAGTAAATAATCGTGCACCAAAATGTTGCAGCATTATAAAAAACGCCCTGTTGTTGCAATGTCTATTTTTTGTAGTTTGTACTATAGATTTTCTAGTTACATTTGACTTGTTTAAAAAATACAATGCAAATGTGCAAAATTTGCATTGCTTAAGTTATAATCTCTGCTCTTAATATCACCTGGGTTTGGTTAATATCAAGTCACAAAATGTGTGGATTGAGTTATTATCTACCTTGTCTGTAACGCACTGAAGAGTCGAAACGTGAAAAACTCCAATTTGTTAGCCTATTTATTCTTGGCACCTGCCTTGATCTTTATGGGTATATTTGTTTTTTGGCCTGTGGGTTTTAACACCTATTTGGCTTTTCATGACTATGAGATTGCAGGGGGAGCAACAACTTGGAATAACTTTGCCAATTTCAAGCACATCTGGGAAGATGAATTATTTCGTCAGGCTGTAAAAAATTCTTTGTTTTTCTTATTGGTTGTACCGCCAATTCAATTGTTTTCTTTGCTAATTGCTAAATTAGTAAACAATAAATTGCCAGGTATGACATTCTTTCGTGCGGTTTACTACATTCCTGTAATTACTGCGATTTCAATTGCTGGTGTGGTTTGGTCTTTTGTACTGAATTACGCAGGTATGTTGAATGCGATAACATCATCAATTGCACATTTTTTGCATATCATACCTTCTACAGAAATGATTCAAACCCAATGGTTGGGTGATCCAAAAATCGCAATGTATTCAATTATGTTGTTTACCTTCTGGAAAGGTTTGGGTTACTACATGGTTCTGTATCTCGCTGGCTTGCAAGGCATTCCAAGTGAAGTAGAAGAAGCCGCTGTCTTGGATGGTGCTAATGCGTGGGATCGATTCTGGAAGATTACAGTGCCAATGATGAAACCAACGATCTTGCTGTGTACGATGCTGTCTACGATTGGTGCACTTAAAGTGTTCCAAGAAGTGGTGGTGTTGACATCCGGTAAGGCTGAAACATATACCGCCCTGTTTTATGTTTATGATCAGGCGTTTAAAAACTTCAACTTCGGCGTATCGGCTGCTGCTGGCTTGGTTGTTACATTCTTTTGTGTATTGCTGGCCGCTCTTCAATTCCGCTTCTTTGGCGAAAAACAATAAGAACATAGAGGAGAGTTGTTATGTTTAAAACTAAAGCCATTCGCAAAGCATTAGGCCTAACTGCACATTACAGTGGCTTAATATTATTTGCCTTTTTTACCGTGTTTCCTTTGTTGTGGGCATTGGCATTTGCGCTTTCACAAGATGGTTCAACAGCCTATCGATTCCCTACTGGCTTTATGCCAACCACGGATGATGGTACTGGGAACTATACATTTGGTATGACGCTGATTTGGTTCGAGCGCGTCTTTAGTGAAATCCCATTTGGAAAATACTTCTTTAATTCGGTCATTATTTCTGGCTTTTCGGTAGTCTTTACTGCAATTTTTTCATTATTGGCAGCATATCCATTAGCTCGAATGAAGTTTTTTGGTCGCAATGTGATTTTTATGGCAATTATTGGCACCTTGATGTTGCCTGGTGAAGCTGCTTTTGTGACGAACTTCATCACCGTTTCTAAGTTCGGTAATTGGATGAATGAAGTGCAAGCGTTGCTTGGCAGCCCTGATGAAACCTGGAAACGCTTAGTTGGTGTCAATAGCTACTTTGCCGTTATTGCTCCTGGTGTTGCTGGTGCATTTGGTATTTTCTTGATGAAACAAGCATTTGAAGCGGTTCCGCAAGATTTGATTGATGCAGCACGTGTTGACGGTGCAACGGAAATGCAAATTTTGTGGCGCGTAATGTTGCCTGTAACTGTACCGTCGCTTGCCGCGCTGAGTATTTTCACTTTGGTGAATTCATGGAATGACTTCATTTGGCCGTCGATTATTATGCGCTCGAAAGAAATGCAGCCATTGGCGGTTGGTGTATTTAATGATTTGACCGGTCCATTAGCGGGTTCGCAAAATACCCTGATGGCAGCCATTGTATTGACTGTTATCCCTGTATTGATTTTCTTTGCCTTCACGCAGCGCTACTTTATCTCTGGTATGGATGGCGCAGTTAAATAAGATGCTCTTGTATTGGCGCTTTACAAAATACCCAATTCAGAATTAAGGAATATTAAAAATGGCTAGCATTACTCTTAAAAATATTAAGAAGAACTACACCAAAGACGTTTGCGTGATCAAGGGTGTTGATTTAGAGATTAAAGACGGCGAATTCGTAGTATTTGTTGGTCCATCAGGCTGCGGCAAGTCAACGATGATGCGTATGATTGCAGGCTTGGAAGAGATCACTGCAGGCGAGTTGTATATCGGTGACACATTGGCCAATGACTTGCACGCATCAAAACGCGGTATCGCGATGGTGTTCCAGTCTTACGCTTTGTATCCGCACATGAGCGTGTATGACAATATGGCTTTTGCCTTGAAATTGGCTGGCACGCCGAAACCAGAAATCGATCAACGCGTTAAAAAAGCCGCCGATATTTTGCAAATGACGCATTTGCTGGAACGTAAGCCAAAAGCTTTGTCAGGTGGTCAGCGTCAGCGTGTGGCGATTGGTCGGGCGATTGTGCGTAATCCAAAAGTATTCTTGTTGGATGAGCCATTGTCGAACTTGGATGCTTCACTGCGTTTGAATATGCGTGTTGAATTGTCAAAACTGCATCAAGAACTCAAAACCACCATGCTGTATGTGACGCATGACCAAGTGGAAGCGATGACTTTGGCTGACCGTATTGTGGTGTTTAATGCTGGTATCATTCAGCAAGTGGGTAGCCCGCTTGAAATGTATGAAAACCCATCGAACTTGTTTGTTGCTAGCTTCTTGGGTTCACCAAAAATGAACTTGTTTGAAGCGCAATTGGTTGGCGTTGAGCAAGATGCCGCTGTAGTTCGCTTGCCAAAAGGCATTACTGCTCGCGCAGCGGTGAATCCAGGTAGCGCCAAAGTGGGCGATAAAGTGACTTTGGGGATTCGTCCAGAGCACATTGAATTGACCGACGAAAACGTTGCCGGTTCAATCCCTGCTAAAGTGGATTTGGTTGAGCATTTGGGTGATACCGTTTTGGCTTATGTTGAAATTCCAGGCGTGAATGAAATCATTTGCATGAAACTGCCAGCACATATGACCGGCCTGAAGTTTGGCGATATGGTGCGCATTGTGTTCCCAGAGAAACACAGCATGTTGTTTGATGCTGAAGGCTTGGCATTTAAACGCAATCGTTAAGCGTAGCAAAACAAAAAACCCGCAATGTAGATTGCGGGTTTTTTTATGCCTAATGCTTTGAGGTCGGTTTGAAAATAATTACTGCGCCGGGCTCGGTGATTGGCGATGAATCGCTTCAATTTCGGCCAGTAAGCTGTCATTTAATATAAGTTGCGTGCTGGCAATATTTTCAGCGAGCTGCGCCATCGTGGTCGCACCAATAATGGTACTGGCCACATACCAACGGCTTTGCAGCCAAGCCAAGGCCATTTGTGCGGGGCTAATTTGATTGCGCTCGGCGAGCGCAGTAAATGCCGCAATCGCTGCGGGGACTTGTGGTTTTAAATAGCGCTGACCAAAATTGGCAAAGCGCGTCATTCGACCATCAGCCTTAGCGTCGTGCAGATATTTGCCACTGAGTAAACCAAAAGCCAGTGGGCTATATGCCAACAGGCTCACTTGTTCACGATGGCAAACTTCAGCCAAACCATAGTCATACGTGCGGTTGATCAGATTGTAAACATTCTGAATCGTCGCAATCCGCGGCAATTGATATTGCTCGGCAAGACGCGTGAAGGCCATCACGCCCCACGGCGTTTCATTAGAAACGCCGACATAACGGATCTTGCCCTGATCGACTAATTCTTTGAGCGCGGCTAGTTGCTCGTGTAATTCAGGAGCATCGGCATATTCTTGGCTGGGCTCGTAATAACTTTGCCCAAACATCGGCACATGCCGCGCCGGCCAGTGCAATTGATACAAGTCGATATAGTCGGTATTGAGCCGCAGCAAACTGGCATCGCAGGCTGCAAGGATATGCCCCCTTGTGAGTTGTGGGCCACCGCGTATCCACTCCATCCCACGATTGGGGCCGGCTACTTTGGTAGCAACAATCAATTGATCGCGGCGCTGCTGCTTTAGCCAACTACCCACATACGACTCGGTTAAGCCTTGGGTTTGGGCATTAGCCGGCACCGGATACATTTCGGCGGTATCAATAAAATTAATCCCGTGCGAGTACGCATAGTCGAGTTGAGAGTGCGCTTGGCTTTCGGTATTTTGCTCACCAAACGTCATTGTGCCTAAGCATAGGCTAGACACGGATAAATCCGTGCCGGGTAAAGTTTTCATCTGCATAGGATTTATTTCGCTGCCGAAAAAGCGTTAACGCTATAACCTGCGGCACGTAATTTGGCGATTAAACCGTCTTTGCCGGGTAATTGGCCAGCGTTAATGCCGACAAAAGAATCACCTTTCTCAAACGGCACTTTTAAACGCTCAACAATGATTTTATTGCGCTGATTGAATGTCTCGTTGCGCCATTGGCGATACCAAGCACGGTCAGCCTCAGGTAGCGCTAATGCTTCGATCTGCAATAATTTTTGGACTTGATTTAAATCTTGCTTTAAATAAGCACTGACAATTTGCTTATAATTTTGCTCAAGCTTGGCTTCATTTTTAATCAGCGCTTTTAGCAAAGGAATTTGTTTGGCTTGTGGTATCGCTTGAAATGGCGCTAATTGCTGTTCAACACTTTCAACGCCAAAGTATTTACGGCCATTTTCCATTGAATATTTGAGTAAACGATCATCCATAGGAATTAAATCTTTGGCTGGACGTGGCGACAATAACATCATAATCGCAGCCCAAGGTTTTAATTTGCCAGTTACCGATGCTGGATAGCCACGGCTTTCAATCAATGGTAATAATTTAGCGTAATCAGCAGCGCCTAAGGTTTGCGCTAAGCTCGGTTTTTCATCGAGCATGGTGCGTGCCATATCGACTACTGAATTAATATCATTATGAAATTCAGTACCAATGTATTTTGCACCACCGAGTGCCGCCAAGGTTGCAGGGGTAAATTCGCCAACTTGACCATCGGTAGTTTGAATGGTGGCTAATAACCAAGAAGCAGGGGTATTGGCTTTTTCAACTTTCCATAAAATGGCTTGTTTTTCGCCTTGGTCGGCCATTGCCGGTGGCGCCACAGTAAAACTAAGTGCGGTCATTGCGGCAAATAATGATGAGCTGAATCGAGCAAGCATTAGAGCGAACCTAGTAAAAAAAGATAGATTCTTAGTATATCGCCGTGCTGCTTATTACGCTATTTCATCAGTGATTTAATGGCTTCTAAGTATTGTTCGGCATGTAATTGGCCATTTTTTGATTCGCGCAGGCTTAAATTCCATTGCGCAATCGCGGGGCTGAGTTGTGCTGCATCATCAATAGTATTAATTTTTTCGATCAAGGTGTTGGCAAAAATGCCCAGTAATGTTTTTGAGCTATCAATCATCAATTGCTTAATCGTATTTAAACGCTCGATATCTAAAGGTATTGTGCTGGCTTTAGTATTGTTGGCTGTAATGCAATTGGCATGATTGGTTACAGAGCTTTGCGGGGGCAGGGTGGCATTTGCGTCGCGAATTAAACCTAATTGAAGTAATTCGTTAATCAATCGATCAAGTTCAATCGTGGGGAGTAATTGATTGAGTTGGGCGTAACTTTTTTTACCATCGATGAGAATCAAAGCTTGTCTTGGTTTGCTCAATAGGGCGTGCTGGCGCGTCACAATTTCGTTTTCGCCAACCGCGGTTTTGCAGTAAATGGCATTGAGTTTATTGGCGCTGGACGGCATGGTCGTCAACTTATTTAGCAATAAATGCTCGCAGCATAATAACAATGTGTTTCATCAGTAAGACGATTTGCTTTTGATTGTTGTCAGCTTTGCTGGATTAGCAGCGGCATGATCACCTTGCGTGAGCTTGGATTTTGATCTGAAGTAGGTTGCTTCATTATTTCATTGGCATATCAAATACTTATACATTCCTGTGCTAGCTATATTCATTTTTGTTATTTGCAATCAACAATAAGATATTAATGATTATAATAAAAATATGACATGATAATTCCACCTTTTCTTTGTTGGTGAATTTATCATGCAAATCAAAAAAATAGCCTTTGTTATCTTGACCTTGGCGATCGCTACGCCAAGTTATTCCGCCACTGTTGAGCTACTCAATGTGTCTTATGATCCGACACGAGAGCTTTATCAAGATTATAACAAAGCATTCTCTGCTTACTACAAAAAGAAAACTGGCGATGATGTGACGATTAAACAATCGCACGGTGGTTCCGGTAAACAAGCGCGATCGGTGCTCGATGGCTTAGATGCCGATATTGTGACTTTGGCTTTAGCGTCAGATATTGATGTCTTGGCCGAGCATGGCAAGCTACTCAAACCGGATTGGCAAAAACAGTTTCCTGACAACGCTTCTCCCTATACCTCGACGATTTTATTTTTAGTTAAAAAGGGCAATCCCAAAGGCATTAAAGATTGGCATGATTTAATTCGTGCCGATGTAAAAGTGATTACTCCAAATCCAAAAACATCTGGCGGAGCGCGCTGGAATTATTTGGCGGCGTGGGGTTGGGCCAAAACAAAATATGGCTCGGATGAAAAAGCGCGCGAATTTGTGCAAAAACTATATAAGAATGTCCCGGTTTTAGATACTGGCGCACGGGGGTCAACCGTGACCTTTACGCAGCGTGGAATTGGCGATGTTTTAGTGACGTGGGAAAACGAAGCTGAGCTGGTCTTTCGTGAATTAGGCCGCGATAAATTTGAAATTATTGCGCCATCATTGTCGATTAAAGCGGAGCCACCGGTGGCGATTGTCGATAAAAATGTGGATCGAAAAGGTAGCCGTAAAGTCGCGACTGAATACCTCAATTATTTGTATTCCAAAGAAGGGCAAGAAATCGCTGCGCAAAATTATTATCGACCAATTGATAAAGAGATTGCCGCTAAATATGCCAAGCAATTTCCGGTGATTCAACGCTTTGATATTGATGATGTTTTTGGCGGGTGGGGCAAAGTGCAAAAGCTGCATTTTGCGGATGGCGGCATCTTTGATCAAATGATCAATGCCAATAAATAAACCAATTGATATTTGAGCCGCAGTGCTTTGCAGATGCAATATCGCCAAGCCACTGCGGTTGATTATTGGTTAAAATCTGAGCAAGTCTTTGTTTTTATTCAGATAAAAATTTAAATCCATTAAATGGAATATAGAAATAGATTTATATTCTTTGTCGCGCTTTTGCCAAGTTGCTACAGTCGCCAGTATTCAAATTAAGGAAGCGCATCATGTCCAAATTTAAACAAATCGTATTGGCAATTTCGCTCGGTGGTTTCAGCGCATTCAGCTGGGCCGATACCACTTTATTAAATGTGTCGTATGACGTGATGCGTGATTTTTATAAAGACTATAACCCGGTGTTCCAAAAATATTACGAAGCGAAATACAAAGATAAATTAGCCATTCAGCAATCGCACGGTGGTTCAAGTAAACAAGCGCGCTCAGTCATTGATGGCTTAGAAGCCGATGTGGTTACGATGAATCAAAGCACCGATATTGATGCCATTGTTGAAAAAGGCCGCCAAATTAATCCAGGTTGGGAAAAGAAATATCCCGATGAAGCGGCGCCTTTTTCCAGTATGCAAGTTTTAATTGTGCGTAAAGGCAATCCTAAAGGCATTAAAGATTGGGCTGATTTAATTAAACCGAATGTGCAAGTGGTGGTGCCCAATCCAAAAACCAGTGGCAATGGCCGCTATACCTTCTTAGCCGCTTGGGGCGCAGCACTGAAGCAAAATGGTGGCAATGAAGCTAAGGCGCGTGAATTTACTCGAGCGGTATTTGCCAATGTGCCGTTGCTTGATGCCGGTGGTCGCGCAGCAACCACGACGTTTATGCAGCGCCAGATGGGCGATGTGTTGGTGACGTTTGAAAACGAAGCCGAAATGATTGCGCGTGAGTTTGGCCGCGGCAATTTTGAAGTGGTGTACCCATCGGTGTCGATTGATGCGGATTTGCCGGTGGCAGTAGTGGATAAAGTGGTCGATAAACGCGGCACGCGCAAAGTGGCTGATGAATATTTGCGCTATCTGTGGAGCCCAGAAGGGCAAGAAGTTGCGGCGCAAAATTATCTACGCCCACGCAATGCCGCCGTGGCCGCCAAATATGCCAAGCAGTTTCCTCCGATTAAATTATTTGGTGTCGCTGAGTTTGGTGGCATGAAAGCGGCGCAGAAAAAATTCTTTGACGACGGCGCAATTTACGACCAAATCTCGGCAGAAATCGCCAAAAAACGTTAATGCAAGTCGATGGAAAACTTGGGTATATCTATCTAGCCTTTGCTAGTCATTGATCTGATAGATATACCCATAATCAGATGGTAATGTTCAGATTTGGTGTTGATGCGTACATCACAAGCGCTTGAGCAGATCGACTGCAGCCCCGTCCCTCTCGACGGGGGAAGGTTGGGATGGGGGTGTTGAGCTGACAAAACACGCCAGCGGATCACCCTCACCCTACGCCCTCTCCCATCAAGGGAGAGGGAATGCCGCGATGCTGACTATCTGCACCTCATCTGCACATTCCCATAAGGAATCGCTATGAAATGGAAACAAAGTAGCGTTTTACCCGGGTTTAATTTAGCGCTCGGGTATAGCGTGCTGTATTTATCGTTGATTGTATTGCTGCCATTGGCCGCTTTGATTAGTAAATCAATGGGTTTGGATTGGGCGTCGTTTTGGGCGATTGTCACCGAACCTCGGGTGGTGGCCAGTTATAAGGTGACTTTTGGCGCGTCATTGATCGCGGCGCTGATTAATCTCTTTGTCGGCTTGCTGATTGCCTGGGTGTTGGTGCGTTATTCTTTTCCCGGTAAACGCTTTATCGACGCCTTGGTCGATTTGCCATTTGCATTGCCAACGGCCGTGGCGGGGATTGCTTTAGCCACGTTGTATGCGCCCAATGGTTTGTTGGGTGCGCCTTTAGATCAGCTCGGCATCAAGATTGCGTTTACTCCCGCCGGTATTGTCTTGGCACTGACCTTTATCACCTTGCCGTTTGTGGTGCGTACGGTGCAGCCGGTGTTAGAGGACATGGAAAAAGAGCTGGAAGAAGCAGCATCGAGCCTAGGAGCAACCCGCTGGCAAATTTTTTGCAAAGTGATTTTACCAACGATTTTTCCGGCGCTGCTGACTGGTTTTACGCTGGCCTTTGCCCGCGCGATTGGTGAGTTTGGTTCGGTGATTTTTATTGCTGGCAATATGCCGTTTAAATCTGAAATCACGCCTTTGATGATTATCTCTAAATTAGAGCAATACGATTATTTGGGCGCGACGGCGATTGCGGTGGTGATGCTGGTGGTTTCATTTGCATTATTACTACTGATAAATGGTTTGCAGTGGTGGGTGACACGGCATCGTCGCTAGTTCTAGGAGAATAAAATGGCAACACAGATTGCAAACAGAGTAGTGACGACGGAAGCGCCTTGGGTACGTTATGCGCTGACGGGTTTGGCCTTGGTATTGATTAGCTTCATGCTGATTATCCCCTTGTTGTCGGTGTTTTTTGAAGCATTGCATCAAGGCTGGGGCTTGTATCAAGCATCCTTGGTTGAAAGCGATGCGCTGGCGGCGATTAAACTCACGTTGATTGTGGCGGCGATTGCACTGCCGTTAAATTTAACCTTTGGTGTGGCTGCGGCATGGGCGATTGCCAAGTTTGAATTTAAAGGTAAAAGCCTATTGATTACCTTAATTGACTTGCCGTTTGCCGTGTCGCCGGTGGTGGCAGGCTTGATTTATGTGCTGCTGTTTGGCGCACATGGTTGGTGGGGCGAGTGGCTGGCCGAGCACAATATTAAGGTTATTTTTGCGGTGCCCGGGATTGTATTGGCAACAGTTTTTGTGACGTTTCCGTTTGTGGCGCGTGAGCTGATTCCACTGATGCAGGCGCAAGGCACAGATGAAGAACAAGCGGCATTGGTGCTCGGGGCAACGGGTTGGCAAACGTTTTGGCATGTCACTTTACCCAATATTAAATGGGGTTTGCTGTACGGCGTGATTTTGGCCAATGCTCGGGCGATGGGGGAGTTTGGCGCGGTATCGGTGGTGTCGGGTCATATTCGCGGCATGACTAATACCATTCCCTTGCACGTTGAGATTTTGTACAACGAATACAATTTTGTCGGTGCTTTTGCTTGCGCGTCGATTCTGGCTTTGTTGGCGCTACTGACTCTGGCAATAAAAAGCTATATCGAGTGGCGTACCGAGCAGCAAGAAATCGCCGATCGTCGTGCGGCAACGCAAGCCTAAATGTAGCACCGTGTCGCCCAATTGAGCCCAATTGAAAGTCGCGGCGCGGCGACGCAGCAATCGATCAGAAACCGAATAGATCAGTCACCGTATTTGTGGCCTTAACATATCACCCTGATACGGTGGCACGAGGAATAAACCATGAGCATCGAAATTCGCAATATCGTCAAAACATTTGGCGACTTTAAAGCGCTCAATGACTTGAGCTTGAATGTTGAATCCGGAGAGTTAATTGCATTGCTTGGCCCGTCCGGTTGCGGCAAAACATCATTGCTGCGGGTGATTGCTGGGCTAGAAACGCCAGACTCTGGGCAAATTTTATTTCATGGTGAAGATACCACCGATAGGCATGTGCGTGAACGCCAAGTGGGCTTTGTCTTTCAGCACTATGCCCTGTTTCGCCATATGACGGTATTTGAAAACGTGGCGTTTGGCCTACGCGTTCGCCCGAAATCCACTCGGCCTAGCGATGCGGAAATTAAACGCAAAGTGCATGAATTACTCAATCTGGTGCAACTCGATTGGTTGGCCGATCGTTATCCTGCGCAACTCTCTGGTGGGCAAAGACAGCGTATTGCTTTAGCGCGAGCCTTAGCGGTTGAACCGAAAGTCTTGCTGCTCGATGAGCCGTTTGGCGCGCTCGATACCAAGGTACGTAAAGAGCTACGCCGTTGGTTGCGCCGTTTACACGATGAAATCAACGTCACCTCGGTGTTTGTAACCCACGATCAAGAAGAAGCGCTGGAAGTGGCCGATCGCGTGGTGGTGATGAATCAAGGAAAAATTGAGCAAATTGGTACGCCAACTCAAGTTTACGACACGCCAGCCAGCCCGTTTGTGTATCAATTTTTGGGCGATGTGAATTTATTTCATTCTCGCGTTCACGAGGGGTGGGCCAAGGTAGGCAGCGGTCAATTTGCCGCCGAGCCGGGCGAGCACGCCACCGTGTATGTGCGTCCGCACGAAATTGATTTGAGCCGTGTTGCCAGCCTGCATGCGATTGAAGGCACCATCACCCATATTCGCTTACTCGGCGCAACGGTACGACTCGAAGTGGAAGTGGCCGATCACGAAGTCGTCGAGGTCGAACTCACCCGCGAGCGACAACTCGAAGGCGCTTGGCAAGTCGCCGAAACCGTCTACCTCGTACCACGCGAAAGCAAAATCATCACCGCAGCCTAATGTGTTCACGCTCACCCAATATCAAGGGTGATATTGGGTGAGCGCAAATTCCAATCAATTGGTGATGGCAGTTGGCCATAAGCCGGCAAATTGAGTGGACAACTATTCTGGGTTTACGTTGCGCAAACAATAGTTTCTGCAACTAAAATCCATAGGTATCTGTTTAATGCCTACAACAAAAATCGCATTGATAAGAACTTTGATTAAAGAGTGCCTAGCTTGCTGTAAATTCTTCACGACTAAAGAATTTATTTTAATATTTATTGCGTACCAAACATTAAAACCACATAACACATGCTTAATTGTTATGTGGTTTCATTGTTATTCTACCTTGTTAAAAACTGGAAATACTAGATGCATATCCTACAGCCTTGTCAATATTTTTTGCTGCGCTAATTATATTTATAGATATGGCATCAATATTTATAGATGCTTCTATTGTAAAGCCTCTAGATCTCCTGTTGCAATTTTCTTCCCATCCAAAACTTAAAAGCGTGGTATTAAGGTTGTCCAATCCAGATGATAACATTCGCTCTACTCGACTCCAATCCTGGTCACCAGTATATTCCCAAGATACTTCAAGAATTATTTTATTTTTTGCATGATCAAATCGTACGCATATTTTTAGTCCATTTACTCCGGTATATCTAGCTGATGAATCATCATCACTCCACTTGTAAGATGCCATTGTGTTTATATGTATAGCGAGTTCTTCAGCAATAGTTTCTCCAGACACTCCCGTGGTGCCATTTATTGCATTATTTACTGATTCAATCTCGCCATTAATTTGAGCCATGCTCCATCTTCCGTATTGATTCTCTAATGTTGAATTTAGAATGAGCCTTGCAATAACTGCAGGTAAAGATTTCCACTCTTTACAGCTTAATTTTAAACACGCATCTATTACCGTTTTATTCCAGCTTGGTAATAAGTGTTGATCTGGGTACGGGTGAACTCCAGAACATAAATAATAAAGCGTCATTCCAAATCCATATGAATCAACTAACGCACTTCTAGAGTTTTGCCCTTCTACTTTTCTGCGTTGTTCTGGAGCCAAATACCCCAAAGCAGGGCTGTGCATAATAGATGCATCTTCTGCACCTTTATGCCAAGAAAGATCAAAATCAAGAACAATAACTTTCCAATCATCTGGGTTCGCATAAAAATCACTGACCATTATATTGGCTGGTCTTAAATCGCGATGATAAACTCGTTCAGGAACTCCGTGAGAATCAATTAACACAGAAGATAGTTCAAGAGCAATTTTTAGTCGAATGTACCAATTATTTGTTTGCTGTGCAGCAACTAGGCTTTGTAAGCTTGGGCCGTCGATCCACTCCATTATTAGAGATGGTGGGATTTCTGATGCATCATTAAATTCAACTACTCCATTAATTTTTCTATTTGTAATTATTCTTAATGAATTTACTCCTCGTCTAAAATTACGGTAAAAATCAACCTTCTTGAAGTTTTCTGGTTTAAGTACTTTAATCGCAAATTGATTGCCATCATTATCATGTGCCGCGTAAACAGTTCCAAATGCTCCGCCAGCCACTTCGCGTGTCACTGTGTAACCCAAAAATTTACCACTTCCAGATGTAGAAACATACCAACTTCTATGAATAGATCGTTCATACTTATTCAGGAATTCCTGATATTTAATGTCTCTATTTTTTATGTCTTTTTCTTTAAATATTCCAGCGACAATTTTATTTAATTCCAATCTAATTACTTCTTCATCTTTCGTAACTAAAACATCTGGATCTTGTTCATTAGTATTTGTCGCTAGTAGTTCGTCGTAGTTTATCACTGCACCGCTATACGTTACGGGTTCTTCTTTATTTTTATCATCTTCTTTAACGAGTTTTTTAAGCTCTTTTATCATTGATATTAGTTCAGAATGGCTACCATCTGTATTAGAATATCTAATAACTCTAATTCCATTGTCATTGGCCCATTTGTCCGTTGTGCTATCTGCTCTGTCAGTTATCCAGAAATTACCAATAAAATCACAGTTAGACTCTTTTTTAATAGCGTCCATAAATGTTGTTATAGCAACATCATCAGCGGTTACACCAATAAAGATTACCGTCGCGCTTCTAAACAATATATTTAACCATGCTTTGTACTCATTATTTTTTAGTAAGTCATCTAAATCTTGACGAGTAAAAGCCCAGCTATCAGAGTAATCTAAATACCCATGTGGGTATGCAATAAATGGTTTTCTTTCTTTTAAAAAATTTAGTGCAGTATTGAATTTTTTTGGATAGTGACTTATTGGTGTAAGTCCAGATGGGTGGCTTGTAGATGCTCGATGCGTGAATAAATCTAAATTTAATGTAACCATCCCTGTTGGTGATAATGACCATAGTTGTTCATAGATTTTAGGAATATCAATTGTATCGCTTGCACCAATAATTCTTTTTATTTCTGTTGAGAATGTTTCATTTCCAAGAATGGATTTGATTTTACCAATTCTCGTCCATAGATCTTTAATTCCATTTGCGTTTTGTATTTGTGATATAACCGAGGCTGAGTCAGTTTTATTAAATTCCCCGGCTCTATTTTTAGCTACTTCGATCAACTTATTTGCTAGTCCGCCCCAAGATGGAATGTGTGGGGAACTTAAACCTGCACCTGTCCAAAATACGATTGGACGCATTCTTTCAGAAAAAACAGTATGTAAATCTTTAAATTCATTTGAATTATTCAAAGTGCACCTTTGTTAATATTTTAATTAAACAATTGGTAATTATAAATAATAGGCAATATTAACATACAAGTAATCCGACCTAAGTTACCCTAGCCCGAAGCTATGAAAAATTATGTTGAACTACTTATTTCACAGCCCATAGGATAGCTTATTGCTTTGCGAAAATCGTTGTCATTGCTAATCTATTATTTATTTGATATGCCATAGACACTTTTTAAATTATTACATGATTAATTCTAAGTACGCACTCAAAAGATAGTTTGAATGCCATAGACACTACATAAATATAAATCAAAGATTTAGGCGGTGCTATTTTTGCATGCCTTAACGGCAGCAACAAAAACAGGCCTAATCAGGCCTGTTTCTCAAACTGTATTGCCGCACACCAAACGACTTAAGTGCTTACTTTGGCGATGCAGCATTCGCTCCGTGCCGATTTCATGCCCAAGCAAACAACTCGAATCCTGCATAAAAAACGCCGGATCTGGCGGTTTTGTTTCTGGCGTTAAAACTTACCAATTGGTTTCGCGCTCGGGGCTGGCTGAGGTTTGGTGGATGCTTAAATCGGCGCCGTTAAATTCTTCTTCGTCAGTCAGACGAATACCGACGGTTTTTTTCAATACGCCATAAACCAGATAGCCGCCAATAAAAGCAATGGCAATTCCGAGTAGGGTGCCGACGATTTGCGCCAAGATACTGACGCCACCTATGCCGCCCAAATAGTTGCTGCCAAATATTCCTGCAGCAATACCCCCCCATGCACCGCAAATACCATGCAGTGGCCATACGCCAAGCACGTCGTCGATTTTCCAGCGATTTTGCGTCAGGGTAAATAACCAAACAAACAGTCCGCCGGCAATACCGCCAACAACCAGCGCGCCTAATGGATGCATGATGTCGGAGCCAGCACAGACCGCGACTAAGCCCGCGAGTGGACCATTATGAATAAAGCCGGGGTCGTTTTTGCCGACCACGGTGGCCACTAAGGTGCCGCCCACCATCGCCATGAGTGAGTTCATCGCTACTAAACCGGAAATGCCTTCAATTTTTTGCGCGCTCATCACGTTAAAGCCAAACCAGCCGACGATCAAAATCCATGCGCCTAGGGCTAAAAATGGGATGCTGGATGGTGGATGCGCGGCAATACGGCCTTCTTTGCTGTAACGACCACGGCGCGCGCCCAGATGCAGTACGGCGGCAAGGCCAATCCAGCCGCCGACCGCATGCACCACCACCGAGCCAGCAAAATCATGAAAGGGCGCGCCAAACCAAGCTTTAAATAGATCTTGCATGCCAAAATTATTATTCCACACCATGCCTTCAAAAAAGGGATAGATAAAGCCGACCAGTAAAAAAGTCGCCGCTGATTGTGGGTGAAATTTGGCGCGCTCAGCAATGCCGCCAGAAACAATTGCTGGAATGGCGGCAGCAAAAGTCAGTAAAAAGAAAAATCGAACCAGCTCAAAACCATGGTTTTCTAGCATGGCGCTGGCTGGGCCAAAAAAATGCACGCCGTAGGCGATACCGTAGCCAATAAAAAAATAAGCGATGGCAGAAACAGCAAAGTCGGTCAAAATTTTAACTAAGGCATTGACCTGATTTTTTTTACGTACCGTGCCCAGTTCCAAAAAAGCAAAGCCAGCATGCATCGCCAAAATCATAATGGCGCCTAATAAAATAAATAAAACGTCGACACTACTCGCACTCATTGCTTGCTCCCTTAGTGATCAGCTTGAAAACGGATCGGCACTAAAAGCAAGCAGTATGCCATTGCCATTAAGTGGCTGATTTAAGGTGCTTATCTTGTTTTTTGCTACCGATCTGCGAGCGTCTGGAGCGCTTTCATGCGCAATAAGAGTGCAATAAGGGCAGCGTTAGCGTGCGTGACGGTTTATTTTGGTGCGCTTTTTTGCCGCGCATGGCGAAAGTAGCGCGTATTGGCATAAAAGTCGGCGTCTTGCTCGGGCCACCATTGTGGAATGCCCAAATACGGCAGGGGAGGGAGCTGGCGCGGGGTTTGTAGCGCGTGTAGCTCGATTTGTTCGGCAATTCGGTGATCGAGTTCTTGGCGTTGCGCGATTAAATCAAGCGCAAAAAAATCCGCGTCAACTTGAATCGGCCAGCATTTTCCGGTTAAACCCACAAAGGGTTGCAGTAGGTTTTCTAGTGTCGCGTGACCAAAAACAAAGGCGCTGATTTCTTGTCCCCATGCCTGTGCTTCTTCGACAAACAATGCCTGCCATTGGTGCGCGACCATCAGCTCAAGTAGCGCTGGGCGGCTATACGGCAAAATTAAGCCGCATTCATCAAAGAGGGTGGCCGCATCGCGCACTGGGCCACGGATTTTGCTGTCTGGATCGGCTTGCATCGCTTTAAAGTGCAGCGCATTGAGTGCGACTTTGCTTTTGGGGTAGGCTTGCCAAATCGTTGCGTTAAAAGTGTCATGCCAGTTTAAGCGGGTAGCTACACGGCCTTTTTGGTAGATTTCTAGCTCGTAATATTCAGTGATGCTATCGGGATCGACAAACTGAATATTGGCACCGCCTTGGGTTTGGATGCGCTCGCTCACCGTCAACCAATCGGCATGCAATGGGGCTTGGGAAAAGCGTTGTAGATAGGGTAAAACCGGAGCAAAGGCAGGGGTGGTCGAGAAAAAATCTAGGGGCCAAGAGGTCATAAAATTCAAAAATCAAACAGGGTTAAACAGTGCGAAGTTTAACCCTGATCGGGCGCTTAAGCTAAAACTTTCAATACGGCTTCATAGTTAGGCTCGTCTTTAATATCGGCAACGAGTTCAGCATGGATGACTTGATCATTCGCATCCAACACAATGACCGCACGTGCAGCAACGCCAGCCAATGGTGCGCTGGTGATTTCAACGCCGTAATTGGCCAAGAATTCACGACCGCGCATGGTCGACAAAGTCACAACGTTTTCAATGCCTTCGGCACCGCAAAAGCGGCTTTGGGCGAATGGCAAATCGGCAGAAATGCACAATACCACGGTGTTTTCGAGTTTGGATGCTGACTCGTTGAAATGACGAACTGACATCGCGCAAGTTGGGGTGTCAACGCTAGGGAAAATATTCAAAACTTTACGTTTACCAGCAAAGCTAGCCAAGCTCACGTCAGAAAGATCTTTGGCCACCAAGCTAAATGCCGGTGCTGTACTGCCCACTGCTGGGAATGTGCCGTTGAGGGTGACTGGATTGCCGCCAAGAGTAACTGATGCCATGTAATGCTCCTAAGTTTTTATATGAATGCTGCATGAAAGTAAGTGGGGCTGTTTTAGTAAATCAAAAGTGAGAGTTTATTTAAATAGCGTAATTTTTATTGAGTCGTTGGCGGACATAAAAAAGGGGCGCAGGGTATTGCAGACGCAAAAAAGCCAAGATGGATTGCTGCTCCGATCTTGGCTTTTAGCTTGGGGTGTTATTCGATACTGAGTACTTCGACTTCCGTTACGGCTGCGGTAGCGGTAGGTGGGTCGAGTAAATCGAGCGCCGACATATAGTTGGGCTCGGCATTGAGATCACTCACCAGCTCGGAATACAAAATAGTGTCGTCGACATCTAGCGCAAATAAGGCGGTGGTCATCAGGCCAGACAGCGGAATATCGGTAATCATCACGCCGTAGTCTTTATGAAAGTCACGCCCGCGCAAGGTCGACATTAATTGGATTTTAAGAAATCTTTCGGCATCCAAAATTCGCGATAGCGCATAGGGGGTATCAACCGATACCGTCATAATCACAGTGTTTTCGAGCTCATACCCTATGGTTTCGAGTTTTCTGGCGATAGTTAAACCAATCGCGGCATCTAGGCTGGGCACCACGGCGATGAGTTTTCTTTGCCCCCAAAATTTAGACAGCGGCACATCTTGTAAGTGAATGTCGACCAGCATAAAACTATGCGCCGTTTCACCTGCGCGAGGAAAACGGCCACCAATACTAACTGGGGTGCTATTGAGCATAACGGTCGACATTGCTGATCTCCTGATTGAATTTCTACTGTTAGGGTCTGTTGAAATTTGGTTTGCCAGGCGCAGGAAAAGCAAGTGTCAACAAACTTTAGTATGACTTCAAATGTCAGAAAAACAAGCGATCTTAATAAAACCAAAAGAGGGAGTAGCCAGTTGAATGTAAATCGCCCAAGTCCAATTGTAAGAAGGCGGGGATTTCTTCGTTGGCTTCGATGCGATCTTGCTGGCGCTCGTTTTGCACCAAATACTGTTTGGCGGTGAATACTTTGCGAACAATGACGCGTTCATTGTCGTCAGTCAGTGTGAGCTCTAGCTTGGGTAGTGCTTGGGCAAAAGGCGCTAGATTACGCAAGGTGGCGTTCAGTTGAATTAATTGCGGATTATTCGGAATAAAACTCAGCTCTGAATACTCCGAGCGCAGCAATTGCGCTTTTTGTGGCAGCGGCATCGCACAATCGAGCTTGGCGCACAGTGCCAGATATTTTGGCCGTAAAGCCGGAAAGTCTTGGCTGAGCTCAAGCCGGAATTGATACAGCAATTGCAGCACCAAGATCATCACTGCCAATAGGCTGGCTAGCGCCCACCAGCCGGTGTGTTGCGCGGTTTTTTTGTGCGGTACAAATAAATCGTCATCGCTCAGAATCGGTTGATATTCCGCATTACTATCGATTTCAATTTGGCTTGGGTTTGGCGCGCTCGCTACTGGCGCTGCGTCTGCCGCCGCTGCAGCGGCTAAGGCCAGTTCAATTTCCATTGCCAGTGTTGGGTCTTGTGCTGCGCTTGGTGTGGCGGCCGCTTCTACTTGGCTTTGAGCTTCGTTTTCAGTCGGCAATGGCGGTTCGTCATTGCTGCTGTTGCGGGCGAGCACTTCAAACTGGAGTAAATCGATTTCTTGGGCAATATCATCGGGTATGTTGCTATCGCCTTTATTAATTAAAGGCTCTGTGGCTATACTTTGCTGATCAGCTTGCGTATCGAGCGGTTCAAATACCGTTGCGATGGTGTCGGTGTGGCTAGCTGGGCTGTCAGGCTCAGCGAAGCTGGCTTGAGCTGCAATCTCACTGGTAGCGGTTGCGGTGTCAGCGATGTGACTGTCAACGGTCTCACTGGGGGGGATTTCATTGACAATGGCATCGTCGGACTGGTTTTGCTCATTGCTCGCTTCATTACCAGCAAGGGGCGCTTGCATAAAATCAGGCGCATGAAACACAAACGCACAGCGGCCACAGCGCACTTTGCCTTGATGTGCGCTGAGCTGCTGATCGGTTACCCGAAAGGCGGTGCTGCAATTAGGGCAGCAGGTAATTTGGTTCATGCGCTGACTTCACTCATTAAGCGGATTTGCGGATACCGGAGAGGCAAACCCAGCCTTCGTGCTCGGCTGCGGGCGAAAAATCAAACCATTCGCTGTAAATGGCGATAATTTCATGCGCTTGTTCGGCCAAAATACCCGATAGCACAATTTTGCCACCGATACGGCAACGGCTGGCCAGTAATGGCGCTAATGCTTTGAGTGGATTGGTCAGGATATTGGCAACGACTACGTCGTAGGTTTTGCTCGGCGCGGCATCGGGTAAATAAAACTGCGCGACCACGTTGTTTTGCTCGGCATTTTGGCGGCTGGCAATCATCGCTTGGGCGTCGATATCCACGCCATCGGTTTCTCCTGCGCCGAGTTTGAGCGCAGAAATCGCTAAAATCCCACTGCCGCAACCGTAGTCGAGGACGTTTTCACCGCCCAGCAAATTGGAATCTAGCCATTGCAAACACAGGCGGGTCGTTGGGTGGCTGCCGGTACCAAAGGCTAAACCGGGGTCAAGCTGGATGCTCACTGCCGCAGGATCTGGGCAGTCGTGCCATGTTGGGGTAATCCATAGGCGCGGAGAGATTGGAATCGGATCAAATTGCGATTGGGTTAAGCGCACCCAATCTTGATCGGCAACGTCGACAATCTCGAAACTTGGCGCAGGCAGCTGCAGGACTTGCGCTGCGTGCTCAACAATAGTGGCGACATCCATCTCAACATCAAACAGCGCCACTACAATGCTGGTTTCCCACAATTGATCGACTGGCTCACCGGGTTCGCCAAAAATAGGTTTTTCAGCATCGGTGCCCGCTGCTGCGTCTTCAATCGACACGGAAAGCGCGCCCAAATCAAATAAGGTGTCCGAATAGCCTTCTGCTTGTGCAGAATCGGTTGTTAGGCGGAGTTCTTGCCATGCCATGATGCTGTTCCTAAGTTCTGTAGGGACGTATTTTGCCACGAACCGCACCCTATCGACGAAAAAGCTTTTTGTGCTTGTTTACTTTGCGTCGCAAAAATGTTTAGGACCAGAGACTAAGGGCACGACTAAACCAATACGATCAGCTCTCCATACAGCAAATAAAATGCTGTTAGCGCCATCAACGAGGCCATGATGCCGTTAAACAGTTTGAGGTTTTTTGGCACTAGCAAATGGTGGCGCAAAGCATCGCCCAGCCATGCCCATAGGGCAATACATGGCAAATTGATAAGCGCACAAATCAGCGCCAAACTGAGCACTGCGCCCAGATTTTGCTGCCCGTGTGGCAAAAACAAAATCACCGTATTGAGGACCATCACCCACGCTTTGGGATTGATCCACTGAAACGCCGCCGCGGCCAAAAACGACATCGGCCGCGCAATTTGTTTGCCTTCGGGTGAGGCGGCACACCAAATTTGCCATGACAACCACAGCAAATAAGCACAACCGATGACACCCAAAATCGGCCGAACGCTACTGAGCACAGCCATCACCCATGCTAAAAACATCCCGACTAAAAACACCTGCACCGCATGGCCAATACTAATTCCCAGCATATGCGGTAGGGTGCGGCGAAAACCAAAATTGCCGCCTGAAGCGGCGAGCATTAAATTATTCGGCCCCGGCGTGACCGACATAATCGACACATAAGTTATTAATGCAATGTTCAGCACAAGCACCTCGGTAAGAAAATGAGCCTTGATAGTAGGGGGAATCTCAATGGCATGACAGAGGCATTGCCGGGGTGAATTGAGGGTTA
Organism: Deefgea piscis; assembly: GCF_019665785.1. NCBI lineage: Bacteria > Pseudomonadati > Pseudomonadota > Betaproteobacteria > Neisseriales > Chitinibacteraceae > Deefgea > Deefgea piscis. The sequence goes on from NZ_CP081149.1 coordinate 1,189,037, forward strand.
CAGTTTGATTGATCACTGCGCTGCAGAGGCGCTGGACTGGTTTTTCAGGCCCAAGTCGACGAGGCTGAGGTAGTCGCTATGCTCAATTTGAGTATCCGCATTTTTGATGAGGTATGCATCCGTAGCTCATATGAATTAAAAGCTAGGATTAAATACTGTGCTTTTTTTTGCAATGTTCAGATTACGTGTTGATGGTGACGATAGCATCGCGGCATTCCCTCTCCCTTGATGGGAGAGGGTTAGGGTGAGGGTGATACGCTTGCGTATATTGTAAGTTCAACACCCCCATCCCAACCTTCCCCCGTCGAGGGGGAAGGGGTTGAATTCGATCCGCTCAAGCACTTGTGATACCAGCTATCAACACCAAATCTGAACTTCACTGCTGGTTTGCCAAGGTAAAAATGAAAAACGGAACCCTTGGGCTCCGTTTTTTTAGTTTGCTGCGAGGTTTACTGTGATGCGGCCGTTTTTTCCGCGATCAATTTGCGAATTTCCGGCATTTGATGCTCAAGGTAATGAATGCTGGTTTCACCTTTGATAAATTCAGCATCCACCAAGAGCTGCTGATGCAGTGGGATATTGGTTGAAATCCCTTGCACTACCATTTCGGACAAAGCAATGCGCATTTTGGCAATCGCTTGCTCACGGGTGTCGCCGTAAGTGATGATTTTACCAATCATGCTGTCGTAGTTTGGCGGTACAAAATAGCCTTGATACACGTGCGAATCCACCCGAACACCCGGGCCGCCCGGTGTGTGATACGTCGTAATCCGGCCAGGACTTGGGAAGAAATTGAGTGGATCTTCGGCATTGATCCGGCATTCAATCGCATGACCGTGGATTTTAACGTCCGCTTGGGTGTAGCTCAGTGGTAAGTTCGCTGCGACACGAATTTGCTCTTGCACAATGTCGATACCGGTAATGAGCTCAGTCACCGGATGTTCAACTTGCACTCGCGTATTCATCTCAATAAAGAAGAATTCACCGTTTTCAAACAAGAATTCAAACGTACCTGCACCGCGGTAGCCCATACGGCGGCATGCTTCGGCGCAAGATTCACCAATGCGCTCACGCTGCTCTTGGGTAATGCCTGGTGCTGGCGCTTCTTCGAGTACTTTTTGGTGGCGGCGTTGCATTGAGCAATCGCGCTCGCCTAAATAAATCGCATTGCCGTGCTGGTCGGCCAAAATCTGGATTTCGATGTGACGTGGGTTTTGCAAATAGCGTTCCATATACACCACTGGATTGCCAAATGCCGCGCCAGCTTCCGCTTGCGTCATTGCGACGGCAGCGAGCAAGTCTTCTTCGCGCTCAACAACGCGCATACCACGACCACCACCACCACCAGCGGCTTTAATAATGACTGGATAGCCGACTTTACGGCCAATCTTAATCATTTCATCGCCGTCTTCAGGCAATGCGCCATCTGAACCTGGTACGCAAGGTACGCCAGCTTCTTTCATTGCATCTTTGGCCGACACTTTGTCGCCCATTAGGCGAATCGTTTCTGGGCGTGGACCGATAAATACAAAGCCCGATTCTTCGACTCTTTGCGCAAAATCAGCGTTTTCAGAAAGAAAACCATAGCCCGGGTGAATCGCTTCGGCTTCGGTCACTTCGGCTGCAGAAATCAACGCCGCCATATTCAGGTAGCTTTGTGCTGATGGATTCGGGCCGATACAGACTGATTCATCCGCCAGCTTGACGTATTTGGCTTCGCGGTCAATTTCAGAATGAACCACAACAGTTTTGATGCCCATTTCACGGCAGGCACGCAAGATACGCAGTGCAATCTCGCCGCGATTGGCAATGAGGATTTTTTTAAACATAGGTACTCCGTGATCAGTGAGTGCTGCTGATTGGGGGGAGGGGAGTGGGGAGTGGGGATTGGTGAGTGGGTTTTATTCCCCACTCCCTATTCTCTACTCCCCTTATTCCCAATTTCTTACTATCCCTAACCCGGCATCTCACAGAATTAGCCAATAATAAACATTGGTTCGCCATATTCAACGGGCTGACCGTTTTCTACCAAGATGGCTTTAATCACGCCGCTGTGTTCAGCTTCGATTTCATTCAATAATTTCATTGCTTCGATAATACAAATCGTTTGACCCGCAGTCACGCTTTGGCCAACTTCAACAAATGGTTTGGCATCTGGGCTCGATGAGCGATAGAAAGAGCCAACCATCGGTGATTTTTGGGTGTTACCCGAAACCACCGGCGCTGCAGCTTCGCTGGCTTCAACGGTTACCGCAGGGGCTGGCGCAGGTGCGGCAGCTTGTTGTTGGGCTGGAACATGATATTGCATCGGTTGCATGTATTGGGCGTTGGCAACGGTGCGGGTGATGCGTACTTTTTCTTCGCCTTCAGTCACTTCTAATTCGGCAATGCCTGATTCTTCAACTAAGTCGATGAGTTTTTTAAGTTTACGTAGATCCATGTTGCAATCCCCTCTGAAAGGTCAAATGGGTGTCCTGTCGTGCAGGCCACCTTATGGTTTAAACAAATGTGTGTCAGTAAAAGTAGGTCTTGTCTTGCCGTACTTAAATATTTGCGTGGCGGTTAGTCAGAAAACAGCTGTTTAGGCCTTTTATTTGGCCGATTTTAAGCGGTCGATGACAAACTCGAGTGCATAGGCATAGCCTTTAGCGCCGAGGCCGCAGATCACGCCAATGGCGAGATCAGAAAAATAGGAGTGATGACGGAAGGTTTCCCGTGCATGTACATTCGATAGATGTACTTCGACAAAAGGTACTTTGACGCCAGCCAAAGCATCACGAATCGCCACACTAGTATGCGTGAACGCAGCAGGGTTGATCACGATATAATCCGTACCGTCTTGTAATGTGGCATGGATGCGTTCGATGATTTCATATTCGCGATTGGACTGAAAAGTCTCGACTGAAACTTTTTGGCTCGCACCCAAGTCAATTAACTGTTGATTGATGCTGGCCAATGTATTGCTGCCGTAATGTTGGGGTTCACGTAGTCCGAGTAAATTAAGGTTGGGGCCATGCAAAACCAGAATTTTACCGATATCGGCCATTCGCGAACTCCTTGTAACACAATGTAATCGACGGAGTTTGCCGCAAGTTCTGCGAACTTGTCCAGAAAAAGCGTGCTTTTTCTTTTTTACTGAGGGTGTAAACGATTGTTTTAAATCGTGCCTACGTCAATGTTGGCGCGGCTTATATCGATGTTTGCTGATACAATCTTGTAGTTTTGCTACATATGCGACGAAGGCGTTTTTTTAATGCAGATTGCCGATTTTGATTACCATTTGCCCGATCAATTGATCGCGCAGTTCCCTCCTGAGGTGCGCGGCGCGAGTCGTTTGCTACATATTGACGGTCAAACGCGTCAAGATACGCTATTTAGCGCTTTGCCCAATTTTTTGCGTGCTGGCGATCTTTTGGTGTTTAACGACACCAAGGTGATTAAAGCGCGTTTATTTGGTGAAAAAGCCAGTGGCGGCAAAATTGAAGCGTTGGTTGAGCGGGTTTTAGATGAGCATACGGCTTTAGCGCACGTTAAAGCGTCTAAAGCGCCCAAGGCGGGGACGATTTTGCATTTTCAAGGCGGTTTCACCGCCGAAATGGTCGAGCGCCAAGGCGATTTATTTAAATTGCGCTTTGCTGGCGATTTAAGCGTGTTTGAGATTTTGGAGCAATCGGGCTTATTGCCATTGCCACCCTATATCACGCATGTGCCTGACGATGAAGACGCTAAGCGCTATCAAACTGTTTACGCGCGTGACCCCGGTGCAGTGGCTGCACCAACAGCGGGCTTGCATTTTACCGATGAGTTGCTAACGCAAATTCGTGCGATGGGCGTCGATACGGCATTTTTGACCTTACATGTGGGGGCCGGCACCTTTATGCCGGTGCGCGTCGACGATATTAGCGAGCACACCATGCACCACGAGCGGTACTTTATTCCGCCAGCGACTATCGAGCTGATTTTGGCGACCAAGGCACGCGGTGGACGGGTGATTGCAGTAGGAACAACCAGTTTGCGCGCGCTGGAGGCCTCGTCACAGCAAGGCTTGTTGGTAGAGCCGGTGGGCGACACCGATATTTTTATTACGCCGGGTTTTGAATTTAAAGTGGTGGATCGTTTGATCACTAACTTTCATTTACCCAAATCAACGTTATTAATGCTTGTGGCAGCGTTTATTGGATTTGATACCATGCGCGCAGCGTATGAACATGCAGTGAGCAATGAATATCGCTTCTTTAGCTATGGTGATGCGATGTTGTTGGAGAAGTCGCTATAGTCATAACAATAAAATTTTAACGCAGAGGCGCAGAGAAAAAACAAAGTGGGTTTCTCTGTGTCTCTGCGCCTCTGCGTTGGATCTTTTGAGTGCTTTAAAATGAGCGCCGGACTGTTTTCCGGCTTGCGAGGAAACACATGAAATTTGAATTAAAAACCACCTCATCAGGTGCCCGTCGCGGTACTTTGACTTTGAATCACGGCGTGGTTGAAACGCCGGTATTTATGCCCGTTGGCACTTACGGCACCGTGAAAGCGATGACGCCGCGCGATTTGAACGACATCAAAGCGCAAATCATTCTCGGCAACACTTTCCATTTGTGGCTGCGCCCAGGTTTGGAAGTGATTAAAGAATTCGGTGGCCTGCATCAATTTATGGGCTGGGATAAGCCGATGTTGACCGATTCGGGCGGTTTCCAAGTATTTAGCTTGGGCGCAATGCGCAAAATCACCGAAGAAGGCGTGAAGTTCCAAAATCCTATCAACGGCGATAAATTATTCTTGACCCCAGAAGAATCAATGCGCATCCAAAAGGTGCTCAATTCGGATGTGGTGATGATTTTTGACGAATGCACGCCGTATCCTGCTGATCATAAAACCGCCGCCGATTCGATGCGGATGTCGCTGCGCTGGGCTAAGCGCTCGAAAGATGAATTTAACCGCCAAGAAAATCCCAATGCACTGTTTGGTATTGTGCAAGGCGGTATGCATGAAGACCTACGTAATGAATCACTTGCTGGTTTGGATGAGTTGGATTTCCACGGTATGGCGATTGGTGGCTTGTCGGTTGGTGAGCCCAAAGAAGAAATGGAGCGCATTTTGGCGCATACCGCGCCGCAATTGCCAGTCAACAAACCACGCTACCTAATGGGGGTGGGTACGCCTGAAGACTTGGTATATGGCGTATCGCAAGGCATTGATATGTTTGACTGCGTGATGCCAACGCGCAACGCCCGCAACGGCATGATGTTTACCCGTTATGGCAACGTTAAAATCAAAAATGCGCATTACAAAAAAGATCTGCGCCCGCTAGATGAAAGCTGTGATTGCTACACTTGCCGCAATTTTAGCCGTGCCTATCTGCATCATTTGTTCCGTTGCCAAGAAATTTTGAGCTCGCAGCTTAATACCATCCACAATCTGCACTACTACCAAGTGCTGATGGCGGAAATGCGCGCCGCAATTGAAGTCGATCAATTCCCGCAATTTGTCGCCAAATTCCATGCCGAGCGAGCTCGCGGCGTAGATTAAGCCATTTATTACTGCAGCATTGCTAAAGCCACCGCAAGGTGTAATGCCGTTCACTTAGCCAAGTGAGCGGCATTTTTTTTCTCGATTTCATTGCTGGTGTCGCTTTTGACGCCAAGGCACAGAGAAAATCAATTGCAAAACCATCAATTTCCTCCGCGCCTCTGCGCCTCTGCGTCAGGTTTTCAGGGTTTGTCGTTAAGTGAACTGTATTTACCGCAAGGTGGCTTTTTTCGTATGGATTAAGTCAGTCTAAATTAAGCTATGCTGGGTCTGATGTCGTGCCAGCCGTTGCCAATCACTTGTGTATGGCTCATTGAGTTTTGCTGGCACGCTAGCGTAAGCAGTTACGTTAAGTCTAAAGACCTTGAGTGTTTCGCTGAGTGAGACGAAAAATGGCTGCAAATTTAAAACTAGCTGAACTATTGGGTTCGCTCAGTTATGCCTTAGATCTAACTGAAGGACAGCCTGAAGGCCATTGCGTGCGTTGTTGCTGGATTGGCGTGCATATTGGCCGGCAAATTGGCATGGACGAAGCGCAGATTTGGGCTTTGTATTACACCTTATTACTCAAGGATTTGGGTTGCAGCAGCAATGCGGCGCGAATTTGCGAGCTGTATTTGGTCGACGATCAGCACTTTAAACATGATTTCAAATTAGTCGGTAATAATTTATCGCAAGTTTTAGGCTTTGTTTTTGAGCACACCGGCAAAAATGAAAACTGGACGCAGCGCTTAACGGCGATTTTGAATATTTTGCGTAATGGCGATCAAATCGCCCAAGAGTTAATTCAAACCCGCTGTGATCGTGGTGCACGTATTGCCCGCCAGCTGCGGTTCCCTGAAGCCGTGGCGCAAGGGATTCATTCATTAGATGAACATTGGGATGGTAGTGGCCGACCAGAAGGTTTGCGTGGCAGCGCGATTCCAATCCATGCGCGGATTGCCTTATTAGCGCAAGTGATTGATGTATTTAATTTCTCGCACGGCATGGAAGCCGCCCGTTTAGAAATTCAGCAGCGTGCCGGCGTGTGGTTTGACCCTGAATTGGTGGCTGCGTTTAATGTGGTTGGCCAAGAACCGGCATTTTGGCAGGCGTTGAACGATCCCAATATTGATCAAATCGTGCAGTCGCTAGAGCCCGCGCAATGGACTCAGCCACTGGATGAGCAATACATGGACGATATCGCCTCGGCATTTGGTCAAGTGGTGGATGCCAAAAGCCCGTTTACCGCTGGGCATAGTGAGCGGGTGGGTTTTTATGCCAATTTAATCGCGCAAGAAATGGGTTTTTCTGCCGAGCGTTGTCAATGGATTACCCGCGCAGCGTTATTGCACGACGTCGGCAAGCTAGGGGTGAGTAGCCGAATTTTGGAAAAACCGGGGCGTTTAACCGATGAAGAATTTCGGGCCGTGCAACAACACGCCAGCTTAACTGAAACTATTTTGGGAAAAATTGCCCAGTTTGCCGAATTAGCCGTGGTGGCCGCAGCGCATCACGAGCGTCTCGACGGGCAAGGCTATCCGCGCAAAATCAGTGGCGCAGCGATTTGTATGGAAACGCGCATTATCACCGTCGCCGATATTTTTGACACCATCAGCGCCGAGCGCCCGTATCACGCCGCCAATTCGCCAGAAAAAACCATTGAGATCATGCGCGGCATGCTGGGATCAGCCATTGATGCCGATTGCTTTGCCGCATTGCAAAGCGTAGTGATGCGCGAAAGTATGCTATCGCCTGCTTAGTGGGATCTACTCAAGCACTTGTGATATTGCCTATCTCCATTGGGTATTGCCGTGTAGATCTTGTTGTATAGATATTGCAGTGATATACCCATTTCTTTGCGATTAGGTTTTAAGCGCTTGGCGCTGGTATTCATCGCTAAGGGTTTGCCTGTAGCGGTTTGCCGTGAATGAATTTAAACCCTGCGCCAAGTGTTGTAGATAGGGGAGGCTGGCTCGGGCTTGGCTCACTTTTTGATGTGGATCAAACAGTGGCAGTGCGGCGCTGGGCAGTATGGCGGCTTCTGAGGGAGTCAGCGATGAGTTTATTGATTGAATGGAATGAAACGTTATCGGTCGGGATTCAAGAGATTGATGAGCAGCATAAAGTGCTGGTGAATTTATTAAATGAATTACACGATGCGATTCGCCAGCATCATGGCCGTGAGGCCTCGGTGGAGATTTTGCAGCGTTTGGCCGATTACACCCGTATCCACTTCACGGTAGAAGAAAGCTTGATGCGAATTTTGGGTTATCCCGATTATGAAACGCACAAACAGCATCATGAAGAGTTGATTGGGCAAATGGTGGATTTGCAAGCCAGGCTCAATCAAGGAGAAGCGGTGTCTTTTGAGTTGCTGCATTTTTTACGCAATTGGTTGACGCGGCATATTATGGAAGCCGATCAACGCTATGTTGAGCACTTCTTATCGCGCGGCGTGCAAAAAACGTGGCAAAAGAAAGGCTGGTTAGAACGCTTTTGGTCTTGATCGCCAATCGTATCTCGGTGGTGATGCCAAAAAAAAAACGCACAGCGGACTGTGCGTTTTTTATTGCTACTCGAAGGCTGCATTTACCGCATCACACAGCTTGATCGTTATTGTCATTCACGATCTTTTTGGCGGGTTTGTGCGGCGAAAAATGCTCGGCATGGGTATACAGCTGCAAATTAAAATGCGCCTGATCATCGCGATAGTCAACGCGCGGTGCATCGGCGCTGTGATGAAACGTCCACCAGCAATAAATTAAATACACTGCGCCCGCCAAGATTAACGCCCATGTGATCCAGATGCTGATCATTATCTATACTCCGCAGTCAACAATCAGTCAGCATAGTAAAAGATACGTCGAAAGCAAATACTTTGTTAGGCCAGCTTTACGGCGATTAAATCAGGTTACGGACTCAGCATCATATATGCGCGCCAGTTTTAAAGGCCGCTCGCTAAACCCGCAGCGGTATTAGGGTAGCGTAATTGCAGCTTGAGCTCATTTTTGGCGCGGGCATTGCCAATTTGCCGCGATTCATTCAAATAAGACAATAGGGCGGGCGACAGCCGCGTTTGCGCTTCGACTCGGCTAATGCGTGGCGGACGCGCCAGCTGCATCGCATCGGCGACTTGATCAAAATAATCGCCCATTTTATGCGGCTCATCATCCACGATATTGTAAGTGCGTAGCGGCAAACCGCGAAACAGCGCCAAACATAGCGCATGCGCTAAATCATCGGCATGAATATGATTGCTATAACTGTCTTCTTCACGGTGGAGCACCGGTTCACCCCGCGCAATGCGCTCCAGCGGTAAACGATTGGCAGCATAAATACCAGGCGAGCGTAAAATGCTCAGTCGAACACCGTGCCGTCCTGCCCAATCACGCAATTGTTTTTCGGCATCGACTCGGCGCAATGCGCGCAGCGATTGCGTTTTAAGCGGGCTGCTTTCATTAATCCATTGCCCTGCATAATCGCCATAAACACCGCTGGTGCTGATGTAAACAGCTCGGCGTAAGCGCTGTGGTAAAATTTTATTTTGCTGGATATTGGCGTGGCTTAGAGCGGCAATTAAGGCTCGCGTTCGTTGATCGCCCACGCCGTCACCGGGTGGTGCGCTGTGAATCAAATACTCAGCAATGCCACTTAAGCGTGCTAAAGATTTTGGCCGATCTAAATCGGCAAGAATAGGGCGAACACCAAGGGTATTGAGCTGTAATGCAGATTCTTTAGAGCGTGCAGTTGCATACACCGTAAAGTGCTGCTTAAGCCAAGGCAGGGCGCGGCGAACAACATCGCCACAACCAATAATCAATAAGCGTGGTTTTTTCATAGATTTAGTAGCTCACAGCGTGGCGTAGTTAAGGGCAGGCATTGGTCAATGCTCGACACGCATTAACACAGTATGGAATGAATATGAGTCAACAACTTACCATCGAACCTTCGGGCCAGCAACTCTCTGTCTTTAAGGGAGAGACCTTGCTCGACGCCGCCATGCGAGAAGGTTTTAACATGCCGTATGGTTGTAAAAACGGATCGTGCGGCGCCTGCAAAGGCAAGGTGCTCAGCGGCGAAGTCGTCCATGGTGATCATTCTGAAACGGCGCTGAGCGCGGCCGAGCAAGAACAAGGTTATGCCTTATTTTGTTGCGCCACACCGGTCAGCGATCAAGTGAGTATCGAATGCCGCGAAGTCAGCGCCACTAAAGATATCCAAATTAAAACCTTGCCAACACGCATCGAGCGCATCGAAAAAGTATCGCCTGACGTCGCTATTTTGACTTTAAAACTGCCATCGACCGAAAAGCTGACCTATCTGGCTGGGCAGTATATTGATATCCACACCAAAACCGGCAAAAAGCGCAGTTTCTCAATTGCCAATCCACCGCATCACGAGGGCTTTTTGCAACTGCATATTCGCCACATCGACGGCGGCGAGTTTTCTGATTACGTGTGGAACACGATGAAAGAGCGCGAGATTTTCCGCTTTACCGGCCCACTCGGTAGCTTCTTTTTGCGTGAAGACAGCGATAAACCGATCTTGTTCCTAGCCACCGGCACCGGTTTTGCCCCCATCAAAGGCATGATCGAGCATGCGTTGGCCAATCATACCCAGCGTGAAATGGTGCTTTATTGGGGTTGCCGCACCTTGGCTGATCTCTATATGCCCGAATTGCCATCGCAGTGGCAGCAGCTCTATCCCAACTTTACTTTTATCCCGGTTTTATCTGACCCCAAGCCCGAAGATCAGTGGCAGGGCCGTACCGGATTCTTGCACGAAGTGGTTTTGTCCGACTTTGCCAACCTGGCTCACTACCAAGTTTACGCCTGCGGATCCCCCATGATGGTCGAAGCGGCTTATACCGGCTGCCTTTCACACCAACTACCTAGCGACGCGTTCTTCTCCGACGCCTTTTTTACCAGCAAGGATTTAAAATAAAAACGTTGTAAAACCAGACGTTTATCGATTCTTTTGTAAGAAGTGCTTGCCTTAAATCAAGTCGTTCTATATGATGCAGTCCTGTTGCCGATGTAGCTCAGTTGGTAGAGCACCTGACTTGTAATCAGGGGGTCGCGAGTTCGATTCCTGCCGTCGGCACCAAAGAATATAAGGGTTCCAGCCTTTTAGCTGGAACCCTTTTTCGTTGGCGCTCGAAAATCAATCTACCCACCCGCAGCAGTCCCAAGTCGCTGTGACGCCGATTACACGGGCGATCTTTCTTGTACGCTCAATATCGATGATTTAGCCCTCATCGCGTCAATTAAAAAATCAATCAGTTTAAGTCTTAGCCGCAAATCATTGCTGCGCGCGATGCCGTGTTGGGCTTTGGCGCTTTTTGCGGAGACTCTGTGCTGTACAAGCTCGCATAAAATGGTTAGTCATCGCTGGCTAGGCCTTGATTTGCCGCGAAAAGCACGTCAGTCGCGGCGCAAAACCAAAGATCAATGGACCCTAGGTCATTGCCAGATAATGCACCTTTATTTTGATAAACCGTCTTTTGTCTAAATGCGTCATTTCAAGGCTGCAAGCTGTTGATTTCGCTTTTCGTGAGGGTGGATTCAGAATCGAGTTATACTTACAGCGTAAAAATGTCAAAAATATAAGCCGATGATCCTTAAGTCTTCTGAGTCAAAACAAGCGCAATTTGATGAATTGAATCGATTGTTGTTAACGCCCAATTTGAGCGCCAAGCAGCATGAGCTGATCAGCAAAGAAATCCACGCCCTCAAGCAAGGTATGCTGGGTGAGCAAAATAGTGAATACGAAATCAATTTTTATTTACAAGATTCAAAAAACTGGGCAGTGATTCACGACCTGCGGATCGAGCACAATGGGCGTGTGGCACAGATTGACCATTTGTTGATCAACCGTTTGCTCGATGTATTTGTGATTGAAACCAAGAACTTTAGTGCTGACTTGCAAATCAACGAACAAGGCGAGTTCACCGCTTGGTATAACAAAAAGCCCATCGGTATTCCTAGCCCATTCGCACAAAATGAAAAGCATATAGAAGTACTCAAGGCGTTGAGTAAAACCCTGCCATTACCAACACGCCTTGGCGTTACGCTGATGCCCTCTTTTCACAGTGTGGTGATGGTCAGCAAGCAGCAACGGATTACGCGGCCCAAAAATTTCGATAGCAAAAACATCATTAAAGCGGATCAGATTTTGGAATGGGTGACGAAAACGAATTCGGATGATGCGGGCTTTGGGCGTATTTTTGGCAGTTTAGCCAAGATGGTGAGTGGTGAAACGGTGATGGACATTGCCGAACTATTTACGCGGCATCATCGTCCGATAAAAATCGATTACAAAGCAAAGTTTGGCATTATTGGTATGAATGACCCCGCGGTTACGGCGCAACAGGTGGCGGCAAAACCGCAGGTGATTGCGCCGCTGGCGATTGTTCCCGTGGCAGACACGGAGCAAGAGGGCGCTAAGCTGACCAGCTCAAAACTCGCCGCCAAGTTAGGGCTTAAAAATACTCAAGCACTGATTGATCTATTGGTGGCCAAGGGCTTGGTCGAGATGGTGAATGACAAGCCAAAACTGACTCAGCAAGGCAAAGCCATCGGCGGTGAGGCGAAGTTTAACCCTAAATTTGGGCCGTACTTTATTTGGCCCTCCAATATGCCGATCTAGGGCTGTTGAGGTTTGCTTGGCTAACAACCGCGTTTGCGCGGATTTTGGCATGAGCCAAGGCACAAAGCGCGCAGCGTAGTCATTCTACGTCAGCGCTTGGTAACGCAGCATCAGGCTGACTTTTTTTAAAAAAGCCGCCGCCAAACCAAACTTCAAAAACCCCTAGCCATCGCCAATGCAGCACTGCCGTGTTGCCAAATAAAACCACAGTGCAATGGCGCTTGGTTTTGAAGTAATTATTTGGGGTATTACTGTCTATGCCATTTTAATTAAAGCCTAGATGGCTATACCTATTTGTTATCTTCTTTTTTTGCTTGATCTTGCCGATTGATTATTTTTTTTTGCTTACAAAAATGTTGTAATCTCTGCCGGTGAAATGACGGCAGAGCTTCTTTTGATCCCCAGCAAAAAACACTGAATGTCAGTTTTTGGGCTTGGGCGCAGCGTTAATCGCACTCTTTTGTCGTGAAAATGCCAACCTGCGGTGTCACGCTGCTTTGTCTTGGGTCTACGTCCTATTTAAGACTGCGGATCGTAAGGCAGCGGATCGATCGCCTAATCTATTTTTCCCGCAGTTCGTGCCTTGCTTGCTGGCGTGTGGCTGCGCTTGATGCTCGGAAATTCAATGAATCCAAATGAAATCCCCACCACCGTACCCACTGAACTGCCGCCACCTACGGTGAGCTTTTGGCAAGCGTTTTGGTTTTGGTTAAAACTGGGCTTAATTAGCTTTGGTGGGCCTGCTGGGCAAATTGCCATCATGCATCAAGAGCTGGTTGAGCGGCGGCGTTGGATTTCAGAAAAACGTTTTTTGCACGCGCTGAACTATTGCATGGTGTTGCCCGGCCCCGAGGCGCAGCAATTGGCAACGTATATTGGCTGGTTAATGCATACAACCCGTGGGGGTATTGCCGCTGGGGTGTTGTTTGTATTGCCTTCGCTGGTGATACTCATTGTATTGGCGTGGGTTTATATTGCTTTTGGCGATGTACCGCTGGTGGCGGGATTGTTTTACGGGATTAAGCCGGCGGTGACGGCGATTGTGCTGCAAGCGGCGCATCGCATCGGCTCGCGCGCGCTTAAAAATAATCTGTTGTGGGGCATTGCGGGTGCGTCATTTGTGGCGATTTTTGCGCTGAATGTACCGTTTCCGTTGATTGTCTTGGTGGCGGCCGTGGTTGGCTATATCGGCGGCAAAATAGCGCCAGACAAATTCAAAACCGCTGGTGGGCATGGCAAGGGCGCTCAGTCTTACGGCGCGGCATTGATTGACGACGATACGCCCACGCCAGCGCATGCGATTTTTAGCTGGGCCCGACTGCTTAAAATCATCGTGATCGGTGCGCTGCTGTGGCTGGTGCCGATGGGCTTATTGATGGCGTATTTTGGCTGGCAGCATACCTTCACGCAAATGGCGTGGTTCTTTACCAAAGCCGCGTTGCTCACATTTGGTGGCGCGTATGCGGTGCTGCCGTATGTGTATCAAGGCGCGGTGCTGGACTTCCAATGGCTAACGCCAACACAAATGATTGATGGCTTGGCGCTGGGCGAAACCACACCGGGGCCGTTGATTATGGTGGTGGCTTTTGTTGGTTTTATCGGCGGCTATACCAAGGCGCTGTTTGGGCCCGAATCGGTGTTTTTAGCCGGTGCGCTCGCCGCTTGTTTGGTGACATGGTTTACTTTTTTGCCGTCATTTTTGTTTATTTTTGCGGGTGCTCCGTTGATTGAAACCACCCACAATGATTTGAAATTTACCGCACCCTTAACGGCGATTACCGCCGCAGTGGTGGGGGTGATCGTGAATCTGGCGCTGTTTTTTGGCTATCACGTGTGGTGGCCAACGGGCTTTGCCAGCGGCATTTTGAGTTCAATCGATTGGCTTGCGGTATTGATTTCCATCGCGGCGGCCATCGCTTTATTTAAATACAAAAGCAATGTCATCCACGTGATTGCCGCCAGTGCGGTGCTGGGTTTAATCCTGAAAACGAGCTTGCAGTAAATTTGTTTAATTGCTGTGGTGCGTTATCGGCCAAGCAATGAGCTTGCCGCGCAGCAAAGCGCTGATTTATGGTTTTTCAAATGTTGTTAGTTTGTATTTAAGTATTTGTCATCAAATAGACATGTATGTTTCAGCTAAAACCATGCAAAATAGCAGGGTAAAGTGTTTATACGGTTTATATTCTTTTATTGATGGAGATTTTGATGACTAAATCCACAAATCCAGCGGTGGCGATTGTGAAAGACCCTAAAAACGCCGTAGAAAGCGCCGCACCAGTTGCAACACCAGCAGCAACAGTTCCTGCCGCAGCTGCGCCAAAAACCAGCGCCAGCACAGCGCGTAAAACGACAACGCGCCGCGCTCGAACCACGCCAGCTAAATCGAACACGGCGCCCACTAGCGCTGAATCGAGCGCCGTTGCTCTCGCAGCGCCAAGCGCAGTCAAGGCCAACCCTGCTACTGCGACCAAAGCCGCTGCGCGTAAGCCCGCCGCAACGAAAACTGCCACAGCTAAACCCGTCGCTAAACCCATCGCAGCTAAAGCTGACACCGCCAGCACGGTCGCCGATGTGCCAATGGCTAAAGTGACTAGCAAACGTAAAGCGGCGGTTTCTGTTGATGATCTGGAAACCTTGGCCACGCATTTACTCAGCGAGCAATCAAGCGCTGCGCCGCAAGCCAAAATGGGTAAAAAACTCGATAAAGCCAGCCAGTTACCAGCGAAAAAAGCGGGAAAAAAAGCCAAATTAATTCGCGATAGTTTTACCTTCCCCGAAGCCGACTACGCCTTGATTGCCGCATTAAAACAGCGGGTGATCGGCGCCGGTCTTGAAGTGAAAAAAAGCGAATTGATTCGTGCTGGCTTAAATGCTTTAAGCGCCTTGGCCGATGAAGAGCTACATAAAATGCTGCATCAGCTAGAAAAAATCAAAACCGGCCGCCCAGCAAAGTAAGCATTTTTTAGATTTGGTGCTGGTGTGTTGTGCTGTGCCGCAGGCACTTAAAACCACCACCAGCAGCAAATCTGAGTATCACTCTAAATAATAGGGTATCTATTGTGAGCTATTGTTAGATAAGATCTCTATAGCTATACCCAATAAAAATGGCAATGTTCAGATTTGGTGTTGATGCCGTGCCGCGCTCGTCGGACTGGGGCTTAAACACCCGTCTAAGCGCACCGAGTGAGGAGTGAGACAAACAGCTATATCGTTTGGATCACGACGATCGAGGGCATCGGGGACCGATGCGCGCTCGGGGCGCCTTTCTTTCCCCCTCTTTCTTTGGCGAGTCAAAGAAAGAGGGGGCCGCCACTGACTGCGACTGTAAACAGCCGTGCCGTAGGCACTTAAAACCATCAACACGTAATCTGAACATTACCTAAAAAAGCGGAACCGAGGTTCCGCTTTTTTTTATACTTGATCCGTCGTCTTGCCACCGAGTGCGGCGTTAAACGACGGCATCGCCACCGAATTAATCGCGGGTTGCGGGTTTTTTTCGGCGCATTAATTGGTAAGCGGCAGGAATAATAAATAGCGACAACAAAGGCGCAGTAATCATTCCGCCGACCATAGGAGCAGCAATCCGGCTCATGATTTCGCTACCAGACCCACTGCCAAATAAAATCGGCAGCAAACCGGCGATAATCACGGCGACGGTCATGGCTTTGGGGCGCACGCGCAATACCGCGCCTTCAGTAATGGCATCGTGTAAGCCCGCATTGCTGTGATCGCCTTGGTCGAGTCGTTCTTGCTGTGCATTTTTTAGATACAGCAGCATAATCACGCCAAATTCAGCCGAAACCCCCGCCAAAGCAATAAACCCCACCCCCGTGGCAATCGATAGGTTGTAGCCCATTAAATACAGGAACCACACGCCGCCAGTGAGTGCCAAGGGCAGCGTTGCCATAATCAGTAAGGCTTCATCAAAGCGTTTAAAGGTGAGATAAAGCAGTACAAAGATGATGAGCAAAGTCGCAGGAACAACCAGTTTGAGCCGTTCATTGGCGCGTTCCAAAAACTCAAACTGCCCGGAATAACTAATACTAATCCCAGGTGCAAGTTTGATTTGCTCGCTGACGGCGCGGCGTAAATCTTGCGCCACGGATGCCAAATCACGATCGCGCACATCGACATATACCCAGCCGGTCGGGCGGGCATTTTCGCTTTTGAGCATGGGCGGGCCGTCAGTCACCAACACTTTTGCCACCATGCCCAGCGTAATTTGCGCGCCTTGTGGGGTTAATAGTGGCAGGCTAGCGACCTTGTCGACGGTATCGCGCCATTCACGCGGATAGCGCATATTGATCGGAAAGCGCGCCAAACCTTCAACGGTTTCACCGATATTGTCGCCGCCAATGGCGCTGGCAACCACCGCCTGCACATCGCTGATATTGAGCCCATAGCGTGCCGCTGCCGCGCGATCAATTTTGACATCGACATAGCGCCCACCGGTGAGTCGCTCGGCCAGCGCTGAGCTCACGCCGGGAACGGTTTTGGCGATGGCTTCAATTTGCTGCGCAATTTGGTCTAAATCATCCAGATTGCTGCCGGCAATTTTGACGCCAATCGGGCTTTTAATCCCAGTGGCCAACATATCGATGCGGTTACGAATCGGTGGCACCCAGATATTGGCCATGCCCGGTACTTTCACCGCATTATCGAGCTCTTCAATCAGTTTTTGCGGCGTCATACCGGCTCGCCATTGATCGCGCGGCTTGAACTGGATCGTCGTTTCAAACATTTCTAGCGGTGCAGGATCGGTGGCCGTTTCGGCGCGACCGGCTTTGCCCGAAACATGTGCCACCTCGGGCACGGTTTTAATCATCCGGTTGGTTTGCTGCAGTAACTCGCTGGCTTTTTGCGCCGATAAGCCCGGCAAGGCCGATGGCATATACAGCAAATCACCTTCATCGAGCGGCGGCAAAAACTCGCCACCCAAGTGCTGAATCGGCCACAGCGCAGTCAAAAAGACCAGTACCGACACCACGAGCGTGGTTTTGGGTTTGGCCAAAACAGCATCGAGCAGCGGGCGATAAATCCGAATTAGCCAGCGATTGAGCGGATTTTTATTCTCTTCAGGTAGTTTGCCGCGGATCCAATAGCCCATCAAAATCGGAATCAGCGTCACCGATAGTGCGGCAGCGGCGGCCATGGCGTAGGTTTTGGTAAACGCCAGTGGTGAGAATAGTCGGCCTTCTTGCGCTTCGAGCGTAAACACCGGAATAAACGACAGCGTGATAATCAGCAAAGAGAAAAACAGCGCCGGGCCAACTTCAACCGCCGCATCGGTCATCACTTGCCAATGCGCATCGCCTTTTAGCTCCTCGCCCGGATGGGCGTGTTGCCAAGCTTCGACTTTTTTATGCGCGTTTTCAATCATCACCACCGCAGCATCGACCATCGCGCCAACGGCAATTGCGATGCCGCCGAGCGACATGATATTGGCGTTCACCCCCTGATAGCGCATCACCAAAAACGCGATCAGCACGCCGAGCGGCAAGGAGACAATCGCCACCATGCTGGAGCGAAAATGCCCGAGAAAAATCACGCAAACCAGCGCTACCACTAGAAATTCTTCGAGTAATTTAAAGCTCAAGTTTTCAATGGCGCGATCAATTAAATGACTGCGATCATAGGTGGTGACGATTTCAACGCCAGCGGGCAGGCTGGGTTTAAGTTGCTCTAGCTTGTTATGCACTGCCGTGAGGGTATCGCGGGCGTTTTTACCTGAGCGCAAAATCACCACGCCACCAACGACTTCACCTTCGCCATCGAGCTCGCTAATCCCGCGGCGCATCTCAGGGCCAAGCTGGATATGGGCCACGTCGCCGAGTAAAACCGGCACATTATTCGCCAGTTTGATGGGTATAGCCTTGAAGTCGTTGATGGACTTTAGATAGCCGTCGGTACGTACCATGAGTTCGGTTTCACCGGCTTCTAAAACCCCACCACCGGTTTCTTGGTTGGCTTTTTCCACCGCTTCACGTACTTCGCTTTGGCTAATACCAAAGTTGATTAACTTCACCGGATCCAGCACGATTTGATATTGCTTGACCATGCCACCGACGGTGGCCACTTCGGCGACATTGGGCAGCGTTTTCAGCTCGAACTTCAGATACCAATCTTGTAAAGCGCGCAGTTGTGACAAATCATATTGGCCGGTTTTATCCACCAATGAATATTGATAAATCCAGCCGACACCGGTGGCATCGGGGCCTAAGGATGATTTGGCAGAGGCGGGTAAACGGCTTTGGATTTGATTGAGATATTCCAAAACGCGCGAGCGCGCCCAATACAAATCGGTGCTGTCGTCAAACAGTACATAAACAAAACTATCGCCAAAGAAAGAAAAACCCCGCACGGTTTTGGCGCCGGGCACCGACAACATGGTGGTGGTCAGCGGATAGGTGACTTGGTTTTCGACAATCTGCGGCGCTTGCCCCGGATAACTGGTGCGGATAATCACTTGCACATCGGATAAATCGGGCAGGGCGTCAATCGGCGTGGTTTTCACCGCCCAAACGCCCCAAGCAGTCAGAAAGGCCATCGCCAGCAGCACTAAAAATCGGTTCGCAACCGACCAACGTATAAGGTGAGCAATCATGAGTGACCTCCTGATTTGGGGATGATCTGTAGACGTTTAAGCATTAAGCCATCATCGGTTTGCTGCACTGTGGCGCGCACTTTGTCGCCGACTTTAAAGCCTTTGAGTACCTCGGGGTTGCTCACCGGATACGGCATCGTCATGGCCGACATGCCGATGATTTTGAATGCCTCGTGCGCCAGCGTGACTTGTGTGTCATCCATGGCTTTAATGCTGGCATTGGCTTCATCGATAACGACGGCAGGCGTGCTGATTGCGGCGGGCTCACTGATCAGCTTGGTTTTAATGCCGGCCAAATTGGCTTCGGATTCAATCAAGAATTGCCCGCTAGCAACGATTTTTTGCCCTTCAGTTAAGCCGCTAGCGATGATGGTTTTGTCACCGACTTCAGCACCGAGGATGACTTCAACTGGCTCAAAGTGATTGTCTGCATTAAGCCGCATCACCAGCGCGCGTTTACCAGTGCGTATCACGGCTTCTGTTGGCACCACCAGCGCTGAGTTGGCTGAATGAGCTGCGAGTTTGACTTGTGCCGACATGCCGGGGCGTAAACGGCCATCCCGATTGGCTAGCTCTACGCGCACTTTGATGCTGCGGCTGGCGTCATTTAAGCTCGGCAAAATCGCGGTGATTTTGCCGGTGAGTGGTACGCCGGGAAAAGCGGCCAAGGCAATGTCGGCTTTGCCGCCAACTTGAACCCAAGCCGATTGCGCTTCGGGAACGGCCACATCCAGCCACACCGAGCTAATGCCGTTGATCGTGGCCAGTGTTTGCCCAGCTGCTAGCGTCATGCCACTGCGGACTGCGAGCTCTTGAATCACGCCAGCTTGGCTGCTGCGTAGCGTTTGGCGGGCGCTGATTTTGCCGGTTTTTTCAACGTTCGCAATCAAACTCGCCGGCATGCCGGTTAAGCGCAAACGCTCGCGCGCGGCACTGATTAAGCTGGCGTCATTACTGCTGCGAATGGCCAGAAACTCATGCTGCGCGGCAGTCCATTCGGGCATCAGAACTTCGGCCAGTGGTTGGCCAATGGCAATCATGTCGCCCGGCGCTAAAGGCCAAACGCGCTCAACAAACCCCGCGCTGCGCGCTTGCTCAATGGCGATGTCGCGCTCATTAAACGCCAGCATCCCGGTGGTATCGATGTGCTGAGCAACTGATACGCGCTCAACCACGGCGGCGCGCATCCCAGTGTTTTGTAGCGTTTGCGCGTCGATTTTTACGCCAGCGCTGTCGCTACTGTCGCCAGCGTATTTCGGCACCAAATCCATATCCATAAATGGCGATTTACCCGGTTTATCAAACTGCATATCGGGTTTCATTGGGTCGTACCAATACAGTACTTTTTTTTCTGGTTGGGCTGATACGGGCTCCATTTGATGGGGCGAGGCGCTCATTCTGCCGCCAACGACCCCAAGGCCGAGCAAGGCCGCGCCGATGGCGAGGGCGATGATGGTTTTTTTGGTATTCATTGTGCGGCTCCTGCGGTGTTGGCGGCGATACTGGCGATGGCGTTGTTGTAGGTGAAGTGCAAACGCGCTTGCAGTTGCTGCAGCTCGCCCCTTACCGCGATGGCTTTGAGCTGGGTGTCGAGCCGATCTCGCCGCGCAGCAATCACTTCACTGAGTGCGGCTTTGCCACTTTTCCACGCGCTTAAAGTCAGGCTGATTTTTTCTGTTGCCAAGGGAATCAGCGTGGCTTGATAGCGTTGATTGGCTTGTTGCAAGCGCTGTAAATCGGCGATGTCGTTGGCTAATTCAGCACTGCGTTCCCGCAGCGACGCTTCGCGTTCGGCGTCGAGCGCGGTTTTTTCTGCCACTTTGGCGGCAATCATTGGGTCTTGTCGTTGGCCCGAAAAAATCGGTAAATCAAAGGAAAATTCCAACATCACTGAGTCGTCATCATGTGGATTGCGCTGATATTTGAGCTCAACACCCCAATCGGGCGTTTTGCCGGCGCGCGCTTCGGCAATCTCGGCGTTGAGCACATTGCCTTTAGGGTCAAACGCGGCTAATTCAGGGCGATTGGCGAGGTGATTTTGTAAAGCCTGCGCATCAATCTGAAACGTTGGCATCAGCCCCGTTACGCCTTCATCTGCGGCGGCACCCACCCAACGCTTGAGTTGCGCCATCGCTTGTGCGCGGCGTGCGCTGAGTTCATCGCGTATTTCGCTGAGTCGAGCGCGCTCTTGTTTGGGCAAAATCGTATCGCTAATGCTGCCTTTGCCTGAGGCCAATTGCGCTTGAATCACTTGGCTAAAAAGTTGGTTTTCGGCTTCGAGAGCATCAATCAAACTTAGCTGTTGCTCAACGCTGTATTGCGCAATCCAAGCTTGGGCGGTTTCTCGCGCCACATTTTGCTGGGTGATTTTATTGTCCATTTCGCTGATGGCGATGCGCGCATTGGCCGCTTGAATTCGGGCATTGCGTTTATCGCGATTGGGAAACTCCTGCATCAGTGCGACAGTTTGCATCGCCATGCCATTAAAGCTGGGGTTAAACCGATCGGGACCCGAGACGGGTAGATTATCAACCGCCAATTTGATTTTTGGGTCGGGCAATTCGCCGGCTGGAATCGCCAATTGCTGCGCCGCAGTGACTTGCGCATGGCTGGCGCGAAGTTGCGGCGCATTGGCCAGAGCCAGTTGTTGGGCGGATTCAAACGTTACGGCAATAGCGCTAACAGGAATACAGCTCATCAGACCTGCTAAGCACATTTTGCTTGCAAGGTGCTGGCACGAGAAAAGTCTCATGTTCTAACTCCAAATCAATTTGCTGGCTGCAATCAAGCAGCGAGCACAAACTCTCGTGCCGGTCTGAAGCAGTACCGAGCAAGAGAACCTTATTTAGATGGAATTAGCTGTGCTGTGGCGGACGCCAAACATTGGATGGATCAAACGACGCCGGAACGGCGTGTAGCGTAGGGGTGTAGATTGCAGTAAAAAATAGCTGCGGCTTGGCCAGTGCTAAATCGAGTACGCCAAATTGGCTCGATTGGCAGTCGACATTGTGTTGACAGCTCGATGGGGATGTTTGCGCCGTGTGCTGCGCATCGCAACATGCTGGCATTGCTTGATCGCAGTCTTGCATTTGCTGCATTTGCTGCGCTTGGTGTGTTGAATGCGCTTGAACCGGCGAACTCATCGTTTTCATCATGCAGTGCGAATCTTGCGGGCGAGCATTGGCCCAGCCTTGAAACGCAATGGAGATAAAGAAAAGGAGATAGAGAATGCCACGCATAGTCGGCAGTATATGTGAGACTTACAAATGCCATTTGAATAATCTCTGATTTTATGATGCGCATCAAATTCATCGCTCCGCGTCGATGGCCACGCGCCAAACGATTTAACTTGGGTTTCTTGCGGCATTCGGCGCGGGTGAACGGGGTTTTATGTCTGATAGGCGTGGTACTTCAATATGTAATCTGGACATGTCTTAAAAAAGGCAATGTTAAGATTTGGTGTTGATGCTGTGCCGCGCTCGTCGAGCTGGGGCTTAAAAATCCCGTCTAAGCGCACCGAGTGAGGAGTGAGACAAACAGTTTTATCGTTTGGCTCACGATCGATCGAGGGTACAGCGGAGCTGGGCGCGCTCGGGTCGCCTTCTTTTGCTTACTTTTCTTGGCGAAGCAAGAAAAGTGAGTCCCCGTCGCGGACTGCGACTGTAAAATAATGTGCCGCAGGCACTTAAACAAAAAAAGCCTTAAGGATTTGGTGTTGCTCTGTAGCTCTTTTATAGTAATGCTTATAGCGCAATACCCAATAAAAAAGCGAAACCGAAGTTTCGCTTTTTTTGTTTGCACCATCTTTCCGCCGAGTATCAGGCCACCTCGTAGCAGCAAGCGCGAGGTCGCTTGATCGATTTATTCCGTCAAACCATTGTGGCGTAGCAGTGCATCAATCGCTGGTGCGCGGCCGCGGAAGGCGGCAAAGGATTCTGCCGCAGGGCGCGAGCCGCCGACGGCTAAAATTTCTTTACGGAATCGTGCGCCGACTTCAGCGTTGACCACACTAGCGCCCGTTTGATCGGCCGCTTCTTCAAATGCCGCGTACGCATCGGCGCTGAGTACTTCCGCCCACTTATAGCTGTAATAGCCTGCGGCATAGCCGCCAGCAAAAATATGACTAAATGATTGCGGGAAGCGGTTATATTCCGGCGGCAAAGGCAGCGCCAATTCTTGCTGCACCGCTTGCGCAAAGGCGCTTAAATCACCAGCAGAAACGGCTTCGGATTTTTGGTGCAAAGCCATATCAAAAATCGAGAAATACAATTGGCGTTGCAAGCCAGAGCCGCTATGGAAGTTTTTCGCCGCCAACATTTTATCAAAGAGTGGGCGAGGTATCGCTTCGCCGGTATCGGTGTGATGCGTCAGCGCTGGCAATACCTGCCATTCCCAGCAGAAGTTTTCCATAAACTGGCTTGGCAATTCCACCGCATCCCATTCCACGCCGCTAATGCCTGATACTTCCAGCTCGTCCACTTCAGTCAGCAAATGATGCAGCGCATGGCCCATTTCATGGAACAAGGTAATCACATCATCGTGCGGCAACATCGCGTCTTTGCCATCGACGCCGCTGGCGAAATTACACACAATCAGCGCCACTGGCGTTTGCACGGTACCGTCCGCCTGCAATTTACGGCCGCGTACATCATTCATCCACGCGCCGCCTTGCTTGCCTTCGCGGGCATGCAAATCCATATAGAGGCCACCGACCAAACTGCCGTCGTTGTTTTTGAGATCAAAATACCGTACATCGGTATGCCACACTGGGGCTTGGCTAGCAACGAACTGCAGGCCATACAGCTCGGAAATCAATTTAAATAAGCCAGTTAGCACTGTTGGCTCGGTGAAGTATTGTTTTACTTCTTGTTCGCTAAACGAGTATTTTTCTTCGCGCAGGCGCTCAGACACCAAGGCCACATCCCACGCTTGCAGCTTTTCAATGCCAAATTCAGACTGGGCAAAGCATTCGAGCTCGGCGCGATCAGCCAGCATAAATGGCTTGGCGCGTTGCGCCAAATCGCTTAAAAAGTCGATGACTTGCTGTGGGCTATCGGCCATTTTTGTGACGAGTGATTCTTCGCCAAAATTCTTAAAGCCCAATAATGTCGCCGCCTCTTGGCGTAGCGCCAAGATTTCTGGGATTAACTTGCCGTTATCCCATTCGGCTTTGCCAAATTCAGAAGCGCGGGTGGAATACGCTTTATACAGTTGCTCACGTAACTCACGATTTTGCACGTATTGCATCACCGGCATATACGACGGCATTTTTAGCGTGATTTTGTAGCCGTCTTTACCGTCCGCCTTGGCTGCTGCTGCCGCAGCCGAGAGGTTATCGGCAGGCAAACCCGCGAGCTCTTCCGCAGTGACATACAGCGCAAAATCATCGGTGGCATCGAGTACGTTTTGTGAGAATTTAGTCGTCAACTCAGAGAGTTTTTCTTCGATGTCTTTAAAGCGATCTTTTTGCGCAGTTGGCAACTCTGCACCCGACAACACAAAGCCGCGAATCGCATCATCAATCACCGTTTTGCGCGTTGGATTTAAGCCGTCGTATTCGCGCTCTTTGACTGCTTTATATAAAGCGAATAGTTTTTCGTTTTGGCCGATTTCAGTAAAAAAGTTTGAAATCCGTGGAATATTGGCGTTATACACTTCGCGCAATTCGGGTGAATTGACCACCGATTCCAAATGCGCCACCACGCCCCAGGCGCGGCCTAGGTTTTCCAGCGGCGCCTCTAAAACACTCAAACTATCCCAAGATGCATTCGTAATTTGCTCGGCTTGGGCAATCGCCTCCGCCGCCGTTGCGAGCAAAATATCCAGCGCCGGATTCACGTGTTCAGGTTTGACTTCGCTATAGCGCGGTAAATCGGCAAAATCGAGAAGGGGATTAGCTTGGGTCATGGTCGGTCTCGGGTAGAATGGTGGAATATAGAATTTAAGCAATAAGTAAGCGTAGGAGCGGGCTTGCCCGCGAAGGCGATCTCAAAAGCCGTGCATTCGCGGGCAAGCCCGCTCCTACGGATGGAATTTTTTAATGTTCAATAAATACTAAATGGGCTTTTTTTGCCCGAATTCAAGGAGTTCTCGCAATGTCGATTGAGTCTTTTGATGGGATACAACCAGAAATTGGAAGTGGCGCTTGGGTGCACGCGCAAGCGAGTGTCATTGGCGAAGTGAAACTCGGTGACAACGTCTCTATCTGGCCGGGCGCGGTGCTGCGCGGCGATGTGAACCATATCCACGTTGGCAAAGACAGCAATGTGCAAGACAACAGCGTGCTACACACCACCCACAAACGCCCCGATGATCCGCTCGGCGCGCCACTGGTTATCGGCGAGCGCGTCACCATCGGCCATGGCGTGATGCTGCACGGCTGCACCATCGGCAATGAATGCCTGATCGGCATGGGCACCATCGTGCTCGACCGCGCCATCATCGAAGACCACGTGATGATCGGTGCCGGATCCTTAGTGCCACCGAATAAAGTATTACGCTCGGGCTATTTATATATGGGCCGACCGGTGAAAGAAGTGCGGGAATTAACGGAAGATGAAATTAAGCATTTTTCTTATTCGGCAGCGCATTATGTGCGGTTGATGGGGAAGTATGTGGTGTGAGTTATTTTATTGACAATGGGGATACCACACATGAAATTTATAAATAAGGACTAAGTGAATGAAGGCGTTGATTAGTATATTGCTAGTTCTTTCTGCTGGGTGCTTTGCAAAACCAGTTGTTGTTAGTAAATCTCCAAATAAATATGATGCTCAGCGGCCAGAGTGGATTGTAGATGGAATGTCCATATCTACAGATTATGTTTGTAGAATTGCACTTGATAAATTTATTCCTGAAAAATATTGCGATAAAACCATTAGATTTCAAAGAGTAGAAAATGGCGATGGCTCCATAAGCAGGGGGTCTAAAATGAGTTACTCTAACTTTTCATTGGATGAGATAACTGACTTGGCGCAGGACCCCAGAATTATCGATGCTTTTCTTAATGAAGAATCTCCTGTGATTACAATCGAAAAAACAAAGCTGGAAGTTTCTTCTGAAAAAGATAGTAAGAAGGAGTTCGTTCTGGAAGGGTTCAAGTCTGAATCAAAAAAATACTTTGAATTGATTTCTAGCGAGCATGATACTTTCCTTCGTGAAGCGGTTAACCAAAGAGTTATGATTTATATTTTTTTAGGGATATTTATATTTGTTGTAATTGTTTTTGTCAAAAAAATTGCGCTACCTGCAACTAAATCTATTGCAATAAAATCAGTTGATAGCTTAGATAATAGAAGAGTACGCCGCATTGCTGAAGATGAGGCCATTCGGCACTCAGTAAGAGAGTCTATGAATGCAGCAAATGAAGTAGAGCTGGAAAGGGTTAAAAAAGAAATTGTATCAGCCTTAGAGGCTGGAGATACTAAAACGGCTAGCCATTTTATGGATATATTAAATTCAATTGAGAATGAAAAAAAATGAAATTACTTAAGTAGCTACGCATGTGTCCATTCCCCCGATTTCGCTTTGCTCTATCGGGGCTACGGAACTGATAAAGCCCAACGTTTACCGCGAATATGATTTAAACAAAACCGCTGGATTATTCCGGCGGTTTTGTTGTTTATGCGGCTGCGCCGCGTGGTTTTGGTGCGCGTTCTGCCGCGAGGGCAGGTTAGGGGATTTGCCTCACACCCCACAAAGTTTGCAACTTTGCGGGAACCCCGTCATCTGCAAAGCACTGTAGGTACGATTAGCGAAGCGTAATCGTACGCATGTGTCCATTCCTCCGATTTCGCTTTGCTCTATCGGAGCTACGGTTCTGCGGCCTCAAACAATGAACGCAAAAACCCCGCCCCGCTTGTTCCTCACTCGGCTGGATAAAGGGGATAGAAAACCATGAGTCCACCATGGGTGTGCTTGGTTTCGTGCTGGTGCTGGTGCTGGGCTCGCCGGAGGGTGTGCAAATCTTTGATTTGCGCACGCGGATGCGATGTTTATTACATCGCTGCTCAATCGAGGGTTTGGTGCGCAAATCCCTGCGGGATTATCACACCCTATAGGAGTATTTACTGCTAGGGATTGAATATCAATGCATTGCTGGCAATACATCTACTATTGTCTTGATCGTTGGTCTGGGGCTTGAGATCCCGTCTAAGCACTGTAGGTACGATTAGCGAAGCGTAATCGTACGCATGTGTCCATTCCCCCGATTTCGCTTTGCTCTATCGGGGCTACGGAACTGATCAAGCCCAGCGTTTACCGCGAATATGATTTAAACAAAACCGCTGGATTATTCCGGCGGTTTTTTTATGTGCTGGCGTTGTGGGTTTAGAACTTAATGCACGGGCGGCCTGCAGCTAGGGCGTAGCAGGGGCAGTTGGCGAATGTGCCGTTGGGATTGACGACTAAAGTATGGGCGTCGATTTTGCACCAGCGTTGGCTGCTGGGCTCTTGTGCGTGGTCGATGTCTAGACTGTTGCTGCTGCTTTGTCCGGCGGCGACGAAGTAAAATTGGCTATTGTCATCCCACACTTGGACTGGTTTTGGGCTGTGATTGATCACTCGACCATTGAGCGGCCACGGCCAATGACCATCGTGCTCTTTTTCTTTGAGGATTAAAAAAGCCATTGCCACACCGATGAGGCTTAAGGCGACGAGCGAAAAAAAGAAATGCTTTGCAGTCATACGGGGGGCTAAAAAATACAGGTGGTATATTTTATCCGTAAAACGCCAGTAAGATTTAATTTGTTGCGCTGCTGCATTCAATGACGCCGATGCCGTGTGTTGAAGGAATTGGTATTTATTGATGCGAGATGGGCTGAGCCGCTTGTGGCTTAGGTGTTTATTTTTGAGTAAAAACGCCTATGTTTTTATTTTGTTGTTTTAAATCATGTGTTTATGTGTTTTGTTTGAATGTTTCGCTAGCATATAAGTGATCGCTGTTTGCATGTGTTCGCAACGGAACATAGATTACATTAAGTGTAATGTTTGTGCGTAAACCAACTAGGAACCGTCCAATGAAGCTCCTTCAATTATCGAGTTTGTGTGCCGCTATGCTTTTTTCGGCGACTGCCGCACAGGCCAATATCAGCACATTTAGTGGCGTAACGGACATGATTGTTAATCAAACTAGTTATGTTGAAGACGGTATTGTCACCACGCCGCTGGCAGGAAAAATATGGGGCTGGCCAGTTGCTGGACAGTTGCATTTAGATGCGGAAGGTTATGCGGGTAATTCCGTTGACTTCACGTTTACCCAAGGCTTGTTCAGCCTAAAAAGCCTTGATGTGAGCTATTCGGTGCCTGGCGCGGCGGGCACCTTAACTGCGTATGGTCTATCGAATGAATTATTGTTTTCTAGTGTGATTGGGCCAAGCGCAGGCACGTTGAGTTTTAATGGCTGGAATAATATTTCGCGACTGAATTTACTCAATACCAGCAACCATATGAGTGTCGATAATTTAGTTTTAGCGCCGGTGCCAGAGCCAGAAACGTATGCTTTAATGGGTTTGGGACTCGTTGCTTTATTCGCCGCGCGCCGCCGGCAACGTTAATCGCTACGGGTATGTTGCTCAAGCCACCAATTGCGTGGTTTTTTTATTGCGCTGGTTTTATTTTTGCTGCGGGTAGCCAAGGGGGGGCAAGGCTTTGCTTTGCAGCGCAAATCTCTGCGGGATTTTCACTACCATTTGGGTATAGCTCTGCTGATGTTGATTTATATGATTTAGATGGTTATACCCTATGCTTATGATTGGTGTTGCTGGTGCTGGTGCTGGTGCTGGTGCTGGTGCTGGTGTTGCTGGTGTTGCTGGTGTTGGATTGGCGGTTTACGCATGAATCGCAGTTGCAATGCTTGTTTGCGGCTGATACGGCAGCAATTCGCTGCACTCATTGTCGCTCTACGTTGCGATAAAAGCATGGTGGCAAGGTGTGATTGATCGTTATGCTATCCCCAATCCCCAATCCCCGCATTAATTTGACTTTAATCTTACTTATGGTGTTGGCTTTGTGGTGCTGCTGGCCTATGATGGTGCGGTTAGATTTGATTGTTCACTTTTTGGAGTAAGACGAATGAAAAAAGGTTTAATTTGCACGGGTGCTTTGTTGCTTGCTTTGTCTTTGCCGGTTTTTGCGTCAAGCGCTGAAGAGTTGGTGGCGGCTTCGGCGCCGGGCGCGGTGACTTTGCTTGAGGCGGTAAAGGCCAATGGCACGATTGCGGCCATTGATGCGGCAACGCGTAAAGTGACGTTAAAAAATGAAGCTGGCCAAACGATGAGCGTGATGGCCGGTGAAGGGGTTAAAAACTTTGATAAGCTCAAAGTCGGCGACAAAGTAAAAGCTGAATATATGCAAGTGCTGACTTTGGAATTGCTTGGCCCAGGCTCGAACGTGCGTGAACGGATTACTGAAACCAGTAAAGCTTCAGCGCCAGCAGCCAAAGCAGGTGGTTTTGTTGGCGAGCAGGTGACTGTGGTGGGCAATGTGATTGGTGTCGATGCTAAAAAACATACGGTTCGCGTGCAAGGCGTGAATCGCACCGTGACTTTAAAAGTGCGTGATCCTGCGCAATTGAAATTGATCAAAAAAGGCGATCAAATCAAAGGTACTTACACGCAAGCTTTGGCGATGCTGGTCACTGCCGCCAAATAAGCGCTCTAGGTTTTTTTATTGTGCAAAAAATGGCTTGAAGGGGTTTGAATGCCGCGATTAAGAGCTGGGCTGTTTTTCGGGCTATTGTCTGCCACGACATGGGCGGCGATACAGCCTTTAACGGCGGCTGATTGTGCTGATTTACTCGACAATGGCGTATTGAGTGCTGCCAATCCAGTGCCGTGCGAGCGATTGCAGCGGGTGAGTTTTTCGCATCTTGATTTGCAGGGGCAGTTAAGCACAGGGCAGTTGATCGTGCTCGATGCGGTGGCGCCGCAAGTCGCGGCTTTGATGTTGGCATTGCGCGCGGCAAAGTTTCCGCTGCAATCAGCGCTGCCATTGACGCAATTTAAGGGCAATGATGTGTTGTCGATGAATGCCAATAACAGCAGTGCGTTGAATGGTCGCGCGGTGACAGCAGGCCAAAATTGGTCCAAACATGCGTATGGCGTGGCGATTGATGTGAACCCTTTGCAAAATCCGTATGTGAGTTTTGCTGACGATGGTACGGCGCTGATTTTGCCGGCAGCCAGTGCCAAGGCCTTTTTAAATCGCGCTGAGTTTCGCGCCGGTAAACCGCGCCGTAGCGGGATGGTGAATGAGGCGGTGGCGCATTTATTTGCGCAATATGGGTTTATGACTTGGGGTGGGGATTGGGATTCGCCAATTGATTATCAGCATTTTGAGATTGGGAGCCGCGCGTTCATTGAGCAGTTAATCACGCTTGATCCAGCTGCTGCGCAGGCGAGCTTTCAGCAATATGCCGATCGCTATCGGCAATGCGCCGCAAGTGAAACGGGTAGCCTGAGTGAAATTAGAGCGGTTTGCGTGGCCAAGGTGAGGCAATAATTCGATTTAATTATTGTCAGACTGGCTGATACAAAGCTGAACATTGCGCCGGTATTGGGGTCGCGCCGCGCTTTGGGTGTGCTATTGAGCTGAAATTGACCGGATATTGATCCGATATTGAGCAAATGGCGGGATTTTTTGCGGCGAAAGGGGCGTTTTTTTGGTGATATTACCCATTAATCCAATGGGGATGTGAAATTGAAGCTGTGGTTTTTTTGCATCAATCTGCCGCTAAAGTGCTTGTAGTGGCCTGTTTTATTGGTGTTTGACTGGATTTAATTTGTATTGCCCTTGAATTTCCCTTGAGTTGGCCGGATTGCTCGCAGCCCAATCTGGCGCTAGGGCTGGCTTGACACCCGATGGGGATACGCTTGAACATAGCGTCATGTTACTGAATTCGACCCCCGTGTATTTTTCTTATTATTATCTGGCTCGCCAACCGGCAGCCCGATGGGTCGCGTTCATTTAAATTACACCAAATGAATGATCCAAGGCCGCCGTGATGGGCGGCCTTGTTGCATTTGTGCCGCCCAAAAACGTCTGTCTGGATCTGCATTGTTGGTTTACGACAAAGGATCATGATGACAACTCGTTCGACTTGGGGCTCTAAGCTGGGTTTTATTTTGGCGGCCGCTGGCTCGGCCATTGGCTTGGGCGCGATTTGGAAATTCCCCTATGTCACCGCGATGAATGGCGGCGGCGTGTTTATTTTATTATTCCTGTTATTTAGTTTTACCCTCGGTTTGGCGCAGATGATCGTCGAATTGACGCTGGGCCGCAGCGCGCAAACGGGGCCGGTGGGCATGTTTCGCCAATTGGCGGGCAAGGCGTGGCCGCTGATTGGCTTAATGGGGATTTTTGCTGGGTTTGTTTTATATAGTTTTTACAGTGTGATTGGTGGCTGGACGATTGGGTATCTGGCGCTAGCGATTGACGGTAGTGTGGTTACTAGCAATACCCAAGAGCTAAAGTCTATTTTTACTGGCTTTGTGTCGCATCCCTATTGGCCGATTTTGGCGCATGCCGCTTTTGTTTTAGCCACGCTTGGCATTGTGATTGGCGGGGTAGAAAAAGGCATTGAGCGCGCCAGTAAATGTTTGATGCCGGCGTTGTTTTTGATGATGTTGATCTTGATTGGTCGAGTGTTAACCTTGCCCGGGGCATGGGAAGGGGTGAAGCTGTTTTTTACGCCTGACTTGACTAAGCTCACGCCGACGATGGCGATGGATGCTTTGGGCTTGGCGTTTTTCTCTTTGTCTTTAGGGACCGGCGGCATGATTGCGTATGGCTCTTACCTGAAGCAGCAAACGCCGGTCTTGCATTCTGCAGCGTGGGTGGTGGGTTTGTCGTGCGCGGTGGCGGTTTTGGCGGGCTTGATGATTTTTCCAGCGCTACATGTGTTTGGGCTCGATCCTGCGGCGGGGCCGGGTTTAACCTTTATGACCATGCCAGTGGTGTTTGCCAGCTTGCCGTTTGGCCAACTGTGGGCGATGGTCTTTTTTGCTTTACTGACGCTGGCCGCGCTGACGTCTTCGGTATCGATGCTCGAATTAATCGCGACGCTGTTTTTGGATGAATTTAAATTACCGCGTCGGCCTGTGATTTTAGTGTTGTCGCTGGTGGTGTTTTTGTGTGGTATTCCGGCATCGTTGTCGTTTGGGACATGGTCTGGTGTGACTTGGTGGGGAAAAAACATCTTTGAGCTGATGGATTACAGCGTGGCCAATTTAATGATGCCCATCGGCGGAATTGCCGTAGCGCTGTTTGCTGGCTGGCGAGTTTGGCCACATGTGGCGCAGCTCTGTGGCTTAACGGGCGGGGCGCTCTGGGGCTTAAAGTGGAGTTGCCGCGTGCTAGCGCCGCTGTCGATTGGCGTGTTATTACTCAAGAATTTATAAAGCAGCGATCTAAACACAGTTCACTTAACGCAAAACCTTGAAAATCTGACGCAGAGGCGCAGAGGAAATTTAGGGCTTTTCGATTGATTTTCTCTGCATCAAAAGCGATCGCAGCAATGAAATCGAGCAAAAAAATGCCGCTCACTTGGCTTAAGTGAGCGGCATTACAGCCGAGGCTGGGTTTACTTCAAATCTGATCAACAGGCAGATCGATTAGAAGCTGTAAGTGCTACCAAAACGAACGCGCCATTCAGCATCGTGCTGTTTGTTAGCGGTTTCGCCCAAGTAACCGACTTCGGTGTAAACGCGAACTGAAGGCGTGAGCTTGTAACCCAAACCAATATTGTGTTCGTAGTAGTTGCTGCTGTTGTTCACGTATTCAAAGTCATTGAGTTTGTGATCTACACGGAAGTTGTAGTAACCGCTGGTTTTTTCGTTGAATGATTTTTGCAACCAGAAGTCAGCACGAACCACTTCGTCGTGTTCAAACTTGCCGTTCAAGTCTTTTTCTGACCAGCCTTTAAAGTCGTAACGCAAACGGCTGTCAAAGCGCCAAGTTGGGGCAAACTCCCAGTTAGCACGGATGTAGGCTTTGTAAGCTTCGCCTTTGTTTTTAACCGTTTGCACCAAGAAACCAGGTTGCAAAGTCACAGCAGCATTGAGTTTGTGTTTGTAATACAGTTCAAATTCAGTATCGGTCCAGTTCATTTGATCAATCCCTTCACCTGGCAGGCTGGTATTGCTCATAGAGTACTCAACACCACCACCAAAACCATTGGCCATTTCGTGGCTCAATAAGATGCGTGATTCGTATTTTTCGCTACCCGTTTTGTAGCCGCCACGGAAATCGATGCTCGTTGCGTGCGCTTGAATGGCAATTGCGCTGCAAGCCAGAGCGACAAGGTATTTAATCTTCATGATTTAAATTCTCGAATAAAGTAGAAAGTGAAATGGCAGTGCCATTACGTCGATCATAATTCGCTTATATTTGGCAGGTAAATGGTATTTATTACAATTTCTGGGGTGTTTTGCGAATTTGTTTAATGTTTCGATGATTGTCAGAAATTGGAAATAAAAAGATAATTTGAGGTAATAAATTAGTTTGTTTGAATTACATATATCAAAAATCAGTTGTTGTAAAATTGATTCATTAAATGAATTTTTATTGCCATTCCGACCATTAATAATATAAGGCCTTAAGTAATTAAATATGCCATTTAATTACTTAAGGAGAGTTGCTTAATTGATAAAAGCACTGCTCTCGCTTTAATTTTAATAGATCGATGCCGCGCAAGCGCTTTGCCACTGTAGAATGCAGTTCTGAGATTTGTCGTCGTCATCAATGGAGTTGTGATGCTGTTACAGCGTGGTTTAAAAAGTGTGTTGACCACTTGGTTGTCGGGTCTATTGGCTTTGCTACCTTTTTTACTCACTATTTCGCTGTTGGCGTGGGTGGTGAATTTACTCAATGATTATTTAGGGCCAAAAAGCTTAGTGGGGCAGTTGTTTTCGATTATTGGTCAGCCGGTGGTGGATCATCCGGTATTTGGGTATTTAATTGGTTGGGTGATGTTGCTGGGGGCGATTTATCCTTTGGGTATTTTGGTGCGCTCTCGATTAAAAAAACCATTAGCGGCACTGGTCGATAGTACGGTGCGGCGTATTCCGGTGATTGGTAGTTTTTATAATATGGCCGATCGTTTTGTGGGTTTGCTCGATCAAAAGCAAGACGCTGATATTGGCGCGATGAGCCCAGTTTGGTGTTTGTTTGGCGGGGATGGCGTGGCGGTCTTGGCCTTGATGCCCAATCCTGTGCCGATTGAGATTGATGGCCGCGAGTATCAAGCGATTTTAGTGCCGACCGCACCAGTGCCGATTGGCGGTGGTTTGTTGTATATCCCCAAGGAATGGATACGCCCAGCCAATATTGGCGTGGATAAACTGACCAGTATTTATGTGTCGATGGGGATTACGCCACCGCCGTCACTGAAAAAAGCCAGCCAAATGGCACCCGTGATTTATCCGGACCCACGGGCGTTATAAGTTTTGATGCTGGCGCAGTGATTGCACCGAAATAAAAAACGCCCGACTCAAATCGGGCGTTTTGTTTTGGGGCTTATACCACCCACTGACCGTCACGATACACGACGTCGTCACCAAACTGGACGGATTCGGTAATGGCAAACACGTCGATATGGTATTTGCCTTCGCCACGTTTGATATGTGGTTTGGCGTAAATGCCGTGCTTCATGCCCAGTGATAAATGAATGCCGCACATTCGCTCATAGGTGCCAATATCACTGACGGTGCGCTCAAAGCTAAAGGCACGGTTCATGCCTAAACCCAATTCTCTTACCCAAACCACACCACCTTCATCGGCGCGAATCTTCGCCATCATGGCGTCAAATTCAGGGGTGGAATCGATGACGTCAGTCACTTGGCTTTTTTCAATGACTAAAGTGATTGGCGTAGCGGGGCGGTTAACGCGAAAGGTGGTGTCGCCAAAAATAAAAATCCGCACTCGGCCATTCACTAAATCTAAATCAGCCGCTTCGGTAAACACTTCACCCAATGGAAATTGCCCGCCGGTGTTATTCATCTGACGGTAGTCGCCAATATTGAGTTTGGCCGATTCAAACGGCGTAGCAAAAATCAGTTGATTACCTGCGCCACTATCGATCATGCCATGCGGTGCAGCATCGATTTTGGCTTTGAGCGCATGGCCAACGTCGCGATAATAGCTTGGGTCGTACGCCAATGAATCGATGTAGTAGGCGACTTCTGCGCCGGGCATGCGACCCAAGTGGGGATGCTCAATGACTTTGAGGCTGCGTTTAAATAGCTCAACGCGAATCCGAAAGGCTTCAAGGCGAAAGTGTGTTGACTGCACCAACACCACTAAGTCTTTGGCGGCAAGCTCGGCAAATTCGGCCAGCACTTGCTCGGGCGTGCTGTGGTCAAAATCAATAAAATGAGCGTGCGGTAGGCAATGGCGGTAAGCGGCAGTAAGGGTGACGGCCAATTCACTGCGGCTATCAAATACCACCACCGCTTTTTCTGCCGCGCTATGCTCAAAAGCAATGCGCAGTACATCGCTTAAATGTTGCTGGGCTATGGCCACCAGCGCGCTGGACGCGGTGAAAGTATCGATTTCTGGATTGCTACTTGAGTCGTTCATCGTTGGCTTGGCTTATTAAATTAAATGGCAAAAATAGGGTGGTTTGGCCGCAGTGAGTTATTTCTGCTGGCAGCTGCGCTTAGCGCCGCATGCGCGCGTCAAGTTGCTCGACTTGCGCGCGCGCCCATGGCGTGCGGCGTAAAAAAGTGAGGCTCGATTTGATCGACGGGTCATTGGAAAAACACTTGATCGGAATACGCCGGGCGAGTTCTTCCCAACCAAAATGATCAACTAGGTCGGTGAGCATTTTTTCTAAGGTAATGCCATGCTGCGGGTCTTGGTTGTACATACTGCGGTCCTCGATTGGGATTATCTTTAACCCATTTAGATCATTATTGAACGTTGTTCAGATTGGGGGTTGATGCTGTGCCGCGCTTGTTGGTCTGGGGCTTAATCACCCGTTCAAGCGCACCGAGTGAGGAGCGAGACAAACAGCTTTACCGTTTGGCTCACGATCGATCGAGGGCATCGGGGACCGATGCGCGCTCAAAAGCGCCTTTCTTTCCCCCTCTTTTTTGGCGAGTCAAAGAAAGAGGGGGGGCGCCACTGACTGTGACTGTAAACAGCCGTGCCGCAGGCACTTAAAACCATTAACACATAATCTGAGATTCATTCGTAATTAATAGGTATCTTTCGCTATGACTTATAGTATGACTGCTAGCGGCATATACCCATTATTAATATTGAATCAATAAAAAAGCCCAACTGCTCGTTGGGCTCATCATCGCTCGGGCGGTAAATTGAATTAGTTAAATAAACCTTTCCACCACAAACGAATCGTATCCCATGCACGGCCAAAAATATTGGCTTGTTCAACTGAAGCAATCGCCACTACTTTGCGTTCAGAGAGCACTTTGCCGTCTAAGCTGATTTTCATCGTGCCTACCACTTGACCTTCTTTGATCGGCGCCATTAAAGGCTGTTGGCTGACTAAATCAATTTTAAGTTTTGCTGCATCGCCTTTGGGTACGGTGATGTATTGGTCTTGCATAAAGCCAACGCCAACGGTGTCAGCTTTCCCTTTCCATACCGGCACTTGCTGTACGGCTTGTTTAGCGGTGTAAAGGCGTGGCGTTTCAAAAAATTGTGCGCCCCAGTTGAGTAATTTTGACGACTCGGTGGCGCGAACTTCGGGGCTGGTGGTGCCAACAACGACAGAAATCAAGCGGCGGCCATCGCGTTTACTGGATGCGACAAGATTGTAGCCTGCTGAGTTGGTGTGGCCGGTTTTCATGCCATCAACAAAAGGGTCGCGGTAGAGCAATAAATTGCGATTAGGCTGGCTGATATTGTTGTACTTGAATTCTTTAATACCGTAAATCGGATAGTACTCTGGGAAATCATTGATTATTGCAGTGGCTAAACGGCCTAAATCGCTGGTCGTCACCAATAAGGCCGGGTCGGGTAAACCGGTGCTATTGGTAAAGAATGAATTGTGCAGACCGAGGCGTTTGGCTTCTTTGTTCATCAATTGCGCAAATATTTCTTCGCTACCGGCAATGGCTTCGGCCAAGGTCACGCAAGCGTCGTTACCGCTTTGCACGATCATGCCTTTGATTAGGTCGTCCACGGTCGCAGGGACTTTAGGGTCTAGATACATGCGCGAACCTTCGGTGCGCCAGCCTTTATCCGACACCAAGAGGGTTTGGTCGAGTTTGAGTTTGCCTTCTTTCACCATTTTAAAGGTGATATAGGCTGTCATCATTTTAGTGAGCGATGCTGGCTCGATTTTCATGTCCGGATCACGTGCAGCCAATACTTGGCCGCTTTGCTTGTCGTAGAGGTAATACGACTTGGCCGCAATTTCGGGAACCGGCGGCACAAAAGCGTGGGCAAGGCTAGG
Organism: Deefgea piscis; assembly: GCF_019665785.1. Taxonomy (NCBI): domain Bacteria; kingdom Pseudomonadati; phylum Pseudomonadota; class Betaproteobacteria; order Neisseriales; family Chitinibacteraceae; genus Deefgea; species Deefgea piscis. Next base: position 1,226,215 of record NZ_CP081149.1, read on the forward strand.
TAGGGCGATTAGGGCGGCAATCAGGCGGGTTTTCATCGAATTCATGGCTATTTAAAAGTGAGTCGGAGCACAAAGGACAGATTATACGGCGTTTAGTGCCGCGAAAACTGTGATTGAATGCCTTTTGCTGCGTTGAAAATTTACATTCACAATAAGCTTGAATTCATTGCGACAAAATACCTCATTTTTTGGGCAATTGGTCACGGGTGATTGCGCTTGGCTTTGCGAAAATGCGGCTCTGATTCAAGGAGTTGCTGATGCGCTATTTGTTTGTGTTGTCTTTTTTTGTACTGCAGCCCGTGTTGGCAATGATTTGGCCTTGGCCGTTGAATGGCAAAGTGATTAATTATAGTATTTTGCCTGTTGCAGTTTGGGACGGTGAGCATGGCATCTACACGCTAGCGGCCGGCACCTTTAGCGGTAAGCAAGCAGATATTGATCATGTTTTTGATTTTGGTAGCTTTCGCTGGTGCAAGATAGGCCCAAGCACGGTGATTGTGAATCGTCAGGGCGAAGTGGAGTCTTGTCCAAAGTGGGTGAGTGGCCCTGGTGCTGCGAGTTAATTTCACATCAGAATGAAAAAACAGCGCTCGACTACCTTGGACTAAGGTCGCCGTGCGCTGTGATTCAAGTTTAAAACGGATAATTTGGGGTTTGAGTTGAAAGATCGAGCCAAATACCGGTACTGACTTGGTTGTACTTGCTGGTTGCGAGTGCGTAAAAAGTTTCCGGTAAGACTTCAAGTCCTAAGGCCGCGACCGAGCTGATAGCGGTGGGGGTGAGTGTGATGCCATACATGGCAAAGATGTTTTTTAAGTCTTTGCCGATGATTTTTGAGCTTAAAACATAGAGCAAATCAGGGTTATTAATCTTATTATCGGCATAGCTGCCCATCGCATATTTGCCTTTATTATTGGCATCCCACGCGCGGCTCACCAAGCGATCACCCTTGGTTAGTAACGTGAAATAATCCAGACTCGCTTCCATACTCGGTTTCGCTTCGTTGACGCGATATTTGCTAAATAAAAACGCCAATTGAAAGTGCACGGCGCGCATTGAATTTGGGTCCGCCATGGTCCAAAGTCGTTTTTGCATGTCGAGGATTTTATCTTCTCCGACTTTGTTGGTATCACGGTTGTTTTTGATGTGTTGATACAAGGTTGGGTGGTTGGTGGTATGCCCCGTATCGACGCCGAGCGTTTTAAATTGCCGCATCATTTGCGCGCTGGCGAGGATGTTGTTATTGCATTCTGTAACACACCCTTGGCCATTAAACGCTATTGTCATAACGCGCTGCACCGTGTTGTGACCGAGCTCGTGCGCGTGTCCCCAGCCAGTGCCACTGATACCGGCAAAGCCATCGGATGGATTGCCCGAGCAAAGAAATCCACATTGAGCGATCCAACCAACAAAGTGCTGCACGCCCGGAGCGCGATGAATTGGCCCATCACACTGCCAACCAAATTGAGTACAAAGCTGCGATACATTGGCCGACATCGGCATATTGCTATAGCCATTGGCGAGGTGATTGCTATCAAATAAGCTGCCTTTGACTTGATCAAGGATATAGACCTTAGGGTCGATATTGCCCATGGCCTGATTGGCATAATTGATGGTTTGTTGGATTTCTCCACCGACAAATTTCGCCGTTTGCCAGCCAAAGTCTTTGCGTTTGAGTGCGGCAACGGCTTCGTTGATTTCGGCGTCGCTTTGCGGCTTGGTAAAATCAAAATGCGCATATTTGGCTGCGCCACGAATTTTTAGCGTGACGGTTTGCCCTGACGCTGCGCCGCCGTAGTTGAGGTAGAGCGGACCACCAAAAGGTGACACAAAGACGGTGGCTTTCGTCGTATTGAGTGGAATCGCAAATGACTGTGGACGGCGTGGGCGTTTATAAGCTTCGGCCACATTGTCGGTGAGTGGGTTACCAAAGGCGCGCACATGGTTGGTTTGAATGCTGAGATTGGCATCGCCTTTTTCGAGCACTTCGATGTAAACCGGTTTGCCTGGAATAGAGGCACGGCCAATAGCAGTGGTGCCTCCGCTTTGGGCAATGGTGACGTCGATAATTTCATCGCTTTGGCTGACGGGGATGCTTTGCGCAGCAACAGGCATAAAATCACCTTGGCCAGCTGCGGCAAAGGTGGTGTAGCTGCGGTTATAAGCCAGCCAAGAGTCCGAAGCGTAAGTGCGTAAAAATTCATCAGGATTGGTGGTGCGATTGATTTTACCGTATTGAATGCTTGGACGATAAAGGTCGGCCCAAAGAATGAGTAAGCGATGTAAATCGGTTGCTGGTTCGGCAAATAGGTCAATGCCGCCACTTTGTAGTGTGGCGATTTCATTGTGAATTTGGCTGATGGCCGATGTTGAGCGAGTATCTGCCGCTAAGTCGACGTTGAGATTATCAACGCTCATTTGTTCTAGCGCTTTATTGAGTCCGCCCATTTGGTCGTTACGTTGTAAGGTATCAGCGATAGTGCGGTTGGCGTTCACTGATACGCCAGCAGTATCGGCAAAGTAATTGCCTGGGTAGCCACCGAGGTTCATTCCCATGGCTTTGGCCACTTTGCGCCCGCCTCCTGAGTCAACCCAGTTGGGGTGCATATAGATAATGGCTTTGCCGCTGGCTTGGTATTGGCGTACCAGCTGAGCTAAGTTGGCATCATCTCTAACACCAGCACCAAATACCAAAACATCGGCGTTTTGCCAGCAGGTATTGTTGCTGAGCGTTAAATCACACGGAACAGCTTCGGGTTTTTTACCGAGTAAAGTGATGAAGCGACTTACTGTTGGTGCGTCATAGCCCGCGGCGGCAAATTTAAGCGTATTGGGTAATGGGCCTGCGGCTTTGCCGGTAACAACCCAATTGAATGCTCGGGTAAATAGTGGCAAGTGCTGGGTTTCTCTGGATTGATCGGCCATCCATTTGAGCATATCTACGCCATAAGCTAAGCCACGCCCTTTGCCATATTGCGAGATGGCGGCCATGCCGCTACCGTCGTCGGCAACAATAAGGGGACTCGCCATGGTGGAAATGGAGCGGTTAATCTCAATGCTATTAGTTGTGTGATTAAGCGCTAGATTTAATTTGCTATCGCCATAAATATCAACGAGTGCAGCAGTTTGCCGCTGTTGGTACTGGCCTGCAGTTTGTTGTGATAAACGCAGTAATGTTGGCATATCACTGCGGTTCAGTCCTTGGACGCTGCCGGTTTTTAGTGCGACTTCGATTGGGTCGGGTATCGGCTCTATGGTTGGAGCTGGCGTAGGTTGGGTTGTGGCTTCTGGGGTTGGAGTAACGCCTGGCGCAGAGCTTGGCCCGATTCCTGTATTGCCGCCACCTCCGCCAATGGAGGGCAGGCTAACTTCTGTGCCGCCACCGCATGCTGTTAACATCAGTAAGAGTGCGGCGCTGCCGACATATTTTGGATTCATGATCAAGCTCTAAGTATTGAAATAAGTAAAAGCAATGCCGCTGCTGTTGGGCATTTGTCAGTGTTTTTCTTTCATCATATTGAATGTAAGCATATTCTGATATGCTGTTTCGTACTATTTTTATGACATTTATGTTCATTGTCTTGGGGGAAGTTTGTCAGCACGGCAACATCAAACGGTGCAACTCCGTTATTTGCAGGGCTTATATGTACGCTACCGTGATCGTCCTGCTTTATTAAGTGAACTCGAATATTTGTTTGGATTGCGCCCAGTTGCGTCTGATAATTTGTCAGAAATCGCCGCCGAATCGGCTTTGCAATTGAACGAATACTTACACGCTATGGGCGACCCTCATGCTATGAGCTGGGTGGCCAGTCAGATTGATTTGGCCGCTGGCGATGGTTTTATTTATTACTTACGCAGCGCGAATACTTTAGAGATGGCGATTGCTGAGCTGTCGCGATTTGCAGCGATGTTGTTTCCCGATGGCGATATGCGTGTCGTGACTGAGGCGGAGCAATGGCAAATTCAATTATCACCATTGCCGCAGTTTGATCGTTTGGGCGGCTTGCTGCGCTATGAGGCGATTGTCGTGTGGCTTATCCGGGCGGTGAGTTGTATTTTGGGGGCAGATATTCGTCCACTGTCGGTGCAAGTCATGACGAGCAAAATGGATTCGACTGAGTTGGAGACGATTTGCGCTGCGCCAATTGCTTATCAGGCGGAGTGTTTTAGTGTGGCATGGCCTAGCTCGTATTTGCAGAGCAAACTCCCTGGGTTTAGCGCGAGTTTGCATTCCACTTTGCAGGCCATGTTCAATCAACGACTGCAGCATTTTCAAGCGCAACATACTTTGCTGTGGCGCACTTGGCAGCATTTAGCCAGAGGGCAGCAATTGGCTTGGGCTGATTTAGCCAATACTGCGCATGCTTTGGGTTTAAGTAGCGCTTCATTTCGTCGGCAACTGAGTTTAGAGGGGACGAGCTTTCGCCAAATTAGTGTGCAAATGAAGCGCAATCGAGCAATTCATGCATTATTGGATCCCAAGGTTCGTCTTGAAGATCTTGCTCACTCCTTGGGTTTTGCCGAAAGGAGTACTTTTGAGCGTGCTTTTGGTTTGTGGTTTACTTGGTCGCCAAGCCAATTTCGTCGCGAGTTGAAACGATCTTTTCCAAGTCGAGCAAGTGCAAAGTGGCATGTGGCAGAGGCGTGGTCTTTTGCTGAATGCCATTCAGAGCGACTGGATGCGGCTTTGGATCAAGAGTTGGTGGTGTTGTCGAAATTGGCGCCGTATTGGCTAGATAATCCAAAACATACCGCTTTATTATTGGTCGAGTTAAATCTGTTAGAAATAGATTTTAAAAAGGGTATGCATGAGTTTGCCAAGTTTGAATATAGCTTGGAGCCCTATACCTACCGAAATCTATTATGTTCTTCGCGGGGCGTTCCACAATCTTTAGGGCAAGAGCAGTACCAACGTGCATTGTTGGTGTCCCATTTTTCGCGGGCGGTGCTTGAGGATTGCGCATTTGCTACACTGGATGTTGAGCATGGGCTTATGGTTTGGGCGGCTTATTTTCATCGTCTTGCGACTCCGCTCGAAAATTTACCATTCGCCGAGCATTGTCGCCGTAGTGCTTTATTGCTGATTTTGTGGGGAGTGAACCCAGAAGTGCTGACTTATTTGTTGCGCTGGTCAAGTAATGCAACGCTTGTTTCGGCGTATTTAGAACACGCCTTAGATTATTTATCCGCTCGATTAGATCAACAATCTCTAGCTTATGATTGTTGGCGCGTTGAGTTTGGGCAACAAGATAAAATTTATTCGCAATGGGATTTACTTTTAAAGCAGATTCAAAATCGACTTGAATAACCTTATTTCGTAAAATTATGTAATTCTGAATAATTCTGATTGAGTTAATTTATTGATAACTATTCGTGTTGATGTTGATTTGTTTTAATTGCTACAGATGATTGGATTAAGTTTGCTAGATGCCTGGATTTGTGCTTGAAGCAACTTGAGATAAAGCGGGTGTGGCAGGTTTGTTTTTTAAGGCATTGCCTTAAATGTACTAAATCTATATCGAATTTGCTATACCCATGTCATTTTAAATTGGGTATTCTAGCGGGAGGGGTTTCTGAATATAATAATTAAATGGAAATAATCATGTTAATGTCTTTTAAAATTCGTACTCGCTTGTTGTTATTGAGTATTTTAGCTTTGTCTGGTATGGCCATCATTATGGCGATTGGCCTTTATAATCAAAAGCAGGTCACATTGGACGAGCGAAAATTTGCTATTAAAAGCCAAGTTGAAACGGCAGTTTCTATTATTAAGCATTATCAGGATTTAAATCGTAGTGGGGTCATGAGCGTCGAGGAAGCGCAAAAATCAGCAATTGCTGCAATGCGTCATGTTCGTTATGGTAATGGAGAATCTTTTTTTATTACTGATACGCAGCAAGTATATAAATTATCACCGAATAAACCTGAATTTGAAGGGCAAAATAAAAGTACATTGCAGGATAAAAATGGCAAATTCTTATTGCAGGATTTAACCCGTGCCGCACAACAAGGTGGCGGTTATGTTGATTATTATTTTAGCAAACTAGGTAGTGCTGAAGCTTTGCCAAAACTCTCCTATGCGGCATTAGTTCCTGAGTGGAATTGGGTGGTCGGCACCGGTGTTTATATTGATGATATTGACGCCGAAATGAAAAATGTATTGATTTGGGGATTGATTGAATTAGCTATTTTGGCGATTTTGGTGAGTTTACTGGCATGGCTCATTACATCCAGTATTTTGCGCCAATTGGGGGGCGAGCCAAGCGAGGGAATCAGATTGATGCAGCAGTTGGCGCAAGGTGATTTGCAGTTAAAAATGCAGCAGGCGCCAGTGGGTAGTATGTTTGCTTCTTTAGCAGAAATGGCAGCCAGTTTGCGCAAAGTTATGCTGGATGTAAAAAATGACGCAGATGTTTTGAGTCAACAAGCCACACAAATCGCTCAATCAAGTCAATCCATTGCCTTGGCTGCCAATCAGCAAACCGATGCGACCAGTGCAATGGCCGCAGCCATGGAAGAGCTGACCGTTAGCATTAGTCATATTTCGGATAGCTCGAGTCTGACTGAGGCTGCATCGCGGCAAGCGACAGCTTTGTCGCGTGATGGGGTTGAGCAAGTGGCAATGGCAACGACGACTATGGAGCATATCGCTGCGAGTGTGACGCAAGCGAGTGGGCAAATTCGGGCGTTAGACACTCAGGCGAGAGAGATTTCTGGGATTGCTGCAGTCATTAAAGATATTGCGGGACAAACGAATTTATTAGCTTTAAATGCTGCGATTGAGGCGGCACGCGCCGGTGAGCAAGGGCGTGGTTTTGCGGTGGTCGCAGATGAAGTTCGAAAATTAGCTGAAAGAACCGCTAGCGCCACGGTGAATATTGAAACCATGCTCAATGCGATTCAAGGTGAAACTGTCAACGTGGTGGCGGTAATGGATGAAGCGATTCCACAGGTGGTTCGTGGGGTGGCGCTGGCGCAACAAGTTAAGCAATCACTGAGCCAAATTCAAGGTAAGCGCTCAGCCGCTCCACCGCCTTGACGCTTAAGTTTCTGCTAGCGCTCTTAGCGGTAATAATTCGTCGATGCGGCTGTTCGGCCAAGTGGGGAGCTTTTCTAGGGTGTCGGTGAGCCAGGCCATCGGGTCTAGGTCGTTGAGTTTGGCGGTGCCCAGTAGCGTTTGAATTGCGGCAGCGCGTTGACCGGCGCGCTCGCTCCCCGCAAATAACCAGTTCTTTTTGCCAATCGCAATCGGCCGAATGCTGTTTTCGACCGGATTGTTATCGATTGGCGCAATGCCGCTTTGGGCGTAGCGTTCAAGCGCCGTCCAACGCCGTTGGCTGTAAATGATCGCTTTAGCGAGTGCGCTATTGGGCGCAACTTTGCTACCGGTTTCATCCAGCCAAATTTTGAATTCGAGCAGTTTAGGTTGCGCTTGTTGCTGCCGTAGCGCTCGGCGTTGTTCGGGGTTTAAATCTTTGGCCTGCGCTTCTAGTGCATACAGTTCGCCAATACGGCGCAGCGCCTCTGCGGCAATCGGGCTGCCGTTGGCTTGATGCAATTCGAAGAATTTGCGCCGTGCGTGCGCCCAGCAGCCCAGCTCAATCACGCCGGTTTTGAACAGCGCTTTGTAGCCGCCATAGTCATCGACCATCAATTGACCTTGCCAATCGGCCAAGAAATCGCGGACGTGTTGACCCGAGCGACCGCCTTGGTAGTCGAACAAAATGATCGGCGCACTGCCACTCAAAGGCGTGTTGCGATACCCCCATAAATACGCGGTTTTGGTTTTGCCTTTGCCCGGATCAAGCTGTTTGACTGGCGTTTCATCGGCATGCAGCACCGTTTCGCCTTTCAATCGTTCACGCAATCGATCCGCCAACGGCTGCAACCACCAGCCGACTGTGCCGACCCAACTGGCCAGCGTGCTTTCTGCTAACGGCACGCCGCTGCGTTCGGCGATTTGCCGTAGCCGATACAGCGGTAAATGATCAATGTATTTGCTGACCATCACCCACGCCAAAGTGGCCGCAGTGGGTAAACCGCCATTGATGATCGCCGGCGGAATCGGCGCGGCGCTCATCGTTTGACAGCTGCGGCAAGCGTATTGCGGGCGAATGTGGCGCAACACGCTAAACACCGCCGGTTGCACATGCAGTTGCTCGCTAATGTCTTCGCCGACTTTAACTAAACCCTGACCACATTGGCCGCAACTGCATGATTCAGGCTCGTGAACCATATCGGTACGCGGCAAATGCGCCGGTAAGGCTTGGCGACCTGCACGAATGCGCGGCTTTTTATCGCTGACCTCGGGGGTGTTGTTGGCTTGCTCGGCGGCGAGTTTGGCTTCCAGCGCCGCCATATCGGCATCGAGGGCTTCTTCAAACAAATCTCGCTGCTCGCGATTCATCACTTCGGTCTTAGCGCCATAACGCATGCGGCGCAGATAGGCCAATTCCATCGTTAGCGCTTCGATGGTTTGCGTTTTATTTTGGATGTCGGAGACGTATTGTTTGAGTTGTTGATCTTGCTGAGTGACTAATTCAGTATGCTGAGCAAGGAGTACCGACTGCGCCAAAATCGCCGCGCGGACTGCGGCGGGTAGGTCTAAATTGGCGAGTTCTTGAGCGAGATCCATGTGTTGATTTTACAGGGTATTGCCATAAGAATTATATATTACATGCTGTATAGCGCAATACTGCGACAACTATTTTATCCATCCTCATCGTGAATTAGTAGGCGTATTCTGGTAGCGGTGGCGGCGCGAGTCGTTGCCAATCGACCCCACTCACCAACCATTGCCACTGCGCCGCATCCAGCGTAAAGATCACATCGCCCGCTTGCGGCCAAACAAACCGACCTTGATGCAAACGCCGCTGTGCCAACCACACACCGGTGCGATCCCACAGCAACACCTTCAAGCGATTACTGCGCTGATTGCGAAACGCATACGCCACACCTTCGATGGGGGAACGCTGCAAACGGGCATGAATCTTGGCCGACAAACCCTCGATACCAAGGCGCATATCGACCGGTTCGACGACCAATTGCAGCGAAGTGAGTGGCGGCATCATGTCAAAGCGCGCAATAAAGCTGCGACCCAAGCCGGATCGGTCGCCGCTGGCAAAGTCAGGGTCACGCCGGAGGGGAAATTCAACTGCAACTGCGCCGCAACGGGTGCGGGCCATTGTGCGGGCACGATGCTTGACGCCGATGGTTTCGGGGCGATCTGCGGTTCGGTGATTGCAGCTGAAGATGCGTCGGCAGATTCGAGGCGGCTACGGCGCAGCCAACTGGAAAAAGTAGTGCGTTTAAGCTGGTGCACTCGGACAAACTCGGCTTGAGTTAAACCGCTAGCCTGCCAACGTTGCACCCATTGCAAAGCATCAATCCACCGTCCCATGCTGCGCTCCCAAAAATCAAAAGCGCAGCATGCCTGAATTAAAACGATAATTGAGGTGGAACGGCTAAGCCCTTACAATTCAAGAGGGCGCAGAAGCGACGCTCACGCACTTGCATGAGGTTGCTTCGGCAACGCGTGAGCAAAGTTTGGCCAGTAATAGTATTGCGATGCGTGTTGAGGATATTTCACAAATGGTGGAGAAAACCAGTAGCGCGATCGCACAAACGGCAGAAAATGCGAGCCAAGTGGAGCAAGTAGCAATTCAACTCAATCGGGTCGTTGGGCAGTTTAAGGTGTAACTAAACTGCTGTGTTGTTTTATGTATAAAGCAACACAGCAGCTGGTTTTTAATGTTGAGAGGGTTTATTGCTTGATTGCTGATCGAGTTGATTAATCCAATCGCCACCTAGGCTGAGATATAAATTGGCGGCACTACTCAGGTAGGCTACTCGTGCAGATGTCGCCGATTGCTGAGCTGAATAAGCTTGGCGCTGTGCATCGAGAACGGTTAAATAAGGAGCCAAACCGCCGTTGTATTGCAGTGATGCCAGCGTTGAATATTCCAGATTGGTATTGACCAGTTGCGTTAGCGATTTTAGGGTTTTTCCATCTGCTTGGTAGCTCGATAACGCATTCTCTACATCAGCAAAAGACTGTTGTATCGTTTGTAGGTATCGCTGCTCTGCCGCTTGAGTTTGTGCCTCCGCGCTTTTTACTTGTCCTTGTGTTGACCCGCCTGAAAATACGCTACCACTGGCTTGTGCGGCTAAACTCCAAATCGAGCTACCGGCTTTGAGTAAATTACTCAATTGCTCGCTAACGCCGCCAGCTAAACTGGTTAGCGATATTTGCGGGAAATACTGTGCACGGGCCACGCCAATTTGCGCATTAGCAGCTTCAAGCTGTCTTTCTGCTTCTAAGATATCAGGACGATTACTTAATAAGCTAGAAGGTAAGGCGCTAGGAATCACAGGCGTTGTTAAGGCATCAAGTGCTTTACCTCGGGTAATTGGCCCTGGATTACGACCCATTAAAATAGAGAGTGCATTCTCGGTACTGACAATGGCTTTTTCTATCGGTGGAATATTCGATTGTGCTTCTTGATATTGGCTTTTGACTTGCTCGAGTGTAATTCGAGCAATAACGCCGTATTTGAATTGCAGTTCAAATAATTCAACGGTTCGTTGATAACTATTGACCGTATCTTTGGCGATGTTCAGTTGTTGGTCTAGGCCACGTAATTGTAAATACGTTTGTACTGTTGCTCCAGCCACGCTGAGTAATACACCTCGCCGCGCTTGTTTACTCGCTTCCAATTGCGCGTTAGCCGATTCACTTTGTCGGCGTAAACCGCCCCATAGATCGATTTCCCAGTTCACATTCGCAGCCACTTGGTAGCTATTGCTAACTCGCTGGCTACCAGCTAGACGCTCGCCGCTAGATAAGCCACGCGTGGCACCAGCTTGATAGCCAATAGATGGGTAAAGGGCCGAGCGAGCAACGGTGAGTTGCCCTGCCGCAGCATTGATATTGGCGAGCGCAATAGCCAGATTTCGGTTGTGTTGCACTGCTTCTTGTACATATTGGTCAAGTACGGGGTCATTAAATTGCCGCCACCATTCAGTATCTAGTGCATCTTGCTGCACTTTATTTGCTGCATATTGAAAGCTGGCTGGGATATCTACAGCAGGCCGTTGGTAATCTGGGCCAACAGCACAGGCAGAAAGCAAAGTGATACCAAGTAAAGGAGTTAAATATTTCATTGTTGCAGCTCCTCAGTAGGACTTGCATCAGATTTTGGCTCTGTTGCTGCCTGAGCTGATTTATTTTTGTTTTTTTCACGCCAACTTTCAAAGTGATAATAAAACAAAGGCACATAAATTAATGCCAGTGAAGAAAGTAACACCATCCCACCAATAATGCCGGTGCCAATCGAGTGGCGTGCATTGGCGCCGCTGCCTGATGCGAGCGCCAAAGGTAATGTGCCTAACATAAATGCAAGCGAAGTCATGATAATGGCGCGTAAACGTAACTCACCCGCTTCAACTGCTGATTCGAGCAAACTATGACCAGCTTGATGCTGCTTGATGGCAAATTCAACGATCAAAATGGCATTTTTAGCCGCTAAACCCACTAAAACCAATAAGCCAATTTGCATATAAACATCATTATCTAGCCCACGTAGCCAAGTAAACATTAAAGCGCCGAGTAAACCAAATGGCACGGCACAGATGACGGCGGCAGGGAGTGACCATGATTCAAATAGCGCGGCTAAGATCAGAAAGACCATTAAAATGCCAAGTAAGAAAATATAAATCGAATCATTACCCGAAGTCGTTTCTGAATAGGATAAGCCCGCCCATGCGTAGCTGTAACTGCTTGGCAATGTTGCTGCAGCGACTTCTTTTAAGGCTGATATTGCTTGGCCTGAGCTGTAACCTGGGTTGGGCGAGCCAATAATGTTGACCGCCGGAAATCCGTTAAAGTGCGACATAATCGTTGGGCCATTAACAAAGCTCATATTCACAACAGCAGATAAAGGCACCATGTCGCCACTTTGTGAACGGGTATAGATTTGGTCAATGTCTTCTGGTTTTTGCCGGTAACGTGCCTCAGCTTGCATGGTGACATCCCAAACGCGGCTGTACTGATTAAATTGACTCACCCTTAAAGAACCAAATTGGGCTTGTAGGGCTGATAGAACGTCAGAAATGGGAACGCCGATCAGATTGCTTTGCTCACGATTAATCGTTACTTTCAATTGTTGACTGTTGGCATTAAAGGTACTGGTGAGCCCACCTAATTCAGGTCGTTTACTGGCAGCAGCAACAAATTTTTGTAGCACTTGCTGCATTTGTTCTGGTGTATCTGTGCCTTTATTTTGCAACCAAATCTCAAAGCCACCAGACGTACCGATACCTGGTATAGGAGGAGGAACTAATGGAATAACAGCTCCGCTGGTCATACCCCTGGTTTCTTTAGCGATTTGTTGGGTAACGGCAAAAACAGATTCTGATGCCGATTTTCTTTCATCAAATGGTTTTAAACCAATAAATGCAGTTGCTGCATTGGTTTTAACTTGCCCGTCGAGCATACTAAAACCATTAATCATGGTGTTGTAGCTGACGGCAGGATTGTCGCGAATGATTTTATTGAGTTGTTCGCCAGCGCTAATGGTCCTTTGTAAACTGGCTGCTTCAGGCATCATTAAAGCCGCAAGCATATAGCCTTGATCTTCTTGCGGCACAAAGCTGGTTGGTACAATTCTGAATAGCTGCCACAAGCCGATCACCATAACGGCTAAAAGCAAAACAGAAAGCGCAGAGCGACGAATAATCGTATGTGAAATAACACCATATGATTTTGTAAGTCGAGCAAACCAATTATTAAACCAAGCAAAAAAGCCTTTAGTTGGTGGAGAGGTGCGTTTGAGCAAGATGGCACAAAGTGTTGGTGTGAGTGTGAGTGCGGTTACACCCGATATCAATACGCCACTTGCAATGGTCGTGGCAAATTGTTTGTAGAGCTGACCTGTAGTGCCTGATACAAACAGTGCTGGGATGAAAACGGCTGAAAGAACGAGCGTCATACTTAAAACCGCCCCAGAAACCTCGTCCATTGAAAGAATTGCGGCGTCTTTTACTGACATTTCAGGGTGTTCATGCATGGTGTGTTCTACGTGCTCAATAACGACGATCGCATCATCGACCACTAAACCAATTGCGAGTACCAAACCAAACAATGTTAATAAATTAACTGAAAACCCCATTGCCGCTAAGCCAATAAATGCTCCTAGCAGGGAAACAATAATTGCAATCGTAGCAATGACAGTGGCTCGAAGGTTTTGCAAAAATAAGTACATCACAAAAATAACGAGCACTAGTGCTTCTAATAATGTAATAACAACTTCTTTAATCGAGTCACGTACAAAATCAGTTGTATCTAATGCAATGGTGTAATCTAAACCACTTGGAAAATCAGCTTTGGCGGTACTGAGTGTCTTCCGAATGGCGTTCGAAACATCGATACTATTTGCTCCTGCTTGCAGATAAACACCAATCGCAGAAGTTGGGCGATTGTTAAATACATTTTCACCTGAATAATATTGTCGGCCAAATTCGACTTTTGCTACGTCTTTTAAATGAACAATCGCATTGCCATTTTGGGACGCTTTAATAATCATATTTTCGTAAATGCTCGGGTCGGAAAAAGCACCATCGGTCACGACAGGGAAGGTCATTTCAACCTGACCTTCATTGGGCGCTTGTCCTATTTGTCCTGCACCAACCAGTGCATTTTGACTGGCAATAGCAGATTTAATATCACTGGTTGTTACGCCTAAAGAGGCCATATTGCGAGGGTTTAACCAAACACGAATTGCTTGGTCTGGCGAGCCAAATAAAGTGGCTTGTCCAGCGCCAGGAACTCGTTTAATTGCATCCATAATATTGATGTTGGTGTAATTATCGAGCTGGGCTGAAGACATTTTCCCCGATTTATCATAAACAGCAATCACCATTAAAATACTCGATGATTGTTTTTCTACAGAGACTCCATTTTGAGAAACAATGGCTGGTAATTGCGGTAATGCCCGATCTACTCGATTTTGTACTTGAACTTGAGCGATATCCGGGTCTGTTTCTAGATTAAAGTAAGCCGTAATGGTAATGGTGCCGCTCGAAGAGCTGCTTGATTTCATATACAGTAAATTATCAACCCCAATAATTTGTTGCTCGATAGGAGCGGCGACAGTTTGTGCAACAGTTTGTGCATCTGCACCGGGATAATTGGCGGTGATTTGTATTTGAACTGGAGCAATAACCGGATATTGCTCGACTGGCAGGCTATATAGCGCCAACGCACCCACAATTGAAATGACAATGGAAATGACTGCGGCAAAAATTGGCCGTTCAATAAAAAATCGAGAAAACATAGTCGGCCTCGTTTATTTTTTTGCCGCAGAAGGGGCGTCGTTAGTCTGAGTTAGACCAAGGGATTTATTCATTTCTGCTGCACTTAACGGAGTCACTTTGAGTGGTGCTTCTGGGCGCAAGGTGGTCACGCCATCAACGATGACTTGTTCGCCAGCATTTAAACCACTATTGACAAACCAGCCTAATCCTCGCCATTGTCCGGTTGTAACTGGGCGATATTCCGCTTGTGAATTTTTACCGACAACCCAAACATAATTGGTTCCTGCGCCTTGCTGTACTGCTCGTTGCGGTAACAAAATGGCGTTTGGACGCACTGCACCTTTTAAGACTACATTGACATATTGATTGGGTAATAAGGCGCCATTTGGGTTGTCTACTGAGGCTCTGACCATGAAAGTACCAGTATTACTATTATAAAAAGGCGATGCAAAAGTGAGCTTGCCTCTTTGCGCATACACTTGATTGTTTCCAAGTAATATTTCTGCTTCATATATTCCGTTTGCAGGTGCACGTAGCAAACCTTTTTTAATCGCTTCTGTTTGGCTTTGGCGTTGATTCTCGGAAACGCTAAAATTAATCCACATTGGCGAGAGAGTGGCGACGGTGGTCATTTTGCTATTGCTAGCATCGATATAAGTGCCAACTGAAGGGATTGCCATGCCGCTGATGCCATCAACTGGCGAAGTAATCACGGTGTAGCTTAAATTTAATTCGGCTTGTGTCACATTGGCTTTTGCTTGGCTTACACTTGCTTTGGCTTGCTGAAAAGTGCCTATGGCGTTATCAAGATCCGCCTGGGAGGCTGCGCCGCGTGGGGTTAATTCGTTATATCGGTTTAAAGTTAGTTGTGCTGTATTTAGAGCGGCTTGATTATTGGCCAGCTGAGCTCGAGCTGCATCTAATGCCGCTTGAAATGGTCGTTGATCAAGTTTAAATAAAACTTGATTTTTGCTGACTTTGCCACCCTCGGTATAATTTTTACTATCAAGGTAACCAGAGACTCGAGCGTGAATGTCAACATTTTGCGAGCTTTCGACACGTGCCACAAAAGGAAAGTCAACCGGTATATCTTGAGGCGCAATCGTGATTGCAGTTACTGTGGTTACTGGGATATTTGGTTTCTCAGATTTGTTGTCACAGCCAGTTAAAGTAATGAGGGTTGCAATAAAAAAGCTGCTATACCATCTTGCATGAGTGTTGCGCTGAGTCATGCAGTTCATATTTCTCTCCGATATATATTGAGTGAAGCAGCTTTAATTAGACTGTTTATTGCACTCTTATCAAAACTTTAAAATTTCTCTGTATTACTAAATTGTTAGACATGACCTCTTTTTAAAAGAGGTCATTGCCTTTTTATTATTTGAATTTAATTGACGGCATATAGGTTTAAACCTAATTCTTTTGCAATGTAAGCAACCATTAACTGACCACGAACACTATTGCCAATTGGATCAAGGGGAGGGGAGAATCCGGCGATGGCTAATTGCCCAGGAGCAACGGCTAAAATACCGCCGCCGACGCCACTTTTTCCGGGCAATCCAACGGTATAGGCCCAATCTCCAGAACTATCGTAAAGGCCTTCCATTGTCATTTCGGCTAAAATACGAGGAACATTTTCAGTTTTGAGTACCCTTTGATTATTTAAAGGGTTGATACCGCCTGCCGCCAATGTAGCGCCCATCACTGCCAAATCTTTCGCTGAGATTAAAGTCGAGCATTGTCGTGTGTAGACATCGCAGGCTTCCATTGGGTCTGAATACATGGCACCCGCCGAATAAAGCAGCCAAGCAATCGCGCGATTATGGAAGTTAGTCGTTTGTTCTGAACGATTAATTTCTTCGCTAAGTGCGATCTGCCGTCCTGCTAGTTGGCTTTGCATCCCCAAAATACGAGACCAACGCTCTTCAGGGTTACTTGCTTTGATCAAACTCACTGTCGCCATCGCACCAGCATTCACCAGTGGTGAAAGTGGTTTTCCACCATGTAACTCAAGCGCCATTATGGAGTTGAAAGGTAGACCTGTTGGATCTGCGCCAATTTTGTTATGTACTTCCTCAGCACCAACGTCTTCAAGTGCGAGTGCCAATGAAAATACTTTGGAGATCGACTCTAAAGCAAATTCATAATTTGAATCGCCGCATTCAAAAACCTTGCCATCTTTGGTAACAACCGTCACACCCGCTAGCGAAGAAGGTACTGATGCGAGGTAGGGAATGTAACTCGCATTTTCACCTCCCGCTGCTTGTGAAAATTTATCGTAAGCCTCTTTAACTACTGCGGCTATTTTTGCGTGATCCAAGCTCATTGTGCCACTCCTTTATTTTCGTCTAAGACAACAACTTTGGTTTGAACTTCACTTGGATTACGGCCTTCTAATTCCCAACCAAATGCTTCAAAGTCACTCGCACCTTCGGTTGTTTTCCAATGTGGTTTACGGTTGGCATAAATTAACAGTGGTATTGCGACAAAAATGACATTGCCAGCGATCAGAATACCGATATAGGTACTTGGGCTACCTACTGAAATTTGTGATGGTGGTACGAATGACAAAATAAATGCGACCATTGCGCCCACTAAACCAGCGCCGGCAAAAATCCACATACCAGCACTGCCAAATGGCACAACATATGGACGTTTGGTGATTGGTTCGGTGTGGCGTAGATGGATTGCGGCAGCAAACATTAAGAAATACATAATCAAGTAAAGGGTTACAGTTAATTGGCTTAAGATTTGATACGCAGCTTGTACCGATGGCAAAATGACAAACATAACGGCCAAGAAAGTAACGACTAAGCCTTGGCAGATCAAAAGATTTGATGCCACGCCATTTTTATTGAGCTTTTGGAAAAATGGAGGTAAATAACCAGCACGGCCAACAACAGCAATGGCAGCTGATGGACCTGACACCCAAACAGTTACGCCGCCGATAACACCGGCAAATAGTGCCAACGCAACAATAGAACCTGCCCATGGGATGCCATAAAAGTGGAAAAAGTCGTTGTAAGCAACTAGCAGACTTTGCGTCAAATTAATTTCACTTTGTGGTACGACGAGGCCAATGGCTAGTGTTCCGAGCACAAAAATAGCCACAGTCGCTAATGATGAAATTAAAATCGCTAATGGGTAGTTTCGACTTGGGTTATCAATTTCTTTAACGTGGATGGCATTCATTTCCATACCAGCATAAAAAAGAAAAATACCCGCAGCTAAAACCAAATTATCAAATTTAGAAAAATCTGGAATCAGCTTGTCCCAACCTAATTCAATATGAATTGGGCGGCCTTCAATTAAGTAAATGGCACCCAATAAAATCAAAATTGCCGCAGGAATGATGGTACCGATCAGCCCCCCCATTTGCTAATGGCTGAGGATGATTTTATGCCACGTAACGTGACTAATGTTGCGCCCCAATAAACAACCAAAACGGCAATGATGGTGTAAACCATATTCGCAGATAGGGCCACATCCCATTTCTGATTCGGCCCAACAAAAGCGAGTGAGACCCAAGCAAAGGTAAGGACGGTTGGGAACCAAATCGTTGATTCAACCCATAATAAAAAGATAGCAACAAAGCCCCAGCGAGGGCCGAATGCTTCGCCTACCCAGCGAAAAACACCGCCTTTTTGTGGCCAAGCAGTTGCTAATTCTGCTGCAACAATTGAAACTGGGATCAAAAAGAAAACTGCAGCAAAGATGTAATAAAAAATCGAAGTTAATCCATACTCTGCTTCAGCTGGAAGTCCGCGAAGACTCACAACCGCCGTGATGTTCATAATTGCTAGTGTCATTACACCAAGCGTGGCTTTACGTAAGGTGCTACTTTTAGCAGGAGCTGCGGTAGTCATAGGTTTCTCCAATTATTGTTTCTATTTGAACTTAGAAAGCAAAATTTTTTTTGAATTACATTTGAAAATTTAAAACATCAGTGTTGAACGTAATGAAAGTGTCCAAGCACTATTTCTAGTAGGGTCCGCACCAGGGTTATGAACATATTGCACATCGGGTGTAATGAGTAAACCCTTCGCAATAGTCCAATTCCAATACAATTCAATTAATTTTTCATTTCGTAATTGATTTTGGTTTGATGTATTTTTTGCTGGATCGCTATAGCCAAACGCTAGTCCTATTTGATCAGTAGGGCTGCGTTGAAGTGGATTGTTGAGTGCAGCACCTAATGCATAAGAGCTTTTGATCGCTGTGGTATAGCCAGTAGCCCGATTCGCCCTGCCAAATATCGCCCATGAATCATTTAAGTTTTGCACCGCATTAAATGACCAACCATGACTCTTGGGTGATTGCAATTGAACGCTAGGCACTTGGTAATAAGTCATTGAGTATTGAGCGGAGCCAAGGCCTTCAAATTTCGGAGTCCATTGAGCATAGGCAAACCATGAATAGCCCCCATCCCCAAAGTGCTTGGTTGATAATGTAGATCCGCTGATGTTGTCCGCACTTTGAAAGCCAGTTGCAAATTGTAGGCTCTTGCTTGGATTAATTTGTAGATATGCGCCCAAACCAGCAACGGCATAGGTTGATGTGCCGTTTTGACTTAAAATATCATTATTAAAGTTTTGCTGTTGGTTCCCTAAATACTGATTGCCATCAAAATTAGCAAAGGAATATTGCCCTACAGAAATCAAGGCTTGATTGCTAGGTAATGCTTGAGTGTAAGTCAATTGGGAAAATGTATTTTGTCGTCTACCAAAATCGTTATTGGGCGTTACTAATCCTAAATTGTTTTGGATGTCTGCACCATTTTGATTCGTGCTGTATCGAACCCAAGTGTAGGCAAATTGTAATGAGCCCGTACCAATAGAATCGTTTTGAAATAACGTCCAATCTAGAGATGGGGTAGCTAGCCATTGTCCTGCAGGACTGCCACCATTTGGGCGCCCCCATTGCTGTAAATAGCTTAGATCCATTGACCATGATATACCGTCGTCTTTTGCCGTTTTTATTTTAAATGCTGAATACTCGCCATAGAAATCACTTGCATCCTTATATAAATAATGCCTTGCTGTTGCACGATTAATATTATCTTGGATGCGACTAATTTTTTGCACTTCGCTAACATCTGAAGACTCGTTGCTTAACGCATCATTTTGAGCCGATGCAATTTGAGCCGCACTAATTAAAGCAATTCCACCAATTCCACTCGCAATTTTAATGGCATAATGATTACGATATGTTCGCATAATCTTCCCCTAATTGATAAGGATGCTGCAAAATCAATCGGCTAGATTTCAAAGTAATTCATCAGCAGTGCCAAGATGAATAAATTCATACTTAACAACTGCTGATGGTTCTTTAAATCATAATTTTCATTTAATGTTTAAAACCACTTGCTTCTTCTTCTGATAGCGGCACGGTAACAGGATGTTTGCTTAGATGCGCAACGGCTTCTTTATAATCTTTCAGCAATAAGCTAGCGAGATCACGGCTAAAACCATGACGAACTAAAATGCGTTGTACTGGGATGTTTTCTAAATGAGCCGGCAAGGTATAAGCGGGTACTAACCAGCCGCGCATGCGCAGACGATCTGCGAGATCAAATAAACTAAAGCCATGATCAACACCATCTTTAAGTTTCCAAGTGAGCGCTGGAATCCCTTTTTTTGGGTCGCCGTTATAAATGATTTCAAATGGCCCCATTTTGCTAATTTCATCGGATAAGAACATTGCCGTGTCATAGCAAGCTTGGTGAATTTTGCGGTAGCCTTCTTTACCAAGACGCAATAACGTATAGTATTGCGCAACAATTTGTCCGCCTGGACGAGAGAAATTCAAGGCAAATGTTGGCATTTGGCCGCCAAGATAATTCACATTGAAAATCAAATCTTGGGGTAAATCGGTTTTGTCGCGCCAAACAACCCAACCTACACCGAGTGGTGCTAAACCAAATTTATGGCCAGATGCATTAATTGATTTCACTCGTGGTAAACGGAAATCCCAAACGAGCTCTGGATAAGTAAATGGGGCAAGGAAACCACCACTAGCACCGTCAATGTGCATTGAGATATTCAGGCCCTTATCTTTTTGTAACTGATCTAAAGCATCGCTGATTTCTTTTACAGGCTCATATTGGCCGGTAAAGGTAATTCCCAGTGTGGGAACCACACCGATGGTATTTTCATCACAACGCTTAAGTACTTCTGCCGCATTCATCACAATACGGCCGTTATCCATTGGGATTTCACGGATTTCAATGTCCCAGTAGCGAACAAATTTATGCCAACAAATTTGTACTGGACCAGTGATTAAATTAGGTTTGTCATAAGGTTTGCCTGCCGCTTTTTGTCTAGCACGCCATTGCCATAAAAGTGCTAGTCCACCAAGCATCGCCGCTTCGCTGGAGCCGGTTGTTGAGGTGCCCAGGGTATTGCTGGCATCGGGAGAGTTCCATAGATCCGCGATCATATGAACACAGCGAGCCTCTATTTCTGCGGTTTGTGGATATTCGTCTTTATCGATCATATTCTTATCGATCGTCATATCCATGATTTGATGGACTTCAGGCTCTGCCCATGTTTGGCAGAATGTAGCTAAATTTTGTCGTGAATTGCCATCAAGCATTAACTCATCGGTAACTACTTGAAGTACATGGCGAGCTTCGTGCTCTTGTGCGGGCATTTTATATTTTGGTAAAGCAATCGATAAATCGTTAGAGGCAAATACCTCATCAAGTAAATCGCCTCGTACTGCGTTTTTTTCATGTAGCATTTTTTATCCTCTAGGTGATGAGTCGTAGCTTATGGCTAGCTAACTGTCAGTTAAAATGGATTTAGCGCTTATTTATAGATCAGAAATTCAAGTCTGTATTCAATTCTACGTAGTGGAATTGAATGCTTACATGGTTATTTTTGATGCTTTCATTGTACGTAGAATTAAAAATTTTATATGTAAGTGGTATTGGTTATTTATTTTTCACTCAGTCAGTGGATGTGGTGGTTATTTTTTTGGGTATATCTATGTAAACATTGTTTTTAAAGGGTTTTGTATTGATACCCTAAATAAATGACGATTAACTGCTTGTTGTTTTATTCAGAAAAAAATGGATATTTAGTAAGAAGCGCAGTGGTTGTGCTGGTGGTCGGTATAAGGGTGGGGTGTGTTTTTTTATTTTAAAAACAATTGCTTGATGTATCTTTTTTGGGTTTTTGGGAGTGATGAGACTGGGGTTGGTATTTTTTACATTGCGCTTATTTGTTTGTTTTTGTTTTGTAAGTTTTGGTGTATTTTTGTCAGCTTTGTGAGTGGTGGGTGTTGATTCAGCGAGTGCATCACGCTTTTTTGCGCTCAGCGAGGCCGGTCTGAGCGCAATTGGGGAGAGCTAGGGCGAGTTAAATCCAAAACTCACCTTGGCCGATCGGGCTTACTTTGCCACTGACTTTAATCGTGGTATCTACATCCAGTTGCAAGCGCGCAATACGCTGGATACCGTGGCCTTGTTCCATGACAAGGCTAAATGGCGTTGGTTTATGTTGTGCGAGCAAATAGCCACCTAAGTTGGCGCAGGCTGAGCCGGTGCCAAAATCTTCAGCAGATACGCCATTTTGATTCCAAAAATAACGCGCGATGACTGTTTCTCCATCGTAAGCCCAGACCAATGCACCCGCACGTCCTACTAAATTGATAGCCACTTGCATGAACTGTTCCGAGTTAGGTTGGCAAGCGGCGACGCTGTCAGCGCAATCTAATTGGATAATCAATTGTTCTGTGCCGCAATTAACAAATTGCGGCTGTTCAACAATATGACTACAGCTAATACCAAGGGCACTAGCAAGTTCAGCCCGCTCGGGGCCATCGCGATAGCTGGGTGGGTTGGCGGTGAGTGTGACTTGATGGCCGTCGATTTGCACGGGGATTAATCCGGCTTTCATTTGCAGCGTGAGTTGTGGACGGCCTTGAGCGATCACAAAGGCAGTGCCAAGCGTGGGGTGGCCCGCAAATGGCATTTCATAACTGGGCGTAAAAATACGCACCGCAGCGTCAGCTTGATCACTCGGTGTGACAAAGGTGATTTCAGAAAGGTTCATTTGCTGGCCTAGCGCGGCCATTTCTGCTGCTGTGATATCGCTCGCGTTGGGGAAAACCGCTAGCGGGTTACCCGAAAACAAGTGTTCGGTCGTAAAAACATTGACGAGCTGATATTGTATCTTTTTCATTCTTTTTCCTAAGGTATATTCTTGTAATCAATTAAATAAATAGCCTGCATAGCTATACCTACAAAATTTAAGTTTTTTTTAGATTGATCAATGAGTGTGATTAGTCCACTTTTTTTCTGGAATCATCACGCAGCGTATAAATCATCCACTGTATGCAGCTCTGCGCTTGTATAATATTGGGTTTCGCCTCTTTGCAGCTGCAAAATTACCCCATGATTCGTAAATTTATCGGCAAGGTGCTACGGCGCCCAGGACGGCGTGTTGTGCACGCCAAGCACTATGGTATTCGCCGTGATCAACTGCACTCTGGTGCGTTGAAAGTCTGTGATCGTCTGCAAGCGGCGGGATACGAGGCCTATATCGTGGGCGGCGCGGTGCGTGATTTATTGCTCGGCAAGTTACCCAAAGATTTTGACGTTGCAACTAGCGCTACGCCGGAGCAGGTGCGGCATATCTTTAACCGTTCGCGCATTATTGGCCGCCGTTTTCGGATTGTGCATGTGCCATTTTATGACCGCGGTGGTGAAGAAATCATTGAAGTTACGACCTTCCGTGGTAGTGCAGAATCACCCACCGATGCCAGCGGGCGAATTATTCGTGACAATGTGTACGGCACGATTGCTGAAGATGCTGATCGCCGCGACTTTACGGTTAATGCCTTGTATTACGATCCAAATACCGAAGAAATCATCGATTTTCATCACGGCATCGAGGATTTAGAAAAGCAGCAGCTGGTGATGATTGGTGATCCCGTTAAACGCTACCACGAAGATCCAGTGCGGATGCTGCGTGCCGCACGCTTATCGGCCAAATTGGGTTTGGCGATTGCGCCTGATACTCGCAAGCCAATACGTGATCACGCCGCTTTACTGGAGAATATTCCGTCAGCGCGATTATTCGATGAAATGATGAAGTTATTGCTGTCGGGCAAGGCATGGGATTGTATGCAAGCGTTGCGTGCGCATGGTCTACATCAACCTTTGTTTCCATTATTGGACAAGCTACTGTCTCAGCCAGAAACCGCCAAGTTTTTACAAAAAGCACTTGAAAACACCGATCAGCGCTTAGCCGATGATAAGCCAGTCTCGGCTGGATTTTTGTTTGCCGCTTTACTCTGGCACGAAGTTGAAGCGCTTTGGCAAAAGCGCCTTGCTGCCGGTGAAACCAAAATCACCGCCTTGATCGACGCGATGAATGAGGTTGAAAGTAAAGTCAGTAAACGTTTAGCAGTTCCCAATCGCTACAGTGCGGCAATGAAAGAAATTTGGTTGTTGCAGCCGCGATTTGAGCAACGGGTTGGTCTGCGCCCGTTCCGACTATTAGAGCAAGCGCGGTTTCGAGCGGCGTATGATTTCTTACTCTTGCGTGCCGATTGCGGCTTAGTGGAAAAATCTTTGGCCGATTGGTGGACGCAATTTCAAGTCAGTGATGAAACAGAGCGAACGGCGATGATTGATTTGGCGGCCAAAAATGGTCAATCAGGTGATGCACCTGCCAAGCGCCGTAAACGTAGTCGTCAGCGTAAGCCTGCGGCTCTAAAGCAATCTGGAAACTAAAGCGATGAAAATTTTTGTCGCTTTAGGCGCTAATTTGGGCGATCCAATCGCTCAACTTAATACAGCATTGGCCAGCTTAGCCGCTTGGCCAAAAATGACACTGGTACGCAGCTCGTCTTTTTATCGCAGCGCTGCAGTGGGTTATACCCAGCAACCTGATTTTGTGAATGCGGTTTGCGAAATCGACACCGAGTTGACTGCGCTTGAGGTCTTGGCGGCTTTACTCTCAATTGAGACCCAAAATGGCCGTGCTCGTGAATTTAAAAACTCACCCCGCACTTTAGATTTGGATTTGATTTTGTATGGTCAAGCGCAATACGATTTAGCCAACTTACAAGTGCCACATCCACGGATGCACCAGCGTGCTTTTGTTTTGCAACCTTTGCTTGAAATCGCGCCAGAAATTGAAATTCCACAACTCGGTCCAGCAAAGCACTTTCTTGCTACTGTAGCCGAGCAAGTATTGACGCGCATTCCTCAGAAAGCCACGCTTGCGGCTTAAATGTATCGATTTTCTGATCTATCTCCATTAGGATTGGTGCACTTTGCGGGGACGGCTCCATTTGCCGTCATCGCAGCGCCAACAGCAGCACCAAAAGTGCTGATCTTTTAAACTGCATGGATACCGAACCATGAAGACGACTCTGACTACATTACAAAAAATGAAACAAGATGGCCAAAAAATAGCCATGTTGACTTGCTACGATGCCAGCTTTGCGACGCTATTGGATGCCGCAGGCGTGGATATTTTTTTGGTCGGCGATTCACTTGGCAATGTAATCCAAGGGCATCGCTCAACCTTGCCGGTGACCATGGATGATATGCATTACCACACACAGGCGGTGGCTCGCGGCACGCAAACAGGTCTAGTTTTGGCTGATCTACCCTTTGGTAGTTATCAAATTTCACACGCCCAAGCCTATGAAAACGCCGCACGATTGATGGCTGCTGGTGCTGAAATGGTAAAAATTGAAGGCGGTGCAGTCATGGTCGATACCGTTCAATTTTTGGTGCAACGCGGTATTCCAGTTTGCGCACACATTGGTTTGCAGCCGCAATCGGTGCATGTGTATGGTGGATATAAAGTACAAGGCAAAACGGAATTAGAAGCTGAAGTGCTGTTACGCGATGCGTTGGCATTGCAAGCCGCAGGCGCCAGTATGGTGTTGATGGAAATGGTGCCAGCGTCGGTTGCCAAAACCATTACCGAATCATTGTCTGTCCCCACGATTGGTATTGGTGCTGGCGTTGATGTCGACGGCCAGGTGCTGGTGCTGTACGACATGCTCGGCGTTTATCCCGGTAAGAAAGCTCGTTTCGTGAAAAACTTTATGAGTGGCAGCCATAGTATTCAAGGCGCGGTTGAAGCGTATGTGAAAGCGGTGAAGGGCTTAACTTTCCCCGCCGAAGAGCATTCTTTTTAATTAAGAACTGGATTACGAATAGGACGAAAACGACCGAATTAAAGCTTAAGTTGTCGTTTAATTGGTCAATTGCTCTGTCTCTCTAGTGTTTTTACTGTCGCGCTCGGGTTTCGTTGCTTTGGTATTCCAGCCGTTGTTATCTACCTTCAAATTTCAGTCATCACACACCATGAAAATCATCCATACGATTGCAGAACTTCGCGCTTGGCGCAAAACAGTGGGCACGGTGGCTTTTGTGCCGACAATGGGCAGCTTGCATGCGGGGCATATGTCGCTCATCCATGCTGCAAAAGCTGCAGCGGAACATACCGTCGTTAGTATTTTTGTGAATCGCTTGCAGTTCGGTCAAGGCGAAGACTTTGATCGCTATCCGCGCACGCTAGAAAACGACGCGGCGCTGATTGCCGAGCAAGGCGGCGTGGATGTGATTTTTGCGCCGGACGAGAAAGAGCTTTATCCGAATGTGATTCAGCAATATCAAGTCACACCACCGGCGATTGCTGAAGAGCTGTGCGGTGCATTCCGTCCGGGGCATTTCCGTGGCGTTGCCACGGTGGTGACTAAATTATTCAATATCGTTGAAGCCGATATTGCGTGTTTTGGTAAAAAAGATTTCCAGCAATTATTTGTCATTCAGAGCATGGTGAAAGATCTGAATATGAATATTCAAATCTTGCCCGTTGATACCGGCCGTGCTGAAGATGGTTTGGCTTTGTCATCACGCAATGCGTTTTTAAGCGCTGATCAGCGCAATGAGGCGCCGCGTTTATATCATCATTTATCGCGGATGAAAGCGGCAATTAAAGCGGGGGATCGGGATTATTCCAAACTCGCGGTGCAAGCGGTCACTGATTTGCGCGTGCGCGGTTGGCATGATATTGATTATGTCGATACACGCAATGCTGAAACGTTAAAACCCGCGTCAAGTACCGATCACAAGTTGGTGATATTAATTGCCGCTCGGATTGGCAATACACGACTGATTGATAATATCGAAGTCAATCTCGATTAAATATTGATGTATTCAAAAAAAGTCATCCACACGAATATGTCGATGACTTTTTTATTCAATTGATGGAACGATTGATTGTAATGTGTGCTGCGATCAGGTTTTTGCGCTTTCTGGGTTTAGCTCCGTGCCTTTAATTCGCCGTAATAGGGCCCATAGCCGCCGCTGTTTTTTCTCAGAAAGTAATTCTATTTGTGTTAATAATGCAAACTCACTGCGTAATTGAATTCGATGGCTATTGGCAAATAAACTAGCTGCCTCACTGACATTACCGCGGTGCAAGATCAAACCTTCAGTCGCTCTCTCGTGCACCATAACACCAAGAAAATGGCGAATTTCGACGAGGTCAATTATCGGTAGTGTGCTGCAATGAATCACTTTACTAATTACTTCATTTTTCCAAATTAAGATATCAAGACTATTATTGATACCCATAGTAAATAATGAATATTTTATGCCTTTAACTTGGTAGTAGGCAATGCATAATTGCTTAAATTGTTGTTCATTTAGATTTTGAATTATGCCAATTTTCCACGTTGGGCGTTCAAGAAATTGGCTGATTGCAGAGCGGGTTATTTTTTTAAATTGTGTAGTGGTATCTTTGATTTGAGTGCGATGTCGAGATAAATGATTGGGTTTATCTTCTTTGTTAAGAAAAAGAAATAACAAGATTGAAAAGTAGCATAAGCTAATAATAAGAAAAATAGCCAGATGAAGCTGTGGCAATAGGGTCTTAAAATAGAATGCATCTTCTAGAAATAAGCGAATAAAAAAATAGCCGACGATAAACATCGTAGGAATGAATATAAAAAATATTGCAGTATATCGAATTTGGATTAACTGACGAATGAAGGCGTTCAGTGATGACATAGCGAATGGGGGTGGGCGGTGGTTTTTGGTATATTACTTCAGGTGTTTTTATCTATCAATATTTGCTTGTTTTTTGTAAGTTTTTGTTGGCTTTATGTGCTGACTTGTTGGAGAGTGGGCGAGTCGAATACAAAATTGCATTCGACTCATACTGTTTAAACCGTATTTGAATATTCAGTTATTGGCTTACATTCCCATATAACGCCCAGTTTTATGATTGCTGGTAATGACTAAATTAAGTGCAAAAGCGCCAATGATTGAAATAATCAATTGTTGCCAACTTACAATGGCTGCACCTACGGCTAAAATAGCTAAATCGATAACTAATTGAATATTGCCAGCGCGCCAGCCTTTGGTTTTTTGCAGATATAACGCTAATACCGTTACCCCAGCTAAGCTGGCTTTATGCCGAATTAACATTAATATCCCCACGCCCGCCATGAGTCCTCCCATTAAGCCCGCAAAAATAGGGTTTAGATTGCCAAAACTAACCCAGTGCGGCATCCATTCGGTAATTAAAGCCAGGCTTGCCACACAGGCAAAAGTCTTTAGGGTGAATTCTTTGCCGAATACTTTGTAAGCAAAAATATAAAACGGCACATTCAGCACAAATAAGATGAGGCCATAGGGTATATCGCTCAAATAAAATAAAATAAAGGTAAGCCCAGTAGTACCCCCTGTAATCAGTCCGGCATGCTTAAAAAGCTGGATGGCTAGCGCGACAAAGACAACGCCAGTGAGCATGCCTTGTAAGTCGTCAATTAAGGTGTGTGATAGGTGTTTTTGTGGCATAGCGAGTCAAGAAATAAAGGTGGCTTGCAGCATAGCGGCTTTTTGTGTGGTTGGCTGTAATGAAATCCCATCATGAGGTGTTAAGAAATAATAAAGAAAATTACTTTCATCATTTTATTCGAGGCAATTCAATTGAATTGCAAGTTGTTGCGAACTAAGGTTATGAGCTGAAAGCATGCGGTTTTTGAGCTTTCAAAGTGAAAATTTTTTTTATTCAAATAAGGATACTGATTGATGAAAATCGCTCAAGGTATTTCTATTATTGCTTTACAACTGTCTTTGTTTGTACCTGTGATGGCTAGCACAGATAAAGTCGATAAAAAACCACATTATCTGCCCATCGTTCAGCTTAATCTGTCTTCTTCTGGTATTAAGAATGGCATTATTGATGCTCAATATGGTGCAGCATCGAAAGATAAGCTTGGTGCAATGCCTTTAGAGTCGATTCCATTGCAGTGGTCCAAAGGGCCAAAATCAACTGCAGCCTATGCAATCACGATTGTTGATTATGATACGTCCCCCATTATTGGCTTTCCGTGGATTCATTGGTTGACGGTTGTTCCTGCCACCATGACCTCGTTACCAGCCAATGCTAGTCGTTCTCACGCCAATAATATGGTGCAGGGCGTGAATAGTTATTCTGATGGTGTGATGCTCAATATGCCGTCAATGAAAGGCTTTGATGTGCCCGCTGCGCAAGCTGCAGCGTATGGCGGGATGGTGCCAGTGGGTTTTGCGCATAAGTACACCATTAAAGTATTTGCTTTGAATCGCCCTTTAAATTTAAAACCTGGGTATTTTTATAATGAGTTACTCACAGCCATGGAAGGTAAGGTGATTGGGGAGGGGACTTTATATGGCGTTTATGATGCCTATATTGTGCATCCGCCGAAAGCCGATCAATCCGAGAGTTATATCAAGGCGCATCAATAGTCTTTGAATGAGCGCTTTTTTTAAGCTGGCGGCATGCCGCCAGTCATATTAGAGTTTGCCTATATTTGTAATGAGCATAGTCTTAAAGTATCCAGATTGAATGGCGGGAGAAGATCATGATGATCAATTCGAATGTAATGGCCTTAGGGATGCAAAGTCGAGATGCGGTATCTCAATCGTCTTCAACAAAGGCCATGCAAAGTTTATCGAGTGGCTCGCGAATCAATAGCGCTAAAGATGATGCGGCGGGTAGTGCTTTAATTGCGCAATTTGCGGCACAAATTGCCGGTAGTAATCAGGCGGTGAGAAACCTGAACGATGGTATTTCTTTGGCGCAAACCGCCGATGGGGCCTTGAGTTCGATTTCGGACAATACGGATCGACTACGTGTGTTAACTGTGGCCGCGGGCAACGGTACTTTATCGGTGAGTGATCGGCAGGCGATGCAGGCTGAGGCCGATGCATTGTCGCAAAGTAATGCGGATATTGTTAAAAACGCGCAATTTAATGGTCAGGCGCTGTTGCAAGGTGGCGCATTTAACTTTCAAGCCGGGCCCAATGCCAATGATTTACTTAGCTTGAATAATCCAACCTTAAATGGCACGAATGGCTTGGCAAGTGCCGCCGGATTGCTCGATTTATCAAGCGCTAGTGCAGCCAATAGCAGCCTCTCTTTGCTGGATCGTGATGCTGAGCTGATTTCTGGGCAGCGGGGGCAACTTGGCGCTTTTCAAAATCGAATTGATAGTGGTATTCAAAATTTGCAAACCAGTGCTTTAAATTTATCTGCTGCCAAAAGTCGTGTTGCGGATACCGATTACGCAGCAACAACATCGCAATGGACACAAGATAAGGTGCGTAATAACGCGAATTTGGCGATGCAAGTTCAGGCGCGGGCGAGTGCGGGGCAAGTGCTGAGTTTGTTGCGATAACTGGGGTATTTGAATGCGGGTAATAGATTTTAATAGTCGTGGGTCTATACCTTAATATTTGTATATCAAGTTTGCAGCGTTGAGTGTGCCACTACAGAGTATGAGATTGCAAGATTTAGTCATAATGAGTTTGTTATCGCTTACGACAAAAAGGGCCGATCTGAATCGGCCCTTTTTAATGGCTTAAATCATCAATGGTGTTTGTAACAAGCCAAAATGAGCGCAGACAGGTAAAATTGCCGCTTCATTTGAGGAAACATCATGTCCCACGCCGAAATCATTCAAACAACACAGCATTGGCTCGAGCAAGCGGTGATTGGTTTGAATTTGTGCCCTTTTGCAAAATCGGTCTATGTCAAAAATCAAATTCGCTACGTGGTGAGCGATGCAAAGCATTTAGATGGTTTTTTGGATGATTTGGATCGTGAGCTGGATTTTTTGCAACACACACTGGCCGATGAGGTGGACACCACTTTATTGATTCATCCGAGTTTATTTCCAGATTTTGCGATTTTTAATGACGTGCAAGCTCTGGCAGAAGACATCGTCGTCGAGCACGAACTCGACGGGATCTTGCAGGTAGCGAGTTTTCACCCCGATTTTCAGTTTGCCGATACTGAGCCTAGCGATATCAGTAACTACACCAACCGTGCGCCGTATCCTATTTTGCATTTGATTCGTGAGGATAGTATTGCGAAAGCGGTGGCCGCGTTCCCAAATCCCGATGTCATTTTTGAACGTAATATCGCCACCTTGGAAAAAATCGGTCTTGCCGGCTGGTTGGCCTTGGGCTTAAAAGCCAGCGGTCAATAATGCGGATTTGGATTGTTATTTTTAGTCTTTGCTTGGCCGCCTGCGGCAGTAATCCGGCTTCGGTTTCTGGGCCGACACCTGCTGGTTTTTATCGGGTGAAATCAGGCGATACCTTGTATCGAATTGCCAAAAATAATGATCAAAGCGTTGCTGAGCTGCAGCGTTGGAATCGCTTATCAAAAAGCGATGATATTCAGGTGGGGCAATTATTGCGACTAACGCCGCCAGCGGGGAGTGCGGCGACGGCTAAGCCAAGACCGACGCAGTCAGCTCGACCGAGTTTACCGGTGGTTAATCCGCCGACTAATGTCGGCATTGAGATGATTTGGCCGGCTCAGGGGCCATTATTGTATAGCTATGCGCCGCCGCGCGTTAAAGGCATTGGCATTGGTGGCAATTTAGGCGCGTCGATTGTCGCGGTTGCCGATGGTAAAGTGCTGTATTCCGGCGATGGGATTCGTGGTTATGGTTTGTTGCTGATTATTCAGCATGCGCAAGGGTATTTAACGGCTTATGCCCATACTCAAAAATTGCTGGTGAAAGAGGGCGCGCAAGTGAAGCAGGGGCAAGCCATTGCGACGATGGGCAAAACCGGAACGGATAGTGTGAAGTTGCACTTTGAAGTGCGGTATAAAGGCAAAACCATCAATCCGGTGAGTGCGCTGCCGAGTCGTTAATGCCCAGTTTTCGCTCGTATAAAACGATAAAAAATTTCATTTAGATTAAAGATCGCTGGTCAATTTAAGGCAGCGTGTTTCTGAGTATTGGGGTACGAAATGCAAGTAGCAGTGATTTCGGCGGTTGGCCTCAACCGTGTGATTGGCATTAATAATCAATTGCCTTGGCGCTTGCCAGAGGATTTAAAGCATTTTAAAGCGCTAACCATGGGGAGCGTGATGCTCATGGGGCGTAAAACATTTGAGTCTTTACCCGGCTTATTACCCGGCCGAGCGCATTGGGTGATTAGCCGTAACCCACAATGGTCTGCTGAGGGGGCAACGGTATTTGCAGGGCTCAATGATGCCATTGATGCAGCAAAAGCGGCGGGGCATGAGCGGGTGTTTGTGATTGGTGGCGGTGAGATTTATCAACAAAGCTTGGCGCTAGCCGATACCCTTTATTTGACCGAAGTGGCATTAAGCCCGGCAGGAGACGCATTCTTTCCTGAGTTTTCTTTGCAACAGTGGCAAGAGCAAAGTCGGGAACCGGGGGTGTCGAGCAAGGGGATTGAATATGCTTTTGTGTGTTATAAAAAAGTAACTAATTAAGTTTTGCTTATGGGTATATGGCGCTAGATTTTTATTTGCAAGATCTTGATGTATATACCCTTGTGTTAAGCTGAGAGGACATTGCTGGTAAGCCCAAACTATTGTCGTTGTTGATATAAAAAAAGCCGATCAATGATCGGCTTTTTTCATGCTTGTGACGTGCTTA
This sequence comes from Deefgea piscis, assembly GCF_019665785.1. Lineage (NCBI taxonomy): Bacteria > Pseudomonadati > Pseudomonadota > Betaproteobacteria > Neisseriales > Chitinibacteraceae > Deefgea > Deefgea piscis. The sequence goes on from NZ_CP081149.1 coordinate 1,258,480, forward strand.
TTTTTGTTGCGCGCGTTCAAAGCTAGTCATTATCTCAGCTTCAGCAGCGGCTTTGTCGCCCCAATCTTGAACCTTAACCCATTTGCCTTTTTCGAGATCTTTATAGTGCTCGAAATAGTGTTTTACTTGTGCCAAGAGCAATTCTGGCAAGTCAGCTAAAGTTTGGATATGGGCATACATGGCACATACTTTTTCAACTGGCAAAGCAATGATTTTCGCGTCAAAGCCGGACTCATCTTCCATGCCCAAAACACCGATGGCGCGGCATTTGATGACCATGCCAGGCGCGAGTGGGAATGGCGTGTGTACCAAAACGTCAACAGGATCGCCATCGAGCGATAAAGTGTGTGGCACAAAACCGTAGTTCATTGGGTATGACATTGAGGTACCTACGAAACGGTCAACGATGATCGCGCCAGATTCTTTGTCAAATTCATATTTAACAGGCGGTGCATTAGCAGGGATTTCGATGATAACGTTAAAGTCTTCTGGCAGGTTTTTGCCGGCTGGGATCTTGCTGATGTCCATGGTGGATTGTCCTGAGTAGATAAAGCGAAAGAAAACCCCCAATTGGTCGCCAATATTACGCTAGCATAACCAGCGTTGACGGTGGGTTTTCAAGTTTGCATTGGATATAAACCCCTCGATTATATCTATCCCTTGTGGCTCTTGATAGTTTGCTGAACGGAAAATGTAGGGAAAGTACAAATATTGCACTGCAATAAGGGCATGGCATACTGCTGCACAGTATACAATTAATCATTACTCCTTGAGGTTGCTCGCGATGAAACCCCACTATCTTGCCCCTTTGTTTGATCCCTCTTCAATTGCGGTGGTGGGCGCATCGGATACGGTTGGCTCGGTTGGGTATTCAGTCACGAAAAACATTCTGGATGGTGGCTATGCTGGCGCGCTGTATGCGGTGAATCTAAAGCATAAAACGGTGCAGGGTTTACCGGCGGTAAAAACGCTCAGCAAGATCACCAATCCGGTCGATTTGGCGATTCTGACGACCCCCAGTCGTACGCTACTGAAGTTAATCGAAGCGTGTGCTCAGCAAAATATTCGCCACGTGATGATTATGTCTTGCGATTTTGTTGGCCAAGATAAAGCCAGCCAAAAACTGCTAAATAAAATTTTACAGCTGGCTAAATCGCTCAATATTCGTATTTTAGGGCCGTCGGTATTTGGCTATTGCCGCGTCTCGAGTAAATTATTGGCGGCCAATTTTAGTGGCAAAATAAAAAGTGGCAGCTTGGCTGTGGTCTCGCAATCGTCTTCAGTCACCACGGCGATTTTAGACTGGGCTGAGTTGCACGACGTTGGTTTTTCTTCAGTGGTTTCTTTAGGTACCGCATCCGATATCGACGTGGGCGATGTGCTGGATTATTTGGTTGCTGACCCGAAAACCAAATCCATTTTGCTGTATATCGAAGAATTAAAAGACGCTCGCTTATTCATGTCGGCGCTACGCGCTGCATCACGCTCTAAAGCGGTTTTGGCGTTAAAAGTCGGGCGTTATGAGCAAGAAATTAAAGTTGGCCGCACGCATTCCGAGCGCCTAATTAATCACAATGATGTGTTTGATGTGGCACTGAAACGCGCAGGGGTATTGCGTTTACGCTCGATCAATCAATTGTTCACCGCGATTCGAGTGATGGACGGCTCTTATCGTACCAAAGGTCGTCGTCTGGCGATTATTACCAACGGTATTGGCGCAGGTTTAATGGCGGTCGATCGTGCCAACGATTTACATATTGCATTGCCGCAATTGACCGAGGCCACCATTACCCAGTTGCGCGGACTATTGCCGCTGCAAAGCAGTGTTCACAATCCGGTAGACGTTTTGGGTGATGCCAATGCCGAGCGCTTTAAACTCGCCACTGAGTTGGTGATTAAAGATCCAAATATCGATGGCGTGTTGGTGGTGTTTACCCCGCAAGTTGGCACTGACGATATGGCGACGGCCGAGGCGATGATTGCGCTGAAAAAAACCACCGATAAGCCTTTGCTATTGGCGTGGGTGGGTGGCAAGAAAATCGATGCCAGCCGAAAATTACTCGGCAAATCGCAAATGGCGTTTTTTAATGCGCCAGAAAGCGCGGTTGAAGTGTTTTATTCGCTGGCTGCATGGCAATACAATCAGCAATTGCTGCTACAAACGCCAAGTCCTTTGGGCGAAATGGAAGCGCCAGATCTCGAAACCGCGCAAATGATTATTAGCACCGTGTTGGCCAGTGGCCGCGAAGTACTGGATGAAGTGGAATCAAAAGCGATTTTGCGCGCGTTTCATATCCCCGTTACGCTCACCATTCGAGCGCAATCGGTCGACGAGGCCGTATCGGCGGCAATGGGTTTGGGTTTGCCGGTGGCGATGAAGATCGACGCCAAAGGTATATTGCATAAAACCGATATCGATGGCGTGGTGCTTAACCTTAATAGCTTGGTGCAGGTGGCAACCGAAGCCAGCAAAATGTTGTCGCGCGCGCAAGAGCGGCTTGGCGCCGAGAATGTGCGTGGCTTGGTGATTCAACCAATGCATGGCAAAAAATCCGGCCGCGAGCTGATGGTGGGGGTTGGCCGTGATCGCGCGTTTGGTCCGGTGATTACGTTTGGTTATGGTGGGGTTACTGTTGAGGTATTTAATGACATCGCAGTGTCGTTGCCGCCGCTCAATGAATACCTCGCTGAAAATCTAATTAGTCGCACGCGAGTCAAAAAAATGCTCGCGCCATTTCGCAATTTGCCCGGCGTGGATATGGCAGCGGTGAAGGCCGTGTTAATGCGGGTTTCGGAGATGGTGTGTGAGTTTCCACAAATTCAGCAGCTGGACATTAATCCGCTGATTGCCGATGAAAATGGCGTTATTGCTGTGGATGCGCGGATTGTGTTGGCGCCATTAGCCGAGCATGCACGTCGTTATAGCCATATGGCGATTCACCCTTATCCGGCGCATTTGGCGCAAGTTACACATTTGAAAAATGGTCTGCCGCTGGTATTACGGCCAATTCGTCCTGAAGATGCCGATTTGATTGCCTTGTTTGTGAGTAAGTTGTCCGATGAAAGTCGCTATAACCGCTTTATGAGCACTTTAAAATCATTGCCACAAGCAATGCTGGCGCGTTTTACCCAGCTCGATTACACCCGAGAAATGGCGATTGTGGCGACGGTTGAAACAGGGATCGGTACTGAAATCATTGGCGTTGCCCGTTTTAATGCCAATCCAGATCGAGATAGTTGCGAGTTTGCAGTGGTGATTAGTGATCAATGGCAAGGGATGGGCTTGGGTGGGCGCTTGATGAATGCCTTGTTTATCGCCGCCCGCGATATGGGTTTGTCGGTGATTGAAGGCGAGGTGTTAAGTAGTAATAAAACCATGCTCACCTTTATGAAGCATATGGGCTTTAGTATTACCCGCCATGCGGAGGACGATAGCTTGAAGTGGGTGGTGAAGCACTTGGAGGACGTGATTTAACTGCCTTATGGCGGGATTTTTTGTTGAAAAAACTTGCAAATTCAAAAGCTTGTTGCTTTTTTTTGTCGTTTTCTTGACATTTGCTTTGACTTTTGATTTTGGGTGCCGTATATTTGAGGCACTAATTTGATTGAGCACATTGAATGCGACTTCACCTCGAAGTGATGATCGCCAAGTGTTTAGTAGTTCCTCCCCAGCAAGCCTCCTCAGCTTATCTGCAAAGTTTCCTCGAAACGTGGTGCTCTTCTATTGGTGCTTTACCGTCCGGCTTTTGGGCGGAAATTGGCTTAGCAACCGTCAACAAGGTTAGCCGAGCCCCATAGTTTGGATTCCATAAATGACTAATCGTATGTTTGATTTTGATGTAGAAGCTCGTCCATCCACTCGTTCTGCCGAGATGGAAGGTTGGTTTCAAATTGTAATTTGCCATGGCAATGCGCGTAAACCCGTTACCGATTGGCAGCCTGCGCCGTTAGCACAACGTGCCACCGTGCATTCGGTGTTGCAAGGTGCCGCAGCCCTCGCACGTCAGCAAATTCAATCTCAGTTTCATTAATTTGCGTTCGGCAACACTTGCCGATGCCGCTTACATTTTTTGCCGTGCCCATTGAGCTATTGTCTATGTTTGGGCGTCCGGCGTGCTTTATCGCGGATGAGGTTAATTTTTAATTCAATCCGCAGTCTATTTTTAATTAAGCCAAGCGTTTGCTTGGCTTTTTTTATTGGCACACTTCCTGCTTATGCTTATTCCATCTTCATGGAGTTTGTATATGCTAGGCCGTCTCGACGATTATTTTCGCAATCAAGAAACCGCACTGAAATTACGCAGTTACCGCCAAGAAATTTTGGGCTCCAATATCGCCAATGCCGATACGCCCAATTACAAAGCGCGAGATATTAACTTTAAAGCGGCTTTTGAGGCGGCGCGAACCTCGTCAAATACGCATACTGCCCCATTGAAAACCAGCGATAGTCGTCATTTGCAACCGAGCAAAACAATTGATTTATTTGCCCCCGAGCGACTGTATCGCAATGAGCAGCAACCATCGATTGATGGCAATACCGTTGATATGAATACCGAAATGAAAGAATTTACCGATAACGCGATTCGCTATCAGGCTGCGGTGACGTTTCTAACGCGCCGGATTGAATCGATGAAAACCGCGTTAACTGGCCAATAAGGAATGCATTAATGTCTCTGTTTCGTGTTTTTGATGTTGCATCATCGGCAATGAATGCGCAGTCGGCGCGCTTGAATGTGGTGGCGAGTAATTTGGCTAATGTCAATTCGGCGACCAGCTCTGATGGGCAGCCGTATCGGGCTAAGCAGGTTGTATTTCAAGCCGTGCAGAGCAATACCCATAATGCTGCGTCGGTAGGGGTGAAGGTTGCTGGGGTGATCGAAGATCAATCACCACCGCGTTTGGTTTACGATCCAAAGAGTCCTTTTGCCGATGCCAATGGCTACATCGCGATGCCTAATGTCAGTGTGATTGAAGAGATGACCAATATGATTTCAGCGTCACGTTCGTACCAAACCAATGTTGATGTAATGAATACAGCAAAAACCTTGCTGATGCGCACTTTGTCGATCGGTCAAGCTTAAGGAGAATCATGATGGCAACGGCACCTATTAATAATAATTTTGATTACACCTCTTTAAATACCAAAAACAATAAAGTCAAAACCGCGGCTGAAGAGCAGCAAGATAGCTTTATGAAATTGCTGGTGAAGCAATTGCAAACGCAAGATCCGATGAATCCAATGGATAACGCGCAAACTACCAGTCAAATGGCGCAGATTAATACGGTCACCGGGATTGGCAAGCTCAATGAAACCATGATGCAAATGCAATCGCTGTATGCCGGTACGCAAGTGATGCAAGCGGCAAATTTGATCGGCAAAGAAGTCCTTAGCCCCGGCAAAGGCTTCCATTTTGACGGTACCAACAAGGCTGACTTGCGGATGAATATCCCAGAAGGCACCACGGGCGCTGTACTCAGTGTGTTTAATAAAGACGGGGTTGAGGTCGCAAAAATCCCTTCAAGTAGCACCACGCCGGGCTTGGCAAAGGTGGAGTGGGATGGCAAAAAGGCCGATGGCACCTTATTGCCAGCCGGTGAATACACCGTCGCCGCTAAAGGGCAAAGAGATGGCAAGGAAATTGCTTTAGACACGGTAACTTGGCAAGTCGCTAAATCAGTTGAATTCGGTAGTGCTGGCGTTGGTGTGTATTTGGCCAATGGCAATAAAACAGGTTTTGGTGATGTGATTCAAATTCGCGCCGCTGGCAGCAGCACTAACGCATAAAAGTAGGGGAATTATCATGGGTTTTCAACAAGGTTTAAGTGGTTTGGGCGCATCGGCAAAAAGCTTGGATGTGATCGGCAATAACGTGGCCAATGCCAATACCGTTGGTTTTAAAGGCGCCCGCGCTGAATTTGCAGACATTTATGCCAGCACCTTTGGTTCCTCGTCCAATATTGCCGGTATTGGTGCTAAGAATCAGACCATTGCACAGCAATTTGGGCAAGGTAACACCACTTCAACCAATAACCCTCTGGATATTGCGATTACGGGCAATGGTTTTTTCCGGATGCAAGATCCAACTGGCACGATTAGTTATGCCCGTAATGGTCAGTTTCAATTGGATAAAAATGGCTTTATTGTCAATAACGCGCAGTTATTAACCGGTTGGCCGGTGGATCGTGGAACGGGTCAAGTATTGGCGGGCTCGACTCCGCAACCGATTCAGTTGCAGTTTTCGAATATCGGCGCGCGCCAAACCGGCGGCTCTGGCGTGACCGGTGCTGGTTTGAATTTGGGTTTAAATCTCAACGCCAACGATAAAGTAATACCAGCGACAACTGCTTTTTCATCGACTGATCCCACCACTTACAATTACTCAACGTCAGCAACGGTTTACGACTCTTTGGGCGGCACCCACACGCAAACGTTTTATTTCCGTAAAAATGTACCGCCAGCTACGCCGACCGTACCACCAACGAGTACTTGGCAAGTGCATTACGCATTAGATGGCAAAGACGTCAATGTGGATGGCACTTTGGGTGCGCAAGCGGCAGCGACCATGAAAGCTGCAACTACAGCTGCGGCGGTGACCGTACCTCCCGCAACGGCAGCGTCGGTGCTTACAGCAATTCAAGCTGCTGTGGCAACAGACAATACTGCCGGTGCGACCGCCGTGGCGACCGCAGCAGCAACGGCAGCCGCTGCGGCAGGGGCAACGCCAGCTTCGGTATTGGCGGCGGCACAAGCTGCAAATTCTGCGCTGTATTCATCGAGCTCAATTACCTTTGATGCCAATGGCCGCCCAATAGGTATGCCGGTTGGCGGCACGAATTTTACCGTGACTGCTGCGGGGCTCAATAACGGTTCAAACGGCTTGAATTTTCAAATGTACTTTGATAAATCCACTCAGTTTGGTAGCCCATATTCGGTGAGTACGCTGACGCAAGATGGCTATACCGATGGTATTTTAACTGGTATTTCAGTTAATAAAGACGGGATGGTGCAAGGTCGTTATTCCAATGGCCAAACGCGTAATGTGGCGCAGATTGTGCTGTCTTCATTTACCAATGTGCAGGGTATGCAGCCCTTGGGTGATAACCGCTGGGCGGAATCGTCGGCCTCAGGTCAGCCACTCACTAATGCGCCGGGTTCAGGTAGTACTGGCTTGCTGCAATCGGCATCTGTTGAGGATTCGAATGTCGATTTAACCAGTGAATTGGTGAATCTAATTACTGCGCAGCGCAATTATCAAGCCAACTCACAAACGATTAAAGCGCAAGATACCATTTTGCAAACCATCGTTAACTTGCGTTAATAGAGAAATATGGATCGTTTAATTTATGTGGCAATGACGGGCGCCAAGCAGACTGAATATCGCCAATCGACCGTTGCGAATAATTTGGCCAATGCCAATACCACCGGTTTTCGGGCGGATTTAGCGGCGTTTCGCGCGGTTCCGGTGATTGGCGGTCCCGGTTTGGCCACTCGCGCATTTGCTGTTGAGCAAGGCGCGGGCTCTGATTTAAGCCAAGGATCGTTTCAACAAACCGGCCGCGAGCTGGATGTGGCAATTAACGGCGATGGCTGGTTTGCAGTACAAAGTGCTTCTGGCGAAGCGTATACCCGCAATGGCAATTTTGTGGTTGATGCCAGTGGTATGCTCAAAACCTATACCGGTTTGATCGTTGAGGGGGATAGTGGCCCGTTAACCATTCCAGAAAACACCCAAGCATCAATTGCAGCCGATGGCACCGTATCGGCAATTGATTTGGCCAATCCGGCGCAAGCGGTGGAAATTGGCCGCTTAAAGTTAGTCAATCCCGCCGCAGCAGAAATGGAAAAAGGCCTTGATGGTTTATTTCGCCGCCGTAATGGCGAGGCAGGACAGCCCGATCCCAACGTGCGCTTGGCTGTGGGCGGTATCGAGGGGAGTAATGTGAATGCGGTCGATCAATTGGTGACCATGATTGCCACGCAGCGCCATTACGATATGCAAATTAAATTATTACAAACCGCCGAGCAGAACTCACGTTCTGCCGCTTCGATTTTATCGTTGAACGGTTAAGTATTCGATAAGGAATAAAGCCTCATGTTTCGCTCATTATTGACCGCAAAAACCGGCATGGATGCCATGCAGTTTAATGTGGATGTGATCTCGAATAACTTAGCCAATGTGAGTACCACGGGCTTTAAGCGAGAGCGTCCGGTTTTTCAAGATTTACTTTATCAAAATTTACGTCAGCCCGGTTCTGCCACCAGCCAATCAACTCAATTGCCAACCGGTTTAGATGTGGGTACAGGGGTGAGTCCAGTCGCCACTGCGCGTATTTTTATGCAAGGTAATCTGCAGTTGACCGATGGGCCATTGGATATGGCGATTAATGGCGCTGGTTTTTTTCAAATTGCGATGCCCGATGGTAAAACGGCATATACCCGCGACGGTAGTTTTCAAGTCGATAACCAAGGTACGGTGGTGACCTCCAATGGTTATCCTTTAGAACCGGCGCTGCAAGTTCCGCTAGGGACGACCAAGGTGACGATTGCCAAAGATGGTACAGTAACGGCAATCATTAATAATGATGCTGCTGCGCCAGCTCAATTGGGCAATATTCAGCTAGCCACTTTTATTAATCCGCCGGGTTTGCAGGCGGTTGGCGGTAATTTATATCTAGAAACGGCGGCCAGTGGCGCGCCAACGGTAGGCACCCCCGGTACCAATAGCCTCGGTGCGCTCAATCAAGGTTATGTTGAAGCATCGAATGTGAATGTGACTGAAGAATTAATTAATATGATTCAAGCTCAGCGGGCGTATGAAATGAATTCTCGTTCGGTGCGAACGTCGGATGAAATGCTGCAAAAACTAGGTACTTTGTAACGTGATGACATTGTTTAAGTTGATTCAGCTTCGCAGTTTATTTGCTGGATTTCTGTTATTAAATTTAGCGGCTTGTGTGGCGCCCCAATCGATTGTGACGCAACCGATCAGCGCTCGTCCGCAGCAAAATGTACTCACACAAAGCAATAATGGCGCAATTTTTCAGTCGGGCACGGCCAAATTGCTGTTTGAAGAGCCGGTGGCGCGGCGTATTGGTGATATTTTAATTATTACCATCGAAGAAAATCTATCCGCAGTGAACTCCGCTAATAGTGGCGCCAATCGCTCAGGAACTTTGTCATTGGGTGGGTCGACGAGTTTGCCGTATATGCCTGGGGCGATTGAAAAACTATTGTCCGGTACGGCCGATATTACCTCTGAAAACACCTTTGCTGGCAAAGGCCAAACCAATAGTAGTAACACTTTTAAAGGTACGATCGCAGTCACCGTGGTTGATGTATTGGCCAATGGTAATTTAGTCTTGGGCGGTGAAAAACAGATTGCTGTGAATGGGCAAACCAGCTTGATTCGTTTTTCAGGCGTGGTTAATCCAAACGATATACGAGCAGGGAATACAATTTCATCGACTCGAGTCGCTGATGCGCGTATTGAGCAAGTTGGGCAGGGCGCGATTGCTGATGCCAACACCATGGGTTGGATGCAACGTGCTTTTATGTCGATTTGGCCATTTTAAGCCGGTTTAAAGGAAAATAATGCGCCACTTATTACTGGTTTTGCTGTGTTGTACGTCGATGTTGAGTATGGCTGAGCCTTTAAAACAGCTCGCTAGCTTTGCCGGCGTACGAAACAATCAATTGGTGGGGTATGGCCTTGTCGTTGGCTTGGACGGTACAGGCGATCAAACCACGCAAACGCCGTTTACAGTGCAATCGATCCTAAACATGCTCACCAATCTTGGCGTGCAAGTGCCCACGGGCGGTAATTTACAGTTAAAGAACGTCGCCACCGTGATGGTGACCGCCACTTTGCCGCCGTTTGCGCGGCCAGGTCAGCCTTTGGATGTGGTGGTTTCTTCGATTGGTAATGCCAAAAGTTTGCGCGGCGGCACTTTATTAATGGCACCGCTCAAAGGTGCTGACGGGCAAATTTATGCCATGGCGCAGGGCAATTTAATTGTCGCTGGTGCTGGTGCTGCCGCTGCAGGGACCAGTGTGCAAGTAAATCAATTGGCAACAGGCTTGGTGCCAGCAGGTGCAACGGTTGAGCGAGCCGTACCGACGACGTTAGGTAATGGTGAATTTGTTCAATTAGAGCTATTGCAAACTGATTTTTCAACAGCAAGTCGTGTGGTGAACGCCATTAATGGCCAAATCGGCGCGGTGGCGACTGCGCTCGATGGCCGAGTGATTCAAGTGCGCGCGCCGCAAGACCCCAATCAGCGCGTGGCTTTTTTGGCACGGCTAGAAACGCTCGATGTTACGCCAGCGCCAAGCAACCCTAAAGTCATTATTAATGCCAGGACCGGCTCGATTGTGATGAATCAAGCTGTAACCGTCGATGCGTGTGCGATTGCCCATGGCAATTTAACGGTGACGATTTTGGCGGAAAATGCCGTGGCGCAACCCAATGCGCTGGCGGGGGGCGCGACCAAACGAGTTGAAAACGCCGAGATTCAAATTGAAACCGGCAAAGGTCCAATGGTGCGAGTGCCAAAGTCGACTTCACTCAATCAAGTGGTTAGGGCGCTAAATGCCGTTGGCGCAACGCCGCAAGATTTGTTGGCTATTTTGCAGGCAATGAAAGCGGCAGGTGCACTAAAAGCAGTCATTGAAGTGATTTAGTCTATCGCGGTATGAATCTGTGATTTGTATCTGGGTATATTATCTGGGTATATGTGTACTGGCATTTATATGTAAAGCTTGTGCACATATACCCAATTTTATTTTAAGCGTTGCTATTAAAATCACCTCCCCAGTGATAAAAGTCTAATTCTGAAAAGCACGAAAAATGAAGGCAACGTGATCTCGTCGTTTTTGATGCTTTATTTCTTTTTCCCTACAAAATCAGTCCTCAATACAACTCGGCATACTCTTTGCTTATAGCTTAACAATTAAGCTATTGATGTGTTCGGAGCCGACTGTGAATTCAGCCAGTAATGCCATTCAAAACACCCTCGCCATTGATCCTAAAGCCATGAATCAATTGCGGGTGACTAATCGCGCCGACACCGCAGCAGGGGCCAAAGCGATCGCCCAGCAATTTGAGGCGCTCTTGATGCAGCAAATGCTGTCATCGATGCGAACAGCTGCACCGACCGATAGCATGAATGAAAGCAGCAGCGTTGAGATGTTTCGCGGTATGCACGATCAGCAACTCACGCAAATGTGGGCCAATCAAGGCGGCTTAGGTTTGGCGGATGTGATTATGCGCCAGATTCAAGTGCAACAAAATCCTGCTCTATTGCAGCAGCCACTGCATCGTGGCGTCAATCCATTGATTGATCAGGGCTTGGATTACCGTAATGTGAAAACGGTTTCTGCCCCCATCGTTGCGGCAAAAACTGCCGTTGTACCGACTGATCTTGCCGATGGCGCAAGGTCTGGCGCAGCTGACTTTATTAATAAAATCAGCGCAGCGGCGCAAAGTACCGCCAGTGTATTGGGCGTGGCGCCGCATTTATTGCTGGCGCATGCCGCACTAGAAACCGGTTGGGGTAAAAAAACGCTCAACGACGCAGCCGGTAATGATTCGTTCAATTTATTTGGCATTAAGGCGGGAAGTAGCTGGAAAGGAAAAACCGTTGATGTATTGACGACAGAGTTTGTCGATGGTGCGGCACAAAAGCGGGTGGAAAAATTTCGGGCTTACGATTCATATCAAGACGCATTTGCTGACTATGCCAGTGTAATGAAGCGGCGCTTTGGCGATGCTTTAGAGCAAGGCAGCAATGCGCTGGGTTTTGGTAAGGCATTGGCCAAAGAGGGCTATGCGACCGATCCGCAATATGCACAAAAATTCGCTCGTGTTGCCGACAGCGTGGTGGCGCGCTTAGGTGCTCAAAATTCAAGATTGGGCGCTTAACGCCGATAGAATAAGTATAGGAGTTTCATCATGGCCTCATCGGTATTTGGTATTGGCGTCTCGGGCTTAAATGCCGCTAATTTAGGTTTAACGACCACTGGGCATAATATTGCCAACGTCAACACCGATGGCTATTCTCGGCAAACGATTAAGCAAAGCGCGCCTTATCCTTTGCTGACCGGCAATGGTTTTAATGGTTTGGGCGTGCAGGTCGACTCGATTAAGCGTGTTTATGATCAGTTTTTGACGCGTGCCGTCGATATTGCGCAAACCCAGTCGAGCTACCAGCAAACTCGTTTGGCTCATTTGGCAGAAGTTAATAATATTGTTGCCGATCCAACTGCAGGCGTGTCTCCGGCACTGCAAGAATTTTTTGCCTCAGTACAAAATGTGGCGACCAATCCAAGTAATCCACCGTCGCGTCAATCGATGCTGTCAAGCGCACAAACTTTACTGAATCGCTTTCAGGTTTTTTCTCAGCGCTTAAATGAGCAGCGTGCTTCGCTCAATGGTGAGATCTCTAATACGGTGGGAACGATTAATGCCTATGCCGCACAAGTTGCTGATTTGAACAGTAAAATTGTCGTCGCGCAAAGTAGTGGTCAGCCGCCCAATGATTTGCTGGATCAGCGCGATTTGCTGGTGAAAGATTTAAATAAAATGATTAAAACCACGTCGCTGCCGTTAAGCGATGGTTCGATTAATTTATTTGTTGGTAATGGCCAAGGCTTAGTGGTGGGCTCACAAACCTATACTTTAGGTGCCGTCCCCAATCCTGGTAATCCAGAAAGTCTGTCAATTAGTTATGAGCAAAATGGCAATTCAATTTTACTACCTGATAGTTTAGTGACGGGTGGGCAGTTGGGCGCTTTATTGGATTACCGCAATCAATCGCTGGATTTGGCACAAAATAGTTTAGAGCGCACCGCATTGGGTTTGTTAAGTACGTTCAATCAGCAGCATCAGGCTGGCCAAGATTTAAACGGCAATATGGGCAAAGCATTTTGGTCTTTTTCAACGACCAATTTAGGGCCTGGCATTGACGCCCCGAAGATCGGCTTGATTCGACCCAACACCAATAATAGCGTGCCTGCGACAGCGGCATTAACGGGGTATATTCAAGATATCTCGAAGCTAACGACCAGCAATTATGAGCTCAGTTATGACGGCACGAATTACGCTTTGGGCAATATGAGTGATGGTACTAAATACACATTGACTGCCGCCGAGGCTGCCGCGTTAACTACCCCTGCGGGATTTACGAGCTCTACAGGTTTGTCTTTGTCACTCAGTGCGACTCCCGCTGCCGGGGATCGCTTTACCATCATGCCGTTAAAAGGCTTTATTGATCAGGCGAAGGTCAATGTGAGCGATCCACGGGAAATTGCCGCGGCTGGTCCTATTGCCGCCGTTGAGCCCAAAGCGCCTGCTGCAGTGAATACGGGGACTTTAAAGGTGTATCAGCCTGACGTGAAGCCCCAGACTGCGGTAACGACCGATACCTCGATAGACCCGAATTTATTTACACCCGTGACCTTGACGTTTGTACCTGATGCGTCGTTCCCCTCGGGGATGGCTTATACCGTGACTGGGGCAGTGCCAGTAGTGGTTGGCAATCAGGAGTACAAAGCCGGTAACGAGGTGAGTTACAACGGTTGGACGATGAAACTCGATGGCAAACCGGCCAGTGGCGATAGTGTCACGGTGCAAAAAAATGCGGTAACAGCTAGCTCAGATAACCGCAATGCTTTGGCGCTAGGGAAATTACAAACCACCCGAGTATTGGATGGCAATACGGCGACGTATCAAGAGTCGTATGGCCGTATGGTGGCAACAGTGGGGACGCAAACCAGTGAGGCGACCATTATGGGCAAGGCGCAAGGTAAGTTGTTAATTAGTGCCGAAAATAATCGCAATTCAGTTTCAGCAGTCAATTTAGATGAAGAGGCGGCTAATTTATTGCGCTATCAGCAGGCTTATCAGGCCTCAAGTAAAGTCATTCAAATCGCTCAAAAAGCCTTTGATGAAATCGTTAATTTAGGCCGATAAAATCGCTTAAGAGGAGTCCACACTATGCGCATCGCAACAACGACCATATTTAGCCTTGGCAGCAATGCATTGCAAATGCATCAAAGTGATCAAGCTAAATTACAGGCGCAGCTGTCAGCCAATCGGCGTGTCTTAACCCCTGCGGATGATCCGATTGCGTCGGCGCGGATTTTGGATTTGGCGCAAGCGCAGTCCATTAATGGCCAATATGGCACCAATAGTGCAACCGCGGATTCATTTATGCGTTTGAGTGAGTCGACGTTGCAGCAAGTGACGTCAACGATACAAAACGTTCAAGAGCTTGCTGTGCGAGCTGGTAATCCAGCGTTAACGGCTAGCGAAAAGAAAACACTGGATGCTGAGTTGCAAGGTCGATATCAAGAGTTATTGGGCTTGGCCAATACCACGGATGGGCAGGGAAATTATCTATTTTCGGGCTTTAAGGGTGACATTAAACCATTTACTGAAACATCTTTTGGACAAGTCACTTACCAAGGGGATGATGGGAAACGCTTGGTGCAAATTTCGGATGGTCGACAATTACCGATTTCTGAAGCCGGTAGCGATATTTTTCAAAAAATTAAAAATGGCAATGGGACGTTTGTAACAGCTTATAACGCGAGTAATACCGGTTCTGGGATTGTGGGGCCCGGTGAAGTGACTGATCCTAATAAATGGGCGTTGGCGCCTGCGCCACGTGATTTTAGTATTCGCTTTCAAGTTTTACCTGATCCTGTTAATACCTCTAAAAATATAACCACGTATGATTTGGTCAATAACACCACAGGCGTGTCTTTGATTGACGGTGCCACTGTACCACGTGCTGCGGGCACGGCATTTCCGCGAGCTTATGCTGAAGGTGGAGATATTGAGTTCAAACAATTAGCCACCGATCCGGTTGCCATCCCTGTCGTGCCAGCATGGGATTATGGAATTAAAACCAATGTGAAAGGTGTGCCAGCCGCGACGGCCACCACGAACGATAGCTTTAGCGTTAAAACCAGCACCAATGTGGATTTGTTTGCTACCTTGGGCGCCTTATCAAGTGCTTTAAATACCTATCAATCCGGTCCAACAGGGCAGGCTGCATTTCAAAATCAATTGAATACCGCCTTATCGAATTTATCGAATTCACTGGGTAGTGTGGTGACGAGTCAGGCCTATCTTGGCGCTCGAATGAATGAAACTGATTCAGTAAAAGACACCACTGAAGACATGAAATTGCAATACACTAAGACGCGTACGGCGCTCGAGGGGCTCGATTATGCCGCGGCCATCAGTGATTTTGCCGAGAATCAGATGGTGCTTGATGCCACGCGTAAAAGTTTTGCTCAGGTGCAAGACTTAAGCTTGTTTAAATATATTTAGTAATTTTTTTGTGGGTTTTTAAACGGCTCGCAGTGCGAGCCGTTTTGATTTGGATTGTATGAGTAAAGTAAAAACGACTTTTGTTTGCCGTGTGTGTGGCGGTACATCGCCAAAGTGGCAAGGGCAATGCCCGCAATGTGGCGACTGGAATACGCTGGAAGAAAGTGTGGTTGAAAACAAAGCGGCAACAGGGCGTTTTCAATCATTAGCTGCCGATGGCGCGATTAAAAATCTTTCGGAAGTGAACGCCGAAGAAGTGCCGCGAATTCCAACCCAAATGGAAGAGCTCGATCGGGTTTTGGGTGGCGGTTTAGTGCCCGGCGGTGTGGTGTTAATTGGTGGTGATCCAGGTATTGGTAAATCAACGCTGTTATTGCAAGCTTTAGCCAAACTCTCTGAAACTCAGGCTGTCTTGTATGTTAGTGGTGAGGAATCAGCACAGCAAATTGCATTGAGGGCACGTCGTTTGGGGGTGCCAACGGCGAAGGTGCGGCTTTATCCTGAGATCAGTTTGGAAAAAATATTATTAGCCCTGACTGCCGAAGTGCCTAAAGTCGTGGTGATAGATTCGATTCAAACCATGTTTACTGAAGCACTAAGCAGTGCACCGGGTAGTGTGGCACAAGTTAGAGAATGTTCATCGCAGCTGACTCGTTTTGCCAAGCGGCATGGCACTTCAGTACTCCTCGTTGGCCATGTGACCAAAGACGGTGCCATTGCTGGGCCACGCGTGCTTGAGCATATTGTCGATGCGGTTTTGTATTTTGAAGGCGATACGCATTCGAGTTTTCGTTTGATTCGAGCGATTAAAAATCGATTTGGCGCAGTGAATGAGTTGGGCGTTTTTGCCATGACTGATAAAGGTTTGCGCGAAGTTTCCAACCCATCTGCGATGTTTTTAAGTCAGCACGCGGAGCCCGTGGCTGGATCTTGTGTTATGGTCACGCAAGAAGGAACTCGGCCGATGTTGGTAGAGGTGCAGGCTTTGGTGGATGATGCCCATTCTCCGCAGGTAAAGCGTTTGGCGGTTGGCGTTGAGCAAAATCGATTGGCTTTATTGTTGGCTGTATTGCATCGCCATGCTGGTATTGTCGCCTTTGATCAAGACGTGTTTATTAATGCCGTTGGTGGGGTGCGAATTTCAGAGCCTGCAGCCGATTTAGCAATGCTGCTCGCCATTGTTTCGTCATTAAAAAATAAGCCCTTGCCTGCAAAAATGGTCGTTTTTGGTGAGGTTGGCTTGGCAGGTGAAGTGCGTCCTGTGCAGCGTGGTCAAGAACGCCTGAAAGAGGCAGCTAAATTGGGTTTTACGCATGCGATTGTGCCTAAAGCCAATCGACCTCGGCAGCCCATTGACGGAATGACGGTGATTTCTGTCGAGCGCTTGGATGAGGCGGTTGCTGCTGCTTTTTGATAAAAATGCTTGAAATAATGACTTTTGACCGCATTAACTAAAGAATCAATTGCTGTTATTTGTTACTATTTTGCTTAGCTTAATTGCTTTTATGAGATTGGAGAATCCTAATGAGTGAAAATATCCTACACGTTACTGATGCAAGTTTTGATGTTGAAGTGCTGCAAGCTCAAGAGCCGGTACTGGTTGATTACTGGGCAGAATGGTGTGGTCCGTGCAAAATGATTGCGCCAATTTTGGATGACATCGCGCTTGAGTACGCTGGGAAGTTGAAAGTGGCAAAATTAAATATCGATGAAAATCAAGCAACACCACCTAAGTTTGGTATTCGCGGTATTCCAACGTTGATGCTTTTTGTTGGCGGGGAAGTGAAATCGACGAAGGTTGGCGCGTTGTCGAAATCGCAGTTGACTGCATTTATTGATAGTAATATTTGACACTGCAGTTAAATACATATACGCTTCAAAAAAGTAGCAGTGATGTGTTAAATGTGATCACATCACTGTTTACCCCTTCTAGAACTTCCGTAATACCTCCCCTTTTATATTATTTTAAGCGTAATTATTTATGCATTTGTCTGACCTAAAACATCTGCACGTCACTGAATTAGTCGAAATGGCGATTAGTTTTGAAATTGACGGTGCCAACCGCATGCGTAAGCAAGATTTGATTTTTGCTTTACTTAAAAATCGTGCAAAAAAAGGGGAGAGTATCTTCGGTGAAGGTACGCTCGAAGTGCTGCCGGATGGGTTTGGCTTCTTGCGCAGTCCAGATACGTCTTACTTGGCGGGTCCTGATGATATTTATGTCAGCCCAAGCCAGATTCGTCGCTTTAATTTGCATACTGGTGATTCGATTGAAGGCGAAATTCGAATTCCTAAAGACGGCGAACGTTATTTTGCTTTGGTTAAGGTTGATCGCGTCAATAGCGATGCACCAGAAGCCTCTAAGCATAAAATTCTGTTTGAAAATCTAACCCCTTTATTTCCGACTGAACGTTTGAAATTAGAACGCGATATTAAAGCGGAAGAAAATATCACTGGTCGTGTTATCGATTTGATGGCTCCGATTGGTAAAGGACAGCGCGCCTTACTGGTGGCGCCGCCTAAAACCGGTAAAACAGTCATGCTGCAACATATTGCACATGCAATTACTGCCAATCACCCCGAAGTCGTGATGATTGTATTGCTGATTGACGAGCGTCCTGAAGAAGTGACCGAGATGTTGCGCTCAGTGAAAGGCGAAGTAGTTTCGTCGACGTTTGATGAGCCAGCGACACGCCATGTGCAAGTCGCTGAGATGGTGATTGAAAAAGCGAAACGTTTGGTAGAGCACAAAAAAGACGTGGTGATTTTGCTTGATTCGATTACCCGGTTAGCGCGTGCGTATAATACGGTCGTTCCGTCATCAGGCAAGGTGTTAACCGGCGGGGTTGATGCCAATGCTTTACAGCGACCAAAACGTTTCTTTGGTGCCGCTCGAAATATTGAAGAAGGTGGTAGTTTAACCATTATCGCGACGGCTTTGGTAGATACCGGTAGTCGTATGGACGATGTGATCTACGAAGAATTTAAAGGTACGGGTAATAACGAGATTCAACTTGATCGCCGAATGGCAGAAAAGCGAATTTTCCCTTCGATTAATATCAATAAATCAAGCACGCGCCGTGAAGAACTCCTGATCAAGCCAGAGCAGTTGCAGCGTATTTGGGTGTTACGTAAATTACTTTACCCGATGGACGATCTGGAAGCGATGGAGTTTTTGATGGATAAACTCAAGTCGACAAAAACGAATTTAGATTTTTTTGACTCGATGCGTCGTTAATTCTTGCAGATTGGGGATTGTTTTGCGATAATCCCATGCTTTGCAGCGTCGGCAAAACCCCGGCGCCCGATAACCTAAGGAAAAAATCATGAAAGCTGGTATCCACCCTAATTACGAAGAAATCAACGTGACTTGCTCTTGCGGCAATGCATTTAAAACTGAGTCTACTTTATGCAAAGACTTGCACGTTGAGGTTTGTGCTGAATGCCATCCATTCTACACTGGCAAGCAAAAAATCGTTGATACGGCAGGCCGTATTGAGAAATTCAATTCTAAATTTGCTCGTTTCACGCGCTAATTTAGATTTAGAAATAAAAAAAGGCAGCTTTTCAGCTGCCTTTTTTTATTGGTTTATGCCAAAATTATTTCGAATAAATTGATTGAATATGACATGCTGACCTATCAAGCGAATCTAAAATCGGCACCCCAAGCAGGGCAAACTCAAGATAAACCTTGGCTTTTGTTGTTACTTTGTTTGTTCTGGCTTATCCCCGGGCTCGTTGGGCATGACCCTTGGAAGCCTGATGAAAATACCAGTATGGCCATTGTGGCCTATTTTATGCGCCATTCCAATTGGACTATTGCGTCGATTGCTGAGATTCCACAATTTAGCCAAGCGCCACTTTATTATTGGGTGGCCACGCTATTGGCCAATGCTTTGTCTTGGTTTGGTATTGCCGCCCACGATGCTGCTCGATTAAGTACTGGCTTATGGATGGGGCTGGGTATGTGGGGAACGGGCTTGGCTGCTCGTGACTTGTTTGGTCGACGCTTTGGCCGTATGGCCGTTATTATTTTATTGGGTTGCTTGGGCTTACCTTTGTGGGGGCATCATGTGTCACCTGCGGTCGTGGTGTTGGCTGCATTTGCTTGGCTGGCCTATGCCTTGACCTTGGCGATGAAGCGCCCATTGCGCGCTGGTGTGATCTTGGCGTTGGTGTTTTTAGTGTTGTTGACTGGCGCTAGTTGGGCCGATGCATTATTAGCAGTCTGCATCTCATCGCTTTTATTGCTGTTTTCGCAGTGGCGAAAAATGAGTTATCTGGTAACGCTGGTTACTGCGCTCATTATTGCATTGCCTTTTGCTGCGTTGTGGGGCTATTCGCTGCAAAATATCTCCGGTGAATTATTTCAAACTTGGTGGCGTTATTATGCGTGGGGTGTTTTTGGTGGCGCGCGCTCATTTGCAATTGGACATGAATTTGGTTTTTTACCTGCAGTTTTAGTGTGGTTTGCTTGGCCTGCATTGCCACTTGCGGCATGGTCGATTTACTTATTTCGACATGAAATGCTGCAGCCGCGCTGGCAATTATTATTAACCATGTTGATTGCCCAGCTTGGATTTATTGTTTTGTCGGGTAAGACTAGTGAAGCATTGATCTTGCCGCTTTTGGTGACCTTGGCTTTGATTGCAAGTGCTGGTGTTGATGAGCTAAGGCGAGGGGCAGCAGCAGCATTAAATTGGTTTAGCTTGCTCACTTTGGGTCTGGCGGCAATCTTCGTGTGGATGGCTTGGCTGGCTTTAGCGACTGGATTTCCTGTGGGCTTGGGCGACTACTTGCAAAAATACAGCTCGGCGCCAATGCCTGCATTAGGCTTGGGTTTGGTATTTGCTATCGTTGTCACCCTGCTATGGGGGCGCATGTTGTTTCGTAAGCGGCCAATTGGTCGGCGTGCCTTAGTCAATTGGACTTGTGGCTTAACGCTGGTAATTGGTTTGATGGTTGGCTTGTTTCAGACGTGGATCGATGCTGGTAAGTCGTATCGTCCAGTTGCTGCAGGTTTGGTTAAAGCTATGAAGCCTTATCCACAGGCTTGCATTGATGTTTCTCAGCTATCAAAAGATCCGATCGCGGCGATGGTTTATTTTACTGATCTTCAGTTTGATGCGAGGGCGGGGAATCATTGTTCATTTACATTGCTACAAAATGAAGCCAAACAGAATGCTAAAGATTTTATTTGGACCGGACATCGCTTGGGTGAACATCGCGAGGTTTTTTCGCTTTACTCGCGCTGATTTGTCTTTGCATTCTGCAGAATAAAATAATGCCGAGTTCTAATTTAACTCGGCATTATTGATTGGGGTGACAAAAATCGAGCAATTTAAACTTGATCTTGTTTGGAATTTTGTTCGGCAATTTCAGCATTGATATGGCGCTGCACATAAATATAGAGATAAATCGCCATGGCAATGATAAAGCCGATAGTAAAAAGGCTCAATATACCGATGGTTGAAGTTAGGATATTGGCAAGCGGGGTATTTTCCATAGTGTTCTCCTAGTGATGAACACTATCTAATCTTATTGTCTTGTCATTGATGTTGATAAGGGTCAAATGTGGCTTGTTTTGATTGGATTTTCTCGACAAGCCACAATTTTTACCACAACTTACTTGGCAAATTAGTCACGGAAATTTTGGTATTGCAAAGGAAAATCGCTGATCGATTGGCGCATTAAAGCAATAACACCTTGCAGGGCATCGCGATCTTTACCGGTGATGCGGACTTCATCGCCTTGAATCGCCGCTTGCACTTTCAGTTTTGAATCTTTAATGATGCGAATGATTTTTTTGGCTAATTCTTGGTCAATACCATCTTTGATGGTTAGCGTTTGTTTGACTTTATTACCCGATACTTTTTGCACATCGCCTTGTTCTAGGCGTTTGCTGCTATCGGCTTCTTTTTTCTCTAGGGCTGGGAAAACAATATCTTTAATTTGATCGAGTTGAAAATCTGAATCACCGTGTAAAGTGATGAGTTTATCTTTCTCGTTCAGTTCAACTTTGGCACTGGTGCCTTTAAAGTCGTAACGATTAATAATGGTTTTTGCCGCCACATCAATCGCATTTTTTAGCGCGACCATATCGGTGGCAGAGGTAATGTCGAAAGAAGGCATATTAAGGCTCGCAGGATGATGAATAAATAAAATAGGTTTTAAATTCAAGTGAATCAAGTCTTGATTCACTTGAAACATGCAATGAATTAGGCGAAATGACAAACGTAATGCAGCGTTTCGATGGTTTCAATATCAAAGCTTGAGTTCGCTGGAACGCTGAAAGATTGACCAGCAGAGTATGTTGTTGCAGTGCTTTCGTTCGCTAGTTTAACTGAGCATACCCCAGCAACAATTTCCATGATTTCAGCTGCGCCGGTATTAAAAGTCAGTGCGGACGGTTGAATAACACCGATGGTTTTTTTGCTGCCATCGGCAAACAAAACAGTATGGCTGACACATTTGCCATCAAAATAGACATTGCCTTGCTTTAAAACAGAAACTTGATCAAATTGGCTCATAGTGACTTCCTTGGTAAGCAGTTTATTTGAGTAATACTTTCGATAGAATTTCTTTGGCAATAAAACCGAGCATGCCAAAGCCAAGCACAAAGAACAGCACAATGGTGCCGTATTTGCCTGCTTTTGATTCTTTGGCAAGATTGTAAATGATAAAACCCATATAGATGATTAAAGCACTGCATAAAATGGTCACCGAAAGCGTGGTGAATTGTTCTTCATCCATTGCTAAGAAGGCATCTAGCATTTGTTATCTCGATTAGGGGAATGCAAACGGCTCAGAATTTTCCGAGCCGTTAAGTCGATAAGTAATTGTGTTACCTTGTTGTACTACTTATTGCATCTACGCCGTACTCCGTTTGAAGAAAGATCGGCGTAGTCGACAACCATTATTTTTGATTTAAACGGCCGGCAATTCGCATCCGTAAGGCGTTCAATTTAATAAAGCCACCGGCATCGACTTGATTGTAAGCGCCGCCGTCATCATCAAAAGTGGCGATATTCATATCAAATAGTGAGTTGGTTTTTGAGTCGCGACTCACCACAATCACATTGCCTTTATACAATTTCACACGCACCCAGCCATTAACGGTTGCTTGCGTTGCGTCGATCAATGTTTGCAGTACTTTGCGCTCAGGGGCCCACCAGAAACCGTTGTAAATCATGCTGGCGTAACGCGGCATGAGATCGTCTTTCAAATGTGCCACTTCGCGATCGAGCGTGATCGACTCAATCGCGCGATGTGCTTTCAGAATGATGGTGCCGCCAGGTGTTTCGTAGCAACCGCGTGATTTCATACCGACGTATCGGTTTTCAACCAAGTCCAAACGGCCAATACCGTGTTTGCCGCCCAGTTCATTCAGTTTGGTTAACACCGTCGCTGGTGACATGCGAACGCCATTGAGTGCCACGATATCACCTTTTTCAAATTCAATATCGAGGTATTCAGCCGCATCTGGTGCGGCTTCTGGGCTCACGCTCCAACGCCACATGGTTTCTTCAGCTTCTGCTGATGGATTTTCGAGGTGACGGCCTTCAAAGCTGATGTGTAGCAAGTTAGCGTCCATCGAGTACGGCGCGCCGCCATTTTTGTGTTTCATATCTACTGGGATATTGTTTTTTTCTGCGTAGGCCAGCAGTTTTTCGCGTGACAACAAATCCCATTCACGCCAAGGCGCAATCACTTTAACGTCGGGTTTTAGGCCGTAGTAACCCAATTCGAAACGAACTTGATCGTTGCCTTTGCCTGTTGCGCCATGCGATACCGCATCGGCATTGGTTTGATTGGCGATTTCAATTTGGCGTTTGGCAATCAATGGACGGGCAATCGATGTGCCAAGTAGGTATTCACCTTCGTACACGGTGTTGGCACGGAACATTGGGAAAACAAAGTCACGAACAAATTCTTCGCGTAAGTCATCGATAAAAATATTTTCTGGCTTAATCCCAAATTGCAGCGCTTTTTGGCGGGCAGGTTCTAGCTCTTCACCTTGGCCGAGATCGGCAGTAAAGGTAACGACTTCACATTGATAAGTGTCTTGCAGCCATTTCAAAATCACAGAAGTATCAAGGCCGCCGGAATAAGCGAGAACTACTTTATTAATATCGGACATACATATTGCCTTAGTCTTTAGTTCAAGAAAGATAATTGCTCAATCAGTTCAGTGCGAGGCGCAAGCCAAAGCTGACAAACAAAGTGCCTACTAATTTATTTAACAAGGTTTTCAGCCAGATTTTAGCTGAAAGTCGGCGTGCTAGGCTGCTACCGACCAAGATTAAAGTGGTCAAATAGCTGATGCTGACCAATTGCACGATGAGCCCGAGCGCGGCAAAAGTATGCCAAACGTGTGGGTAATTCGGGTTCACAAACTGCGGAAAAAACGCCATAAAAAATAAAATGGCTTTTACATTCACGAGTGAAATACCCAGCGCAGAGCGAAAGGCTTTTTTTGCCGAGTGTTCAGGGTGGCTAGCCTCAGGGGTATCTTTCTGAGACTTAGCAAATAAAGCGCGTATACCGATATACGTCAGATAGGCAGCGCCTAAATAACGCACGATATCAAAGGCAATGGGGTTGGCTTTCATTAAAGAAGCCACCCCTAAACTCGCCGCCAGCATCAAAATTAAATCGCCCACCACAATGCCCGCAGCAGCCGCAAAGCCAGCTTTGCGACCACGGGTACTGGCCATGGTGAGCGCAAATAATGAATTAGGGCCTGGTACTAAAATAATCAGTACCGTTCCCAATACATACGCCCAAAGATCGGTGATGCCTAACATTTAGTCGTTCACGCGGCCAAGTAGTAAAAATTCAATCACGGCTTTTTGGGTATGCATGCGATTTTCTGCTTCTTGCCAAACCACCGATTGCGGGCCGTCAATCACTTCGGGGTCGACTTCCTCGCCGCGATGCGCAGGTAAACAATGCATAAATAGCGCATTGGGCTTGGCTTGCTGCATTAAGCTTTCGGAAACTTTGTAATTAATAAAATCTTTTTTACGCTGCAGGGTTTCGCGCTCATAGCCCATCGATGTACACACGTCGGTGGTCACAATATCAGCACCAATGGCAGCTAAATAAGGGTCATTAAAGGTTTCGAAGTTGTCAGTACTGTAGCTTTCACCATCAAGGACGGTCATTTCATAGCCGCGTGGACAGGCCAAATTGAGTTTGAAGTTAAAGATTTTTGCCGCTTGTAGCCAAGTGCGGCTGATATTATTACTGTCACCAATCCAGCAAACGGTTTTCCCTTCAATCGAGCCATGATGTTCGATATAAGTGAAAATATCCGCCATGATTTGGCAAGGATGGTATTCATTGGTTAAGCCGTTGATAACTGGTACTAATGAGTTTTCGGCAAAGCGATCAATAATGCTTTGCTCAAAAGTTCGGACCATGACGATATCGACCATTCGGCTCATGACTTTAGCGACATCTTCGATCGGTTCGCCGCGCCCGAGTTGCGTGTCTTTAGATTGCAAGAACATCGCATGGCCGCCCAGTTGATACATACCTGCTTCAAAAGAAACGCGTGTTCGAGTGGATGATTTCTCAAAAATCATTCCCAAGACTTTGCCAGGTAGTGGCTGGTAAAGCGCACCTGATTTGAGACGAGCTTTTAATTTGGCCGTGCGTTCAAAGAGGTATTGATATTCTTCTAGAGTAAAGTCGCTGAACTTGAGGTAGTGGCGCATCAGATTTTGTCCTGGTCGATTAGCACTTAGCATGTGACCAAATGGCTGAAAAAACGAACATTATTCAATGTTTTTCCCCATAAAGGCAAGTCATTTGCGGGATCTGTTGGCTGTGTACTTATTCAGCATGGCGCTACATTTTCATGAGCTGGAGTCTAAGTGGAGTGTTATACTGATGTCAGTTCTCGAATTAAATAAAGCATTCGCCCACATGATCTGCAATCCCTACGAAATCATTATTCAAGGCATTACCAGTAACGGGCGCGAATTTCGCCCTAGCGATTGGGCTGAGCGCCTCTCAGGTATCCTGTCTACTTTTGGTGTCGACCAAAAGTTGTCTTACGCGCCATTTGTTCGGCCGATGGTGCATAACAACGTGCGTTGTGTTGCCGTTGATAAACAATTAGAAAAAATCGATCCGCGCGTTTTTGAATTTATTATGACTTTCGCCCGCGACAATGATTTGCGAGTGGTCGATTGTCGTTCCCTGATCCAAGAGAGTGATCTCTGACGCGAATGCGTGCGATCGCTACATGTTTACAATCAATTGACGTAAATCCTGTTGTTGCGACGCAGCATTTGTTCTATGCTGCATAAGTAACCCGTATGGGTATCTGACAGCGTGTAGGGGTATGTTATGAGATTGAAAGATAAAGTAGCGATCATTACGGGCTCTGCGAGCGGTATCGGCGAAGCCACGGCGATTAAATTCGCCGCCGAAGGTGCAAAAGTCGTGGTATGTGATGTTAATCCAGCGGGCGTTGCTGCGGTCGTTGCCGCATTAACAGCCGGTGGTGCTGATGCGGTGGGTTATGTGGTTGATGTCACGAAGACTGACACCATTGCTGCGATGGTGGCCGCCGTGAAGGACAAATATCAGCGAATTGACGTCTTAGTGAACAATGCGGGCATCGTCATGGATGCGCAGTTATTTAAAATGACTGAAGACCAGTTTGATCGCGTGATTGATATTAATTTAAAAGGTGTTTACAACTGCACTAAAGCGGTTGTTGATACCATGATTGAGCAAAAATCAGGCGTGATTCTAAACGCATCCTCAGTGGTGGGGATTTACGGTAATTTTGGCCAAACCAATTATGCCGCATCTAAATTTGGCGTCATTGGTTTTGTAAAAACATGGGCGAAAGAACTCGGTAAAAAAGGCATTCGTGCCAATGCGATTTGTCCGGGTTTTGTTGCTACGCCAATTTTGAATGACATGCCAGAAAAAGTCATTCAAGCGATGGAAGAAAAAGTGCCAATGCGCCGTCTTGCACAGCCTGCTGAAATTGCCAATGTATACGCATTTTTAGCATCGGATGAAGCTAGCTATATCAATGGCGCGGTAATTGAAGTTACCGGTGGTTTGACCTTGTAAATATTGCTTTTTCCAATAAAAATCCCGCTATCAATGGCGGGTTTTTTATTGGGTATATATCTGTAAGCTATTGTTGATGTTCGCTTTGGTTCAATACCTTCAATCAGCACTTCATATTAATTGAGTGCATTGCCTTCCCAAACGATTTTCCAGCCTGCGTTATCTTGCTGCCAATACAAGCGCTTTTTCATCTGATTATTCAAATTGTTACTGCGGTAGTTTTGATTAAAGGTTGCCACCATTTGGCTGGCTTGAGGACCTGCCGCAAAAATGGATAGATCATTTAGCTGAACTTTACTCCAAGTTTTTCCAGCGTTGACGCTCGCTTTTTGCTCGCGCCAAGTGCTGATATTTTGTCCCTCACCACTGCGAAAATCAGCCGAATAAAAGTTCAAGTATTGCTGGGTATCGAGCGCTTCCCAGCTACTTTTCCATTGCTCAAGTAGGGCTAGTCCGGCGTTGTGTTGTTGTTGCCATTGCTCGGCATTGACCCATTTGATGGCCGGCACTGAGATCACCGGCGTGTTGCCCGGTTGTAGGTATTGGGCGACATCCAGCATTTCTTCATTGGTGAGTACAACACAGCCATTGGATGCTTGTGGCGCTCGAGCATACGTGGCCGCAGGGCTGCCATGCAGCCAGATGCCGTGTCCGGTGCGGCTTTGACTACGATCGAGTTCATTCGGATAAGAAATCGGCCAAGCCCCAACACCATATAAATCAGCCAGTGAACCATAGGTTTTATCCAGCTGTTCGCGAGGAAGGTGGCTGGTGACGAAGTAAACGCCAAGCGGTGAGCGTTGGTCGCCCTCCACTTTTTTATCAACGCCCAATAAACCCACGGTGACGTAATGATCTTTTATACGTTTGGGGCGTCCGTTGTCATTGGCAAAGACATACAGTCGCGATGTTGCGGCATCGATCAAAATGGCGAATTTTTGCTGCGGTGCAAAAGCCACAATATTGGCCGGCAAGCGATCGGCATTAATCTTGTCGTTGCGGTGCGCAATTCGCACTAAGGCTTCTTTGCGTAAATCATCGAGTACATTGCTGGGTGCGCTGGCGACGCCGCCGCCGATCGTCGATAGCGGCATTACACGCATAGCGTAAAGGTCCGCACGTAATAATTGGGCGAGACGATAATTGGGTTGCTCGGCAATCAGCGCGTCGACCGTGGCGCGAGCGTCGGCCATATTGCCACTACGAATCGCATCTAGTGCGGCGATGATTCGTTCTTCATGACTGCCGGTATGCGCCACGCCTTTCGCTTCGCTGCTCAGCTCGAACGAAGCGTCGCTAAATTCAAAAAAGCGCGGCGTGGCGGCAGGCGCCAAGCAAAGTAACGCAGCCAAGCAAAGTAGACGCTTGGTCCAAGGGGATAAACGTAGCATACTGATTTTTAGCCGCCGATCCGTTCTTCAAGTATCAACCAGCGATTGCCACTTTTTTGCATGATGAGTGTTTTGGTGGTGTTGCTGGATAAGCGATCTGATTTGTACGATTGACGTAGTGTGACCTTGGCATTGTTATCGTCAATCATACTGACTTTAAATTTACTGACTTTGACGTCAATGGATTTAGGGCCGGCAATTTTGCTTTGACGGTCTTTTTCCCACGCGGCACGTCCGCCAGGGGCTTTGAATGATTTGGCGTAGCTATTAACGTAAGCGCCGACATTTTGCTTGCTCCACGCATTGGCCCAATCTTCTACGCTGGCAATGACTTGCTGTTGCTGTTCTTTGTCTGCGTTAGGCGTGCTTGTTGCCTTGGGTGTTGTCGTTGGTGTGCTCTTTGGCGTTGCAGTTGGGGTGCTCTTTGGCGCTACTGTTGGGCTGATGCTGGCCAGTACCGTGGCTGTTGCTTTTGGCGCCGTAGTTTTACTCGGCACAATCGCAGGTAGCGTTGGTTGTGGCGTAATAATGCCAATATTGGCCGACGCACTCACTTGAGTTTTGTTGGCTGCAGGGAGTACTTTTGCGGCTAATGGTATGGTTGTCGTTTGCGCCGCAGCGATTCGTGTTGCCGGGGCTTGATTTGGATTGAATAGGGTGCCAACTAATTTGAGTTTGGTTTGTAGCTGCGAATTGCTGTTCTCGATTTGCAATGCTTTGTCATATGCCTGCGAGGCGAGGCGGGCATACAAATCACCCATGTTTTCATGAGCGATGGCATAACTTGGATTAGTTTGAATCGCCATTTGCAATGCGGTACGGGCTTTGTCAAATTGCTTGGTATTGGCATAAAGCACTGCGAGATTATTGTAAGGCTCAGGGAGATGCGGATAGTCTTCAGAGAGTTTATTAAACGCCTTGATGGCATCTTCGTTGCGACCCATTTCGGTTAATGCAATGGCGCGTAAAAATCGAACTTGCGCGTCTTTCGGAGTTTTGGCGAGAAACTTATCCGCACGTTCTACCGCTTGCGCAAATTGTCGTGCACGTAAGAGTTGCTGCAGATCTTCTGCTTCACCGGCATAGGCCATGCAGGTCATTACAGAAAAAACAGCGGCGAAAGTAATACGAGCTACAGACATTTTGATTCCAAGCGGTGAGGACCAACGATAAATTTGGCGCAATTCTACCAAATATTTAGTGATTTGGCCTTGCTGAACTGAGCTACAACGACGTTACAGGTTTTATTTCACAATACTGCGAAATTTGAGCGGCCTTTGTCATTGTGTATGGACGTTTTAAAGCTGCGAGCTGTCGCTTGCTCGGGTGTTTTCCTTCTCTGTGATGCAGCAAGATACTGATGTCGCGATTTATTGTGTGATTGTCATCATCACGTTTTTCACTATGGGTATTGCTCTAAAATCGATATTTAATATTGGCTAGGTGGCAATACCTCATTCACTACGCTTGGCTTTACGCCAGTCCCATGGCGGCATTGCTTGTGGGTCTTGCCATAAACCGAGTCGTGCGGATTTTGCTGCGTGCTGAGCATTGGCGTAGTCAGCAAAGTCGGCTGCTGGCTGAGCTTTTTTGGCGTAGGTCGTGTAGTGCCAAGCAAAGCCTGAGTTCACTTGTGCCAAATTAATATCTTGTTGATTTTTACTAATTCTGGCAACACCTCGTCCATAGCGATCAACATCATCAATGTGTGCACTGACATTTTGCTTAAATACCAAGTCAGATAAGTGTGTTTTAGCGGCTTGGCCAAAAGGCATCGCCTTTTCGGGCGCATCGATATAGGCCAAGCGTAATTTATATTGCTGCTTATTGGCATCCAGTAGTGTGATGGTATCGCCATCGGCAACGGCAACTACTTGGCCTTCGATGCTGCTGCCTTTTGCGAGCTGCCCAGGCGAGACGCTGCGTTCACTCCACCAAGTGAAGGCGGCAATGCTCAGAATGATGATGGCTGAAATGCGTGCGGGCCATGAGCGAGCAGTCAATAAATTGATTAAGGCGCGTTGATTTTTTTGTTTCATTTGGCGGTTTTTTTCGTAACTCCTGTTTTCAGCGCCTGCCATAAAATAGCCGGCCAATCGCCTCGACTGAGGGTGGGTCTGGCATTAAAAACATCGTACTGTGCTGCGTGTATTTTACTTAAAACGCGATCTGCGGCGAGGACGATAGTGCGAATTTCTAAACCGACTCGACCTGGCAATTGTACGCCCAAGGGTGATCCGGCGCGCAGCATACGGCGAGTCCTATCGCATTGAAAGTGCATTAATTGTTTGAAAGCCGGTGTTGCAATGCCATTGGCTAAATCTTGTTCAGTCACGACAAAGCGAAGTAAGTCATCTTGTGGTAAATAAACGCGATCTTTTTGCCAATCAATGGCTACATCTTGCCAAAAATTGACCAGTTGCAGTGCCGAACAAATGCCATCGGATAAGGCCAATTGGCGTGCATCAGTTTGATCAAAAATATGCAGCAAGATGCGCCCCACTGGATTGGCAGAGCGGCGGCAGTAATCGATGACTTCTCCAAAATTTTGGTAGCGATTTTTAACCACATCTTGGCGAAAAGCAGAAAATAAATCTTCAAACAGTTGTAGTGGAATTTGGTAGCGTTGCGCGACTGGCGCGAGCGCTTGAAATCGCGCCGTCAGCGGCATCTCGCCACGTTCAATTCTCTGTAATTCTGCACTGCATTCGTCAAGCGCAGCAAGGCGCTCACTGGCACTGGCATGGCCTTCGTCGGCGAGATCATCAGCATAACGAGCAACGTGATAAACCACCGCAACCGCAGGGCGGTATTGCTTTGGCAGCAAAAAAGAACCCACAGGGAAATTCTCATAATGCTCAACTGTGTGCTGCGATGTGATGCCTTTCATACGTTTTCCTTGTTGCTGCCTGACAAAATATGGAATTATTGAGATGGCCTGCTATAGTTGCCACACGTATCCAATGATACGCAATGATGCTATTTTTCAAACTTGATTGGGATTAGATTATGCTGAAAAAACTTTTTCTTGCGGTATTTGCCAGTTTTGCCTTGATGAGTATGGCTTTTGCGGCGGTTGACTTAAATACGGCAAACCAAGCGCAATTGGAGGCATTAACGGGTATTGGTCCGAGTAAAGCCAAAGACATTATTGATTTCCGTACTAAAAATGGTCCCTTCAAAACTACGGAAGACATCATGAAAGTACCGGGTATTAAAGAAGGTACTTATACTAAAATCAAAGGTGAGATTTCAGTAGGTGGCAAAATGGCAGCGCCTGCGGCCCCCGCTAAAATGGATAAATCCATGAAAGCCAGTACGCCAATGAAAGCCAGTGCGCCAGTTAAAAAATAACTTCGCAATAAATAAAAAAACCGGATCATTGATCCGGTTTTTTTATTGCCTATCAATGCTTAATCGATTTTGGCTTTTTTAACCAATTCGTTCACATAGTTTTGCACTTCTTGCGCTTGCATTTGTTGCATTAATTCGCCTTTGGCTTCTTCAAAGCTTGGGCCTTTGGCTTCACGTACATCATCAAGCTTGATGATGTGGAAACCAAACTGGGTTTTAACTGGTTTATCAGTCATTTTGCCTTTTGGCAAAGCAGCTAAAGCAGTGCCAAATTCTTTAACGAAGTTATTTGGGTTCGCCCAGCCTAAATCGCCGCCATTGGTTGCGCTGCCTTTATCAATTGATTTGGCTTTAGCCAATTCATCGAATTTTTTGCCTTTTTTCAGGTCAGCAATGATGGCGTTGGCTTCAGCTTCAGTTGGAACCAAAATGTGGCGTGCTTTGAATTCTTTGCTGGCAAAGTTGACTTTGATTTTGTCGTATTCTTTGCGTAATTCAGAGTCGGTAATTGGATTAGCTTTTACAAATGCGTTGATATCAGCGCCGATCAAAATCCGTTGTTTCATCATATCCATTTGCATTTGAACTTCTGGGTTTTTAGCCAGATCTTTTTTCAATGCATTTTGATAGATTACTTCATTTTTAATGAGTTCATCTTTCACTTGAGCACGCAATTCAGGCGTATCTTTTTGGCCACGCGCGGTTAATTCTTTGATGAATAGGTCCGCTTTGCTACTTGGAATGGCAACGCCATTCACTGTGGCTAAAGTGCCGGCAGGTGCGGCGAAAACGCTTGTGGTTAGAGTGGCTGCGGCAATTGCCAAAACCAAACGGTTTGCTTTAAACATGTGCAGTGTTTCCTCTATGAATCGGCTAATTCTATTTTAAAATTCATCCGGCGTTAACGCTCGAATACTGAGTGCATGTATTTGTGTTGGAATTAAGTCAGCTAAATACTGGTACACCATACGGTGTCTCTGTAGCGATTTCTTACCCGCAAATACAGGTGAAACGATGGTCACTTCAAAATGACCGCCGCCATTGGCGGCTCCGGCATGTCCTGCGTGCGCTGAGCTATCGTCGAAAATATCAATGTTTTCGGGCTCTAGCACAGCTAAACGCAGGCGGATTTCTTCGGTAATGCTTATCATACCAGACTCTTAGGGTAGTACATGTCGGAAGGGTTTCACTGACACGTCGGTAAAAATTCCACTTGTTACATAGGGGTCAGCTGACACCCATGCTTTTGCAGCTGTCAGGGAATCAAATTCGGCAACAATCAAGCTACCACTAAAACCTGCAGGTCCCGGATCCACACTGTCAATAGCGGGGAATGGACCGGCAAGGACTAAACGTCCTTCAGCTTTCAGTACTTCCATGCGCGCTAAATGTGCTGGTCGAACTGCAAGTCGATCGGCGAGTGAATCTGCTTTGTCAGTACCGATGATGGCGTATAAAGGCATTTAAACAACCCTTGCGATGGTTTAATTAATCTTTTTCTTCGGGCTGAATATGTTTGGACAAATAAACACTTTGTGCCACGACAAAAACGAGCGTGAGTACCAAGGTGCCAAACACTTTAAAATTGACCCAAATGGCTTCGTCAAAGCTATGAAATACGAAGATATTAAGTGCGCCCATCGCCAAAAAAAACAAGGCCCAAGCGTACATTAATCGAGTCCAAATCGGGCGCGGTAAATTCATTTGTGCACCCATGAGTTTTTCAATTAAATTATTTTGCTTCAGATGCCAAGCGCCAACGAGTACCAGAGTAAATAGCCAATATAAAACGGTTGGCTTCCACATAATAAATTGTTTGTTGTGAAAGACGATTGTGAGTCCGCCCATGACGGTAATCAATACCAAACTCATCCACAGCATTTTGTCGACATGTCGATGACGAATCCAGCTGTAGGCGACTTGTGCAAAAGTGGCCACAATGGTGACGCCTGTAGCGAGGAAAATATCGTTGGTATAGCTATAAGCGCCGAAAAACAACAGGATAGGAAATAGATCAAAAAGAAATTTCATGCTGTGCGCCCAAAATGGATTTGCGCGATTATGCAGGGGAGTTGGCAGGGATTCAAGGTGAAAAAAACGCCATTCAACCGATTTTGGTGAATGGCGCTAAAATACCACTGGAGATACACGAAGCATCAGCTTGCGAAACCCATTATGTTTTTTTTCGTAAAGACGTGCGTTGATGTCGATCAAAGTCTCGAGGACTTTGATTGTTAATTTGGCATAAGCGTATGGGTGAGGTGGCGAGCCCAACCCCCGGCACTAGCATCAAAAGCTGTGGCTGCTTCCTTCCGGACCTGACCAAGTTCACCTTCTAGCTATGCGGGGAGGCCCGCCGTCGAGTATTTTGGCATGCAAAATAACGATAGGGCGCAACTATACCATATGCGCCACAGTTTGCCATGCCTTACGCAATGAATCCTGATCAGTTTTTTTAGCGAGTGCCGTATAGAGCCACGTTGTTGCTGCTTCTATAGTTAAGCGCCCGGCTGCTAATGCATTGATTTCTTGTAAAAAACTACCTGCCGCGTAATGTCCTTGGCGCACTTGACCTCGAATGCACTGGCTACAATTTATTATTAAACTTTTAGCGTTTACTGCGTTTTTTAGGGCGCTTTTTAATAAAAAATGGTCGGGTATATTGCCACTACCATAGGTTTCTATAGCGATTGCAGCAAATACCTGCGAATTAATACTGGATGCTAGCCAAGTCTCACTGCCCGGATAAAGTTTAATACTGAGAATGTTTAGGCTTGGGTTGAGTGGGTAAAACTGATAGTTCCCTGGCTGAGTACTTGGCCATTCTCCTTGCCAATTTGGGGCTGCAAATGCAGCGTCGGCATCAGCGTCGAGTTTTTTTACGGCATAACCCGGCAATAACAGGCCATTAAATGCCACCATCACAGCGTGGCGTTGACTTTGTACTGCATCAAGTGCTAGTTGAAAATTTGCCGGCGCATCGCTACCCAATTCAAGCCATGGACGCTGGGAACCTGTGATGACGACGGGTTTATCGATTTGATTGAGTTGCCAGTGTAGTGCGGCCGCGGTCCAGGCTAAGGTGTCTGTGCCGTGTAAAATAATGAATCCATCAAATTGATGATAGGCCGCGTCAATATCTTGAGCGATTCTTAGCCAATCTGAGGGTTGCATGCTCGATGAATCGAGTGCCTCAGGGTATTCGCGTAAAGTAAGTGCAATGCCGAGGTTATGCTCTTGTGCGAGTAAATTGGTAATCACTGGGCTTAAAATCCCTGCTTTAGGTGCTAAACCTAAGGGGCTTGGTGCGCAGCCTATGGTGCCACCGGTATAGAGGCAAAGAATGCGTTGAGGTGCTTTGTACTGCGCTGGCATGCTAGAATCCTTTCTTTTTTCCGTACAGGAGACGCATCATGGTTATCGTCGATAATCGTAAAGCGTTTCACGACTTCTTTATTGAAGAAAAGCTAGAAGCGGGCATTATGCTCGAGGGGTGGGAAGTTAAATCCATCCGAGCTGGCCGCGTGCAAATCAAAGAAGCTTATGTGATCCATAAAAATGGTGACTTTTATTTATTTGGTTGCCATATTTCACCGCTGCTTAATGCATCATCGCATGTCGTTCCCGATGTGGTTCGTACGCGTAAATTATTGCTCAAACAACGTGAAATCGATAAGTTGGCGATGAAAGTGGATCGCTCGGGTTATACCGTGGTGCCGATCAATATGCATCTTAAAAATGGTTTTATCAAAGTTGAGATTGGTTTGGCTAAAGGTAAAAAACAACATGATAAACGCCAAGCAGAAAAAGATCGTGAATGGGTACGTGAAAAAGCCAGAATCGTTCGTGATGCGACCAAACAAGGTTGATTGATTTTGAGCGACAAAAAAGCCGAATTATTATTCGGCTTTTTTGTTTTTTTGTTCCCTGAAAACTTAAGATTTACTGTTATCACCGATTTTGCTTTCTTTGCCTTTCATTAGGCCGATGATGTTTTGTTTGTGCCGTTGAATGAGTAACACCGCAATCACTGTGACCGCGCCAAGATAAACGGTTTGATTGGGCAGTAATAAAGCGGTTAGCAACGGCGTTGCGGCAGCGGCGATTAAGGCCGACAGCGATGAAATCTTGAGCACTTTAGCCACAAAGACCCAAATTGCGAGTGTGGCCAAGCCAAGCCATAGGTTGAGTGCCAATAAAATGCCTGCCGCAGTGGCAACACCTTTGCCCCCTTTAAATTTAAAGAAAATCGGCCACATATGACCAATGGTTACTGCAATCATGACCGCGGCAATGGCGAGGGTGTAGCTGGGCGAGCCGGCCTCTCCAAGGCCGATGAGCGGGGCAATCCATTGGGCGGCAAAGACGGCGATCCAACCTTTTAATGCATCACCAAGTAAGGTGAGCGCGGCCGCTTTTTTATTGCCTGAACGTAAAACATTGGTAGCACCGGGATTGTTTGAGCCATAGGTGCGTGGATCAGCTAAGCCCATGGTTTTAGATACAATCACGGCAAAAGACAGCGATCCGAGTAAATAGGCGGCGATAATCAGCAATGACATTGGCAGCGACATCTAAATTTCCACTACAATTGGGGGGGTTTGATTCTAAGCTAAACCGGCTTCATCCTCAAACCGGTTACGTACACCGACGGTAAACAGATTACATGGATATTATTTATTTGCAGCAAGTGCGTGCCAGCACGGTATTGGGTTGGTACGACTGGGAACGCACACAGTCACAAGTCGTCGAATTGGATTTAGAAATCGGCCTACCTTCGGCGCGCGCCTGTGTTTCTGATCATTTGAACGACACGATTGATTATGACAAAGTGGTCACGCAGATTCGGCAAGATTTAACCGAAAAGCACTTCCTTTTACTCGAAGCTTTGGCCGAGCATATTGCCAATATTGTACTGAATGATTTTGGTGCACCTTGGATTAAAGTTTCGGTCACTAAGTTAGGGATTTTGCAAGAAGTCGCTCGTGTTGGGGTGACGATTGAGCGTGGGCAGCGTGCTTAAGTGGAGCAGTTGAAAGTAACTAGCATTGAAGATAACACTTTGATTTTGTGGCAATAGACTTTGTTTTTTTTAGTTAATATTTTTAAATTGATTGAACTTATTACACTTTGCCCCAACTAACTGATCAAAGTTACTAATTAACCAAGGATTTTAAAATGGCGCGTTTTGCGAACACTTTAATGGTCGTCATGATGAGTACGGCTTTGTTTACTGCCAATATGGCCGAAGCAAAACGGGTTGGCGGCGGCCGCTCTGGTGGTATGCAGCGTCAAGCCGCACCAGCGCCACAGCGTAA
This sequence comes from Deefgea piscis, assembly GCF_019665785.1. Lineage (NCBI taxonomy): Bacteria > Pseudomonadati > Pseudomonadota > Betaproteobacteria > Neisseriales > Chitinibacteraceae > Deefgea > Deefgea piscis. The sequence goes on from NZ_CP081149.1 coordinate 1,294,981, forward strand.
TAATATGCAACAGCAACAAGCGCCAAGACAGCAGCAGGCCGCACCCGCCCAACAAAAATCAGGCGGTATGGGCATGATGGGTGGTGTGTTGGGTGGATTGGCTGCGGGCTCATTATTGGGTTATATGTTTGGCAATAGCGGCAATGCATCGGGTTCTGCTCAAGGTGATGGCGGTATTCCGTGGGGTACTTTGTTATTACTCGGCGCTTTAACTGCGGGTGGTGTGATGTGGATGCGTCGTCGTCAACAGGCTCAAGCGCAAGCTGTACGTCCGAACGCGATGAATTATGCCGGCATGTCACCAATGCCAGCCGCACCCGCTGCGCCTGTTGAGCAAGATCGTGTGTTTCGGATTGGCGAAGGCGCTGCAGCACCAACCTCAGCATGGGGTGGGGCAGCACCATTAAGCGCAGCACCAATCACACGCTTGCCTGATGGCACTGAAGTGGCAGCATTTTTGCGCCAAGCGCGTGCAAGTTTTATGCACATGCAATCGCTGAACTCACCGTCCCAAGCAGAAGAAATGCGCCGCTATATGACGCCTGAATTGTTTGCTGACTTGAAAGATGAGATTGGCAGCAATGCAGATGTTGCAGAATTCCCAGAATTAAATCTGCAAGTACTTGAAGCAGTCAACGAAGGCGGCCGTATGATCGCCAGCGTTGAGTTCTCTGGCACAGTGAGCGAAAGTTTGCATGCAGCACCAGTGGCATTCCGTGAAATCTGGCACTTTGTTCGCCCGATTGATGGTGATCCACGGTGGATGCTGGCTGGAATTCAGCAGGCGTAAGCACCCAAATTATCGTAAAATGCTCAATTATGTAGGTCAGCCCGTTATGTCTTTGCGACATGATGGGCTTTTTCACATACAATTTGGCTTGACTGAAAATTACGAGTCCTTGCTTATGAAGTCAGTAAAAACCCTAGCGCTGGTTTTGCCATTGATGATGATGCTCAGTGGCTGTGATCAGATGCTAGAAATGTTGAATAAACAAAAAGCCAACGGTAAAGCGATTGGTGCATCATGTCGGCATAGTGGTCGTTCTTTAGAGGATTGTTTTCGGCGTAATAGCAAAGTGGCTAAAGCTGATATTTTTGCTGGCTGGAAGGAAATGAATGAATACATGCAGGCAAAAAAAATTAACGAGGTCGCACCACCTCCGGATGTAAAAACTGGCTCATTGTCGCCCATTGCCGACCTTGATCCATCAATATCCGCCTCACAGGCCGCTGAAGCATCAGCAACTGAAAAAGCTGCAAAACATTAATGGATGATGAATGCGTTCAATATTGGCACAAACACAATTATTTAGTTCTTTAACTGATGAAGAACTTGCACAGGTTGAATCCTTAGGTATTTTGCGTAATATTGCAAAAGGCACGATTTTATTTTATGAAAACGACGTGGTCGAATGCATGTATGTTTTATTGGAAGGGCGTTTAAAGCTTTACTCTAGTAATGACAGTGGGCGAGAGTTTGTTTATCACGTTGCTGAGCCCGGTATTTCTTTTGGTGAGTTGGCTTTGTTTTGTGATGAGCGTCGTTCAATTTGTGCTGAAGCCGAAACCGATTGCGTGGTGATGAGTATTCATAAAACAGACTTTATGAGTTTGTTGGTAATGACCCCAGAACTGAAAGATCAGATGCTTAATAGTGCAATGAAGGTTATCTTTTCTTTAACCAATATGGTGAGAGATTTTGCACTCAAAGATGTTTATGGACGAATTCGAGTTTTGTTCGAGCGTTTAGCACAACCTACAGCAGAAGGTTTGTTGATTGATGAGCAGATGAGTCAACAAGATATCGCTGATCGTGTTGGCGCTTCGCGTGAAATGATTGCTAAAATTATGCGAGAACTGGTAGCGGGCGGTTACGTAGAGACCGGACGTAAGCGATTGGTGATTTTGAAAAAATTACCAGAGCAATTTTAATTTATAAAAATTGAAGTATTTGTAGCTAAACAGATTTAACCCGTTTTAACTGTATTATTTTTTGCCATTGAGTAAAAAAAGTAACTGGCTGAAATTCTTTTACACTGATGCTGATTTGATAAGGCGCGATACGCGTCATTTACAAGGCTTTTATGCTATCTATTTTACAAAATGTACCGTTGTTACAAGGTTTTTCTGAGGAACAACTTGAATATATGGTTCAAGTTGGCGTGAAACGTAGCATGCCCAAAGGGGCTTTTGTTTTCCGCGAAGGTGATCCTGCAGAAGGCATGTATGTGTTACTTGAAGGCCAGACTCGCTATTTTAGTAGCGATAATCAAGGCAAGGAGTTTGTCTTTTTGATTGCTGAGCCGGGTGATGCGATGGGTGAAATTTCTTTACTTGATGATGAGCCACGCGGCTGGTCGGTACAGTGTGAAGAAAACTGCACGTTTTTAATGTTTTCTAAGCAAGAGTTTCGCGATGCACTCAATCGTGAGCCGCAAGTCAAAGATGTTGTGATCCTTAATTTGGCACGCATGGTGCGCATTTTATCGACGACGATGAAAAATTTAGCATTGCTTGATGTGTATGGCCGAGTGCGGGCATTATTTGAATCCATGCTAGAAACCGTTGATGGACAGGAAATGATTTCTCAGCCATTAACCCAGCAAGCGATTGCTGATCGCGTTGGCTCATCACGTGAAATGATTGCACGGATTTTAAAAGAGTTGGTTTTTGGTGGTTATATTCGCTTAGAAAACAAAAAAATCATTATTATTCAAAAGCTACCTGAGCGTTTTTAACGCAAGATGCAGGCATAAAAAAGGCGATCTTCTGATCGCTTTTTTTATGCCTGAAATACATTGAGTCAGCATTAAGATCGCCATGGCTTGAATCAAAGCATTGATTTTTCTGGTTTGAGCCGCATCAATATGCACGATGTTTTAAATAAGGAGCGATTATTTTTGCAGCGCAGTTGCACTGGCTGCCGACGCCGTTGGACTGCTGGCAATCAACGTCTGGCTATTGCTGGTTGACGTTGCTTCCGTTGGTTTAGGCAAATAAAGCGGACCTTTAAAGCCACAAGCGGTGAGGAATAAAGCAGTCAATAAAAAGGCAATGAGGGCGCGCATAGTAGCTTGGTTGTCGGTGGTAGAATGCTTATTTTAGCACGCTCAACCGCAATCAAGGGTTGTCTGCGACATGAATGGTGGAAGGAATAAGTAATGACTGAATCAGAATTTTTAACGGTAAGTGATGCCATTTTTCGTCAAATTGAAATCGCTCTCGATGCAGTGGATTTTGATGTTGATACGCTATGCACTGGCAATGTATTAGAAATTGAATTTGAAAACGCCAGCAAGGTCATCGTTAATCGCCATGCGGCCAATCAAGAAATCTGGCTTGCAGCGCGCTCTGGTGGCTATCACTATCGTTTAGTCGATGGGCAATGGCGCAATACGCGTGGTGAAGGTGAATTATTCAGTGATGTTGCTGCTGCAATTAGTGCGCATGCGGGTGAGGCATTTCATTTTTGATTGAGTTGTCTTTATGGTTGGCCGGATTATTTGCAACGGCTTTTTTGTCGGCAACGATATTACCGGGTAATTCTGAGGCGGCATTAGTGGCCGCTTTGCATTTTAGACCCGACTTAGGTTGGCTAGCGGTTGCAGTAGCCTCGTTGGGAAATGTGCTGGGTGGCTTGCTGACGGTGTATTTGGGGCGCCGCTTGCCTAAAGCACCCGAAGCGAAGTGGTTACCGCGCTTACAGCGTTTAGGGCCAGTCAGCTTGTTATTGTCTTGGGTGCCCTTGATGGGCGACGTGTTGTGTGGTGTTGCCGGTTGGTTGCGTTGGCCTTGGCGTCCAGTCATGCTTTACCTAATTTTGGGTAAAGTGCTGCGCTATTTAGTCATTTATGCATTGATGCTGCAGTGGTTTTCAGTTTAAATCGTTGACTCTGGCAGTCATTAAGAAGTAGGGCGTAGTGAAACAAAAAATAATTGCTTTGTTGATCGCTGCTTGCGGCATAACACCACTTCAAGCCGGCGAGATGCCAGATTTTGGCGATATTTCGCAGCAAGGTTTGAGTACGCAACAAGAGCGTGAAATCGGTGAAAATGCGATGCGGCAAATTCGCCGTAGCGGTGCAATGCTCGAAGATCCTGAAATCGTCGCCTATCTAAATCAAGTCGGCTACCGCTTGACTGACGCAGCAGAAATTAGCCAACCCCAATTTACTTTTTTCCCCTTACTCGATGCCAGCGTGAATGCGTTTGCCATGCCCGGTGGTTTTGTTGGCGTACATACTGGTTTATTGGTGCAAGCACAGCATGAGTCTGAAGTCGCCAGCGTGTTGGCGCATGAAATTGCCCACGTGAGTCAGCGACATATTGCGCGTTTAATTGATGGTACAAAATCTAGTCCGTGGATTTCATTGGCCTCGATTGCAGTGGCTTTATTGGCGTCGCAAGCGGGACGAGGCGATGCCGCTGTGGCAGCAATTGCTGCGGGCACGGGCGTTGCCGTGCAAAGACAGCTTGATTTTACCTACTCGTTTGAACAAGAAGCCGATCGAATCGGCATGCAAACCCTAAAAAAATCGGGTTATGATCCGAGTGCGATGGTGGTGTTTTTTGAGCGGCTGCAAAAACATAATCGGCTGTATGAAAACAATGCGCCTGATTTTTTGCGCACTCACCCCGTTACATTCAAGCGAATTTCTGATGCCCAAGCACGCTTAGGTGAAATTAAATTTAAAGCGGTTCCCGATAGCCTCGAATTTTTATTCATTCGCGAAAAATCACGGGCAATGCAAATGGGCGGGCGTGATGGGGTGCCTTATTACCAAGGCATTATTCAAGAAAAACGTTACGCCAATGAAACTGCCCAGCACTATGGTTTGGCGTATTCGTATTATTTATTACAGCAATACGATTTGGCATGGCAGTCACTGCAAACGGCCAAAGACAGTTTGTCTAAAGCTAAAAATCACCCAATGTTGGCCTTTTTGGCCGGCAATATTAAATTGGGCCAAGGCAAAAATGCTCAAGCAGTACAAATCATGAGTGATGCGGTGCAGGCATTTCCGGCCAACCGCGCATTACTCTATGGTTTGATTGATGCTTATATTGCCAGCGGTCA